>JBOHSN010000055.1:0-26667 GCA_050733215.1 Gemmatimonadales bacterium
CGGACGTCGCGGCGCTCGACGCCGAGCTCCGACGCGCCCAGGACGCCCGCGACGCGGCCCGACGGCTCGCCGAGGAGGCGGCGCGGCGGCGGGACGAGCAGGAGCAGAAGATCGAGAGCCTGCGCCAGGCGCAGGAGCGGCGGAAGCAGATGGTGGAGTTCGTGCGGACTCCCAAGGAGGGGGCCACGCTCATGGCGGACATGGACCTGGCCCGCCAGGTGCTGGCGAAAGAGGAGGCTGAATGGGTTCGCGCCGCCGATGGCGTCAGCGCGGTCGAGACCAGGGCGGCCGAGGAGGGCCGCCGGTGCGAGGAGTTCGAGGTCGGCCAGGCGGCGCGCCGGGTGGAGATTGGCGCGCGCCGGCGGGAACTTGTGGCGGAGCGCGAGGCGCGCCTCGGCGAGCGGGAAGAGAAGGCGAGTCAACTCGAGCGCACGCTGCGGATGCGCTACGATCGGCTCCGCCGTGCCCGCGCTGCGTCGGTGGTGGTGCCACTCAACGGCGACGCCTGCGGCGCCTGTTTCACGGCGGTGCCCAGAAACCGGCGAAGCCAGATCCGCGCGGGCATGCTCCTCGAGGGCTGCGAGGCCTGCGGCGTCATCCTCTACTCGGCAGACCGGCGATGACCGTCGCGGCGATGCTGCCGCTGCGCTGGGTGGTGTGTCCACCCGCGGACGCCGCCGCGATCCGCCGGCTGGCGACCGCCCTGTCGCTGCCCGAGCCGCTCGCCGCCATCCTGGTGCAGCGGGGCCACGCCGACCCCGAAGCGGCCCGCCGCTTCCTTCGCCCGGCGCTTGCCGATCTGGCCGATCCGCTCTCGCTCGCAGGCATGGAGCGGGCGGTCGCGATCATCGCCGGAGCCGTCCGCTCCGGGCGACGGATCCTGGTGCACGGCGACTATGACGTGGACGGACAGTGCGCGTCGGCTCTCCTCGCCCGCGCACTCTCCGCCGCGGGCGCACAGGTCACCGCATTCGTCCCGCACCGGCTCCGGGACGGCTACGACTTCGGAGACGCGGGGCTCGCCAAGGCGCGGGAAATCGGCGCGGAGCTGATCATCACCTGCGACTGCGGCATCACCGCTGTCGAACCGGTGCGCCAGGCGCGCAGCGAGGGGATGCAGGTCGTGGTGACGGATCACCATCTGCCAGGGCCCGAGCTCCCGCCGGCCGATACCGTCGTCGATCCCCAGCGCCCCGACGACCGCTCCGGCCTCACCCAGCTCTGTGGCACCGGGCTGGCATTCAAACTGGTGCAGGCGCTCGTGCCCGCGCTCGGCCTCCCACCCAACCTGTCGCTGCATCTGCTCGATCTCGTCGCGCTGGCCACCGTCGCCGACGTGGTGCCGCTCACCGGCGAGAACCGCATCCTGGTGAAGCACGGTCTCAAGCTCCTGTGCGCGAGCCGCTGGCCCGGCCTGCGGGCCCTGGTGGAAGCGTGCGGGCTGGACGGCCGAGCGGTGCGCGCGGCGCACTGCGGGTTCATCCTCGGGCCCCGGCTCAACGCGGCGGGGCGCATCGGTGACGCGGCCGAGGGGCTCCGGCTCCTGCTCACCGACGATCCGGCCGAAGCCGCGTCGCTCGCGGCGCGACTCGAGCAGCTCAACGGCGAGCGGCAGCAGCTCGACCAGCGGATGCTGGAGCAGGCGCTCGAGCGGGTAGAGGGCGCCGGCGACCTCGAGCCGGGACTCGTGATCGAGGGCGACGGCTGGCACCCCGGGGTGGTGGGCATCGTGGCGAGCCGGGTAGTGGAACGGTTCGGACGCCCGACGTTCCTGATCGCGTTCGACGGTGAGATCGGTCGCGGCTCGGGCCGGAGCATCTCACGCTTCGATCTACACGCGGCGCTCGCCGCGTGTCACGACCTGCTCGAGCGCTACGGCGGCCACCACATGGCGGCCGGACTCACCATCCGCCGGGAGCGACTGGACGCGTTCCGCGCGCGGTTCGCGGACGTCGTGCGCCGTGCCCTCGCACCGGAAGACCTGGGCCCGGAGCAGCGGGTGGATCTCCAGATCGCGTTGCGCGACGCGACCCCGGAGCTGGAGCGGCTCGCGCGATACCTCGAGCCGTGCGGGGCGGGGAACCCGTCGCCGGTGCTCGGTGTCCGGGGCGTGCGGCTGGCGCGGCGAAGTATCGTCGGGGCGGGGCATCTCAAAGGCGTGCTGGAGGACGCCGACGCGCGGCTCAGCGCCATCGGGTTCCAGTGGGCCGACCGTGCCGCCGGCCTGGGCGACGGTCCGGTGGACGTCGCGTTCCGCCTGGAGACCAACGAGTGGCAGGGCGTGTCCTCGCTCCAGGCCCGCCTCTGCGCCATCGCACCAAGCGCTCGGACCGCCGGCCCCCCCGCCCGCCTGCCCGCCTCCTAGCGTGCGCATCGTCGCCGGCAGGTTCGGGGGCCGGCGGCTGATCGTGCCGCGCGACCTGCGGGTGCGCCCGACGGCGGATCGCGTGCGCGAAGCGTGGATGAGCATCGTCGCGCCCGAGCTGCCCGGCGCCCGGGTTGCCGATCTCTTCGCCGGGAGCGGCGCGCTCGGCCTCGAGGCGCTGTCCCGCGGCGCGGCGTCCGCCGATTTCGTGGAGCTCGCCCCGGGCTCGCTCGAAGCGCTCCGCGCGAACGTCGCGGCACTCGGGCTCGGCGGCGTGGCAAGCGTCCACCGCGGGGATGCGCTGCGGTTTGCCGAGCGGCTCGCGCCCCACGCCTACGATCTCGTCTTCGCCGACCCGCCGTATTCTACCGATGCCGCCGAGCGGATCGCCGCGCTCTTCCGCCGGACTCCGTTCGCGCGCATTCTTTCGGTCGAACACCGCGCCGACCTCGCCCTGCCCGGGGACGACACCCGCCGCTACGGCGACACCGCCCTCACCTTCTTTCGGGCCCCATGACCCGCATCGCGATCTATCCCGGTTCGTTCGACCCGCCCACGCGCGGGCACGAAGACCTGATCCAGCGGAGCCTCGCCCTGGCCGACCGGTTGATCGTCGCGGTGGCCACGAACGTCTCCAAGGAGCCGCTCTTCTCGGTGGAAGAGCGGCTCGCCATGTTGACGGCCATCTGCGAGGGCGATCCCCGGATCCGCATCGAGTCGTTCGGCGGGCTCCTGGCCGACCACGCCCGCCGGGTCGGCGCGACCATGGTGCTGCGGGGGCTGCGGGCGGTGAGCGATTTCGAATACGAGTTCCAGATGGCGCTGATGAATCGCCAGCTCCATCCGTCGCTGGAGACGGTCTTTCTCGTTCCCGCGGTGGACCTCACCTACGTCAGCTCGAGCATGGTGCGGGAGGTCGCGCGGTTCGGCGGGGACGTGAGAGCGCACGTGCATCCCGTCGTGGCGGAGGCGCTCCGGCGCCGCTTCGAGACGTGAGCTTCCGCGCCGAGCTCACGCGCCGGGCCGCGCAGCGACGCGCGCGCATCGTGCTGGCCGAGGGCGAGGACCCCCGGGTGCAGACGGCCGCGGAGCGGCTCCGCTCCGAGAACATTGTCGAGCCGATCGTGCTGGGCGGGCCCGGCGGGGTCGAGATCGCCCGCGACACTCGCTTGCCACGGGTCGCGAACCACCTGCGCGCGCGCCGCCCGGACCGCGTGCGCGACGGCGTCCACGCCATCGAGCTGGCCGAGGAGCCACTCAACTTCGCGGCCAGCCTCGTCGCACTCGGCGAAGCGGATGGCTGTGTGGGGGGTGCGGTGGCCACCACGGCCGATGTGATCCGAGCCGCTCTGTGGGCGGTCGGTACCGCGCCCGGGGTCAGCCTCGCCAGCTCCGCGTTCTACATGGTTCTCCCCGCGGCGGGAGTGCTCACGTTCACCGATTGCGCCGTCGTCCCGGACCCGACCTCGGAGCAGCTCGCCGAGATCGCCCTCGCCGCCGCGCGGGCGCGTACGCAGCTCGTGGGCGATTCCCCGCGAGTCGCGTTTCTCTCCTACAGCACGCACGGCAGTGCCGGGGGACCCGCGGTCGAGCGCGTGCGTTTGGCCGCCGCCCGATTCCGCGAGCTCGCGCCCGGCATCCCCTCCGACGGGGAGATGCAGGCCGATGCCGCGCTGACCCCAGAGGTCGGGGACCGGAAGACTCCCGGCTCACCCGTGGGCGGCCGGGCCAACATTCTAGTGTTTCCTGATCTTGACGCCGGCAACATCGCGTATAAGCTGGTCCAGCGCCTGTCGGGCGCGGTGGCACTGGGCCCAATCCTCCAGGGCCTGCGGCGCCCCGTCTCGGACCTTTCCCGCGGCGCGACAGCCGATGATATTGTCGAGGTAGCGGCGATGGTGGCTCTGCAAACCGACGCCACGACCACCTGACGGAGCACGCCAATGGGCTTTCACACGACGCAAGACGACAACGGCGTGACCGTCGTTCGAGTGGAAGGTCAGCTCATCGTAGGTAACCGACAGGAACTCAAGGACTTGATCGGCAAGGCATTGGACGCCGGCGAGCGCAAGTTCCTGATCGATTTTGCCGCCGCCGGGTATATCGATTCGTCCGGGCTGGGAGCGCTGGTCGCGCTCTCTCGGCGGGTGCGGGACGCTGGAGGGGAGCTTCGGCTGTCCGGGCTCAATGAGGATCTGCGATCGCTGTTTGAGCTGACCAAGCTCGATACCTTGTTCGCGATCGCGGACACCCCCGAGCAGGCGCTCACCAACTTCTAGGGCGACCACGATGACCACCGCCGCGCTGCAGCTGGTCGTCCGCCGCACCCCGGTTTCCCCCTTCGGCCCGATCGGCGCCCGGGTGTATTTGACGATGCCGAGCGATGTCGACTGCATCGAGCACGCGGTGAGCCTCGTGGCTCGCCACTGTCTCACCGGCGTGCCGGCAGACGCCCGGCTCCGGTTCCGGCTCCAGGTCGCCGTCGCCGAAGCCCTCGCCAACGCCGTGGTGCGGGGCAATCACGAAGATCCTTCCAAGCAGGTCAACATCGAGGCCGAGCTGTTTCCCGACCGCATCCGGGTCCACGTCACCGACGAGGGCGATGGATTCGATCCGGGCGACGTGCCCGAGCCGCTCCACCCGGAGCGGGTAAGCGGCACGCGGGGCCGCGGCCTCTTCCTCATCCGCAAGCTCGTGGACGATGTCCGCTTCAACGAGCGAGGAACCTCCATCTGCATGACGCTCAGCCGGCAGTAGCGCGGCTCGACGACATCCTGGAATCGCTGGGGGCGCTCGTCGGTGGACGGGTGCGGCTCTGGCGTTTCGACGGTCGGGGACTCCGGATCGCCGGTGGCCCCGATCCAGGCTGGACGCCGACCCGACCCCGGACGGGCGGAGCGGTCCCCACTCCCTTCGGCGCCACTCGGCTCGATCCCCTCGACATCGAAGGTTTCTGGGTGGAAACGTCGGTGGGCGGCGGCCCCGCATCCGCCGATGCCGCGGACCGGGTTCGCCCGATCGTGGCGGCGCTGCTCGCGGGCGAGCGCCAGCGCGGCTTCCTCGCGGAGGAACTGGCGACGCGGTACCAGGAGATCGATCTCCTCTATCTCATCAGCGAGCTGCTCGGCCGCCCCACTCGGCTGGAGGATGCCGCGCAGACCATCCTGCGCGAGGTCAGCGGCGTGGTGGGCGCGCGGCGCGCCTCGATCATGGTGCACGACGAGCGCGCCGACCTGCTCCGCACGGTCGCCGCGCGCGGCTTCAGCCTGGAAGGCGCCGGGCCGGTGCCAGTCGGGGACGACCGTTCGGTCGCGGCGCGTGTGTTCCGCGAGCGGCGCATCGTGTCGGAGGATCCGGCCGACGATGTCGGGGATGGTTCGGCGGTGCCCCAGGCCGATGGCGACGGCCGGGGCTACCAGGGGCGCGCATTTCTCAGCGTGCCCATCGTCTACGCCGCCCCCGGCGGCGCGTCGCGTTGCGTGGGCGTGATCAACCTGACCGACCGGCTCGGCGGCGACCGCTTCACCCCGGGCGACCGGAAGCTGGTGTCGGCCGTGGCGAGCCAGATCGGCGCCGCGGCCGAGAACGCGCGGCTGGTGCTCCGCGACCTCGGTCAGCAGCGGCTTCGCCATGAGCTGGCCCTGGCGCACGATCTCCAGCTCAAGCTGCTCCCGCCGCCCTCGGTACTGCATGGCGATGCCAGCGTGTCGGCGCGCTGCGTGCCGGCCCATTCGGTGGGCGGTGACTTCTACACTTTCAGCCGCCTGGGCCGCGGCCGGGTCGGCGTGATGATAGGCGACGTCGCCTCGCACGGCTTTCCCGCGGCCCTCGTGATGGCGCTCGTCATGGCCGCGGCGGGGATCCATGCGGCCGGCGCGGGGTCCCCGGACGAGACCCTCTCGTCGCTGCTCGACAGCGTCTCCACCGAGCTCCGGAGCACCGAGATGTACTTCAGTGCGTTCTACGGCGTGCTCGATCCGCTGGCCGGACGGCTCTCGTACGCGAATGCCGGACACCCCTATGCGTTCCGGGTGCCCCGTTTCGGCGAGCCCGAGCGGCTGGAGGCCACCGCGCCCCCGATCGGGCTCGAGGGAGACGGACGCATCGGACGGCGGCAGGTGCCGTGGTCAGTCGAGGGCGATCTCCTCTGCCTCTGCACCGACGGCATGGTTGACGCACGGAACGGGGCGGGTGAGCGCTTCGGCGAACGGCGGCTTCTGGACCTGATCTGCGCGCACCGCGCCGAGCCCGAGGATGCGATCCTCGCGGCGGCGTTTGCGGAGGTGGACGCCTTCGCGCCCGACGCCACCGACGACCGCACGTTGCTGATCATGCGGCTGGCGAAGAGCTGAACAGCGGGTTCACCGCGGAGGCGCGGAGAACGCGGAGGACTGTAACTGCCGTTGTTGTGGTCTCGTGTCAGAGCGTCCCGATGCGTGGACATGCGACCCACATCAAGCGTTGTTCTCCGCGTCCTCCGCGCCTCCGTGTGAATTCTCATTTCCGATGACCGATGCCGCGAACGAAGAAACGACTCGGCCAGCACTTCCTCAGCGATCCGCGGATTCTCGGCCGCATCGCGGACGCGGTGGAGGCCGCCCCCTCCGACACGGTGATCGAGATCGGGCCCGGGCCCGGCGGACTCACCGCGGAGCTCACTCGCCGGGCCGGGCGCGTGGTCGCCATCGAGAAGGACCGCGACCTGGCTGCCGCGCTTGGGGGCCGCTGGCCCAACGTGACGGTCGTCGAAGGGGACGCGCTGACGGTGGATTGGCATGCACTCGCTGGAGTCCCGCGCACCGCGGCGGGACCGGTCACCGGCTACCGGATCGCCGGCAACATCCCGTACAACATCACGTCGCCGCTCATCGACAAGGCGCTCGCGCCGCCGCGCCCTGCGCTGGTCGTCCTTCTGGTGCAGCGGGAGGTGGCCGACCGCGTCGCCGCGGGCCCGAGCTCGTCCCAATACGGTGCACTGTCGGTCGGGGTACAGTCCGCTGCTGCGGTCGAACGCCTCTTCCGCGTCGGCGCCGGTGCGTTCACACCGCCTCCCCAGGTGGACTCGGCGCTTCTGCGGCTCCGGCCGCATACGACGCCGCTCGTGCCGGATCACGCCGTGGGCTCATTCCGGCGCATGGTCGTGGGACTCTTCGGCTTTCGCCGGAAGCAGTTGCTCCGCGGCCTGCGCGAGCTGACCGGCTGGCCGGCCGATCGGTGCGGAGCCGTGCTCGAACGGGCCGGACTGCGCCCTGCCGCGCGGCCCGAGACGCTCGCGGCCGCCGCGTTCGCCGCGCTCCAGACCGCGCTCGTTGACGCGGGATGGACCGGAGACTAGCTTTGTGAAACATTTCACATAAGCGCCCGCTCATGCGTAAAGTCGCGGACAGCACGGTCCGACGCCTCTCGCTCTACCTCCGCTACCTGGAAGAATTCGAGGATCAGGGGATCGGCACGATCAGCTCCGAGGCGCTCGCATCCCGGGGTGGGACCACCTCGGCGCAGGTGCGCAAGGACCTGTCGTTCTTCGGCTCGTTCGGGAAGCGCGGCCTTGGCTACACCGTCCCCGAGCTCGCCGGTCGCTTGCGGGAAATCCTGGGGCTGGAGCGGCGGTACCGGGTCGCAATGGTTGGAGCCGGGAAGATCGGCAGCGCGCTCGTGCAGTACCGTGGATTCCGCCAGCGTGGGTTCGACATTGTGGCGATCTACGATGTCGATCCCGCGAAGGTCGGCCGGCAGTGGAACGGCCTCACCGTGCAGCACATCGATACGCTCGACGCCGAGCTGGCGCGCCGGCCGGTGGACATGGCCGTGCTCGTCACCCCGGCCGAGGCGGCGCAGGCCGTCGCGGAGCGGCTGGTGCGGGCGGGCGTGAAGGCGATCCTCAACTTCGCGCCGGTGCAGCTGTCGGTTCCCGGCGACGTCGAGGTGAAGACGGTGAACCTGGCGCTGGAGCTCGAGACGCTGAGCTATGCGCTTACCAACCGGTGAGGGGCGGGATATTGGTCGTCGGTCATCGGCTATCGGCTATCGGTCATCGGTCGTCGGTCATCGGTCCATTTCGCAGCCGCTCGGCTCGCCGCACGACGATCCGAGCGGCGGCGGAGCCGACCGAAGACCGATAGCCGACGACCGATAGCCGATAGCCGATAGCCGATAGCCGATAGCGGATAGCTGATAGCCGCTAGCCTGCGTTACCTTGTGCCCCATGTCCTGTCTTCGCATCACCTCCGAGATCGGCCTGCTCCAGGCAGTCCTCGTCCATACGCCGGGCAACGAACTCGAAGCGGTGACCCCGGGGAACCGGGAGGACTATCTCTACGACGACATCATCGACGTCGAGACCGCGCAGCGGGAGCACCGGCAGTTCGTCGCCGTGCTGTCCCGCTTTGCGCGGGTATACCAGGTGCGGAAGCTCGTGGCCGAGGTGCTGGAGCGGCAGGAGGCGCGCGACTTCCTGATCACGAAGACGATGGACGTGGTCCCCTCGGACGAGCTCGCGCAGCGGCTCACCGCCCTTCCGCCCGACCAGATCGTGCGCATGCTCGTCGAGGGCACCGAGGAGCGGAGCGGGCCGATCGCGCGGGCGCTCAACGAGGTCGGCTTCGCGCTGCCGCCCCTGCCGAATCTGTTCTTCCCCCGGGACATCGGCGTCGTCGTCGGCGAGCACACCGTGGTGGGCGCGATGCGGTACGACGTGCGCTGGACCGAGGAGCTGCTGGTGAAGGCGCTCTTTACGTTCCATCCGGACCTCGCCAACGCGGGCGTGCTCTATGACGGGTCGGAGGAGCGCCGCGCCAACTACACGCTCGAGGGCGGCGACATCCACCAGCTTCGGCCCGACCTGCTGATCGTCGGCTTCAGCGAGCGAAGCTCACCCGCGGCGCTCGACCATCTCTGCGAGCTGGTCTTTTCGCGCACCGCCGTGACCGATGTGATCGTGGTGGTCATGCCCAAGCTGCCCACCGCGATCCATCTCGACATGGTGTTCACCCAGGTAGACCGGGACCTCTGCGTGGTGTATCCGCCGTTCTTCGTGGGGCCCGAGCGATTGCCGGTGCTCCACGAGCGGAAAGGTGAAGCCGGCGTGCGCGAGATGCCCACCTTCTTCGCTGCGCTCCGCGAGGTCGGCCTGCCGCTCGACCCCGTGTTCGCTGGCGGCGACTACCGCACCACGCAGGAACGGGAGCAGTGGAGCTCCGCATGCAACTTCGTCGCGATCCGCCCCGGCACCATCGTGAGCTACCGCCGGAACTACGAGACGCTCGAGGCTCTCCGGAAGGCCGGCTTCCGCTCGGTGCCGTCCACCGATTTTCTCGCCTTTGACGACTGGACCGAGGCGCGGCAGCGTATCGTCATCACCATCGAGGGCACCGAGCTCGCGCGGGGCGGTGGCGGTCCCCGCTGTATGACCCTCCCGCTCCGCCGAATGGATCTGTGATCGGACTCGAAGCCCATCCTGCCACGACCCTCGCCGAGCGGGTCATGCTCCTGCTCGGTGCGGAGGGGCCCAAGTCGGCCGACGCGCTCTGCACCGGCGTGCTCGGCATGGCGGCCGCGCCCGCGGCCGTGGCGGAGCGGCTGGCCGTGGCACTGCTCGCCGCGGACCCGCGGGTGCGCCAGCTCGCCGATGGCCGCTGGTCGCTCGTGGCCGAGGCGTGCGGGTCGCCGCTCATCGAGGAGTGTGCGTTCGCGGTGGTGGACGTCGAGACCACGGGGATGCGCGCCTGGGGCGGCGACCGCATCACCGAGATCGCGATCGCGGTCGTGCACGGTGCCAGGCGGGAGATCGTCTTCGAATCGCTGGTGAACCCCGAGCGGCGGATCCCGGCGATGATCGCCGGCCTCACCGGCATCACCGACGCGATGGTGCGCGGCGCGCCGCGCTTCGCCGACCTCGCCGACACGGTGCTCACGGCGCTCGGCGGCCGGGTGTTCGTGGCGCACAACGCCCGGTTCGACTGGGCATTCGTGGGCTCGGAGCTCCGGCGCGCCCGGGACGTCGTGCTGGATGGCCCGCGGCTTTGCACGGTGAAGCTTGCCCGTCGTCTGGTGCGAGGGGTGCGTTCCTGCGGGCTCGACAATCTCACCCGGCACTTCGGCTTCGAGAACGCCGCCCGCCACCGCGCGGCCGGTGACGCACTGGTCACCGCGGAACTGCTGGCCTGCCTGCTGGGGCTCGCGCGGGAAACAGGCGCGCGGACCATGCAGGACCTGAGCGCGATCGAGACCCGGCCGCGGATGGCGCGCCGGCGCGGTCGCACCGCTCGGCCTACCGAGCCACGGGACGACTCCTGCCCGGAGGGCGAGGGGTGACTCTGGTCCACACGTTCACGGTGGGGCGCCTTCGCTGCCACACCCTGGAGGCCGGCCTGCAGCGACTCGACGGCGGCGCGATGTTCGGCGTGGTGCCGCGGCCGCTTTGGGAGAAGCGCGCCCCGCCCGACGCTCGCAACCGGATCCCGCTCGCGCTCCGCTGCCTCCTGGTGGAGCATCCCGACGGCCCGGTGCTGGTGGATACCGGCGTGGGCGACAAGGAGGATCGGAAGTTCCACGACATCTACGGCATCGAGAACGGCGGGAACCCGGGGCCGACCCGGCTGGAGGACGCGCTCGCCGAGGTGGGCGTCGCGCCGGCCGACGTCCGGGTGGTGATCAACACCCACCTGCACTTCGATCACGCGGGGGGCAACACCCGGCTCGCCGACACGGACGCGCCGATTCTCGACTCGGCCGAGTTCGGCGCCGAGCTGGCGTTCGCCAACGCCACCTACGTGGTGCAGCGGGGCGAGCTGGAGTTCGCCCGCCGGACCAACGAGCGCACCCGGGCGAGCTATCTGCCGAAGAACTTCGAGCCGGTATCAGTGGCTAATCGCTGGCGGCTGTTCAACGGCGACGGCGAGGTCGTGCCGGGGATCTCGCTCCGGCTCACGCCGGGGCACGTACCCCATCACCAATGCGTCGTGGTCCGCGACAGAGGCGAAACCGCCATCTTCCTGGCGGACCTGATTCCAACCGCGGCCCACCTGCCGTTGCCTTGGATCATGGGCTACGACTTGGAGCCGCTTCGGACGCTCGAGAGCAAGCGCGGGGTGATCGAGGAAGCGCTCGCACGGGGCTGGACGCTCCTGTTCGAGCACGATCCGTCGATCGCCACGGCCCGGCTCGACCGGACCAACAAGGGTGTGGAGCTTCAAGACGTCGTTCGGGCTCCCGTACCCGTCGAACAGCAGGCCGCGAATTGACGCGACTGGACTCGAACGAATTCGCGTTGAGTCGCGTTCATTCGCGTTCATTCGCGTTCATTCGCGGCTGCAGTTGACATAACGACGTGGTGTAGTGAGATTTGCCGGTTCGCAAGTGGGGATGGAGACATCCCTCACCCTGAGCCCGCGATCGAGCGGTGTGACCGGGTCCCGATTTCGCGCACGAGACGCCAGCGGAGGACGGGCGGCGTCTCTATTCGTGATCCGGGCCCTCGCCTTCAGGGGGTCCGTTTTTCTTTGCTCGGGAGGTTGTGCCGCTGTCCACGAACGAACGCGAAAGACGAGTCCGCGTCAACCGGATGATCCGGATCAGCCCCGTGCGGGTGATCGGACCCGGTGGCGAGCAGTTGGGAGTCCTGCCGGTCGATGAGGCGCTTGCCGCGGCTCAGGAGCGCGGGCTGGATCTCGTGGAAGTGGCCCCGACGGCCCGGCCCCCCGTGGTCAAAATCATGGACTACGGGAAGTTCAAGTTCGAGGAAGCGAAAGCGGCCCGGGCGGCCAAGAAGAAGCAGCACGTGATCCAGCTGAAGGAAGTGAAGTATCGGCCCGGCATCGACGATCACGACTTCGACTTCAAGACCCGGCACGCCCGCGAGTTCCTGGGCGACGGCAACAAGGTCAAGGTCACCATGATGTTCCGCGGCCGGCAGATGTCGCACGTCGAGCTGGGCAAGGCCGTGCTGGATCGGGTCGCCGCCATGCTGGCGGACATCGGGAAAATCGAGATGGACGCCAAGCTCGAAGGCCGCAACATGACCATGGTCATCGCGCCGAAGTAGCACGGAGAGAAACGATGCCCAAGCAGAAGACGAAGCGTGCCGCCACGAAGCGCTTTCTCCGGACTGGGTCCGGGAAGCTCAAGCGCTTTCACGCGAATCACACCCATATCCTGACCAAGAAGACGCGCAAGCGGAAAAACCGGCTCAAGAAGGGCGCCCTCGTGAGCTCGGCCGACTTCCGGCGGGTCAACCGTCTCCTTCAGGCCTGAGGACGAACCATGCCTCGCGTCAAGAGCGGCGTCGCCCACCACGCCCGCAAAAAGAAGTACATGGAAGCCGCCAAGGGCGCTCGCGGCGGCCGGAGCAAGCTGTACAAGGCGGCCAAGGAGACGGTGGAGCGCGGCATGCGCTACGCGTACCGCGACCGGCGCAAGCGGAAGTCCGACTTCCGGGCGCTCTGGATCACGCGGATCAACGCCGCTGCCCGCCTGCACGGGCTGAGTTACAGCCGTCTCATGGCGGGGCTCCGCAAGGCCGGCGTCGATATCAACCGGAAGATCCTGGCCGATCTCGCGGTTCGCGACGCGGACGCGTTTGCCCGGATCGCGGAGGTCGCGAAGTCGCAGTCGTAGCGCCGCCCGCCGTGCGGCGCCGGATCGCAGCGATCTCCGCCACGTGGGGCCGTCCGCCGGGCGCGGGTGGCCCCACGAGCGCATCGAGGCCACACCACCTACCCCTATGACTGAACTCGCCGAGCTCGGAGCGCTGCGCGAACGGATCAACCGGATCCCGGGGCTGGACGCCTCGGCGCTCGAGGCTGAACAGATCGCCCTGCTCGGCCGGAAGAGCGGCGCCATCACCGAACTGCTCAAGCGGCTGCCGGCGCTGCCGGCCGACGAGCGCAAGGCGTTCGGCGCAACCGTCAACGAGCTGAAGGTCAGCGCCACCACCCTGCTCGAGGCCCGCAAGGAGGAGCTCGAGGCCGCGCGGCGTGCCCGGGCCGAGGCGGTGGATCTGACCATGCCGGGCCGCCGCCGCTGGACCGGCGCGGTGCACCCCGTCACCCGGGTCACCGACGAGATCCTCGACATCTTCCGCGAGCTCGGTTTCGCGGTGGTGGTCGGGCCGGAAGTCGAGACCGATTGGTACAACTTCGCCGCGCTCAATTTCCCGGTGGATCACCCGGCCATGGACATGCACGACACGCTGTACCTCGACGCACCCGCGATCGAGGAGACGCCGGGGTCGGGGCGGCTGCTCCTGCGCACGCATACCTCGCCGGTCCAGATCCGCACCATGCTCACCTCGCCTCCGCCGATCCGGGTCGTGATGCCGGGGTGGGTCTACCGCAACGATCCCTTCGATCCGTCGCACGCGCCGGCGTTCTCCCAGATCGAGGGGCTCGCGGTGGACGAAGGGATATCGTTCGTGGATCTCAAGGCCACGCTGGTGCACTTCGCCCGCCGCTTCTTTGCCGCGGACACGCAGGTGCGATTCCGCCCCTCGTACTTCCCGTTCACCGAGCCCTCCGCGGAAATGGACGTGGAGTGCCGGATCTGCCGCGGCGCCGGCTGCCCGGCGTGCAAGGGCACGGGGTGGGTGGAGATCCTCGGCTGCGGCATGGTGCACCCGAACGTGCTCCGCGCCGGCGGTGTAGATCCGGAGCGGTACACCGGCTTCGCCTTCGGGATGGGCCCGCACCGGGCCACGATGCAACGGCACTCCGTGCCCGACATCCGGCTGCTGTACGAGGGCGACATGCGGTTTCTGCGGCAGTTCCTGCCGGAAGAGCAGCCGAGCAGAGGAGCGGAAGCGCAGTGAACGTTTCGCGACGCTGGCTCGAGGATTTCCTTCGGCGACCGCTGGAGGCGCGAGATGTGGCGAACCGGCTCGCCATGCTGGGCGCACCGGTGGATGCGGTGGAGCCGCTGCACGGCGAGCTCGGGGACATCCGGGTAGCGCTGGTCGAGAGCGTGGCGCCCCACCCCAACGCCGACCGCCTTCGTGTCTGCGAAGTGAATGACGGCAGCGGAACGCCGCGCCACGTGGTGTGCGGGGCCCCGAACGTCGCAGCCGGGCGCAAGTATCCGTTCGCGCCCGTGGGCGCCACCATTCCCCACGGGAAGGGCGGAGTGCCCATGAAGCTCGAGCGCGCCAAGATCCGGGGCGAGCCGTCCGATGGCATGCTCTGCTCGGCCCGCGAGCTCGGCCTCGGCGAGGAGCACGACGGCATCCTCGAGCTCGACACCGACGCACCGCCGGGCACGCCGTTCCTCGAGGCCGCGCGGCTCGGGGACGACCGCTTCGTGGTGGACGTCACCCCGAACCGTCCCGACCTGCTGGGCCACAGGGGGATCGCGCGCGAGCTGGCCGCGTCGCTCGGGGTGCCGTTCCGCCTGCCGGTGGTTCCAGGTGCGGCCGCCCTCGATATCCCGCCGGCCCGGCGTGTGGCTGCATCCGGCGAGATCGGGAGTGTTCGTTTCGCGCTCGAGGATCTCGAGGGCTGCCGACGCTTCCACGCAGCGCTGATCCGCGGGGTGCGGGTGGGCCCGTCGCCGGCATGGCTCCAGCGGCGGCTTCAGGCCGTCGGCGTGCGGCCGATCCGCAACGTGGTGGACGCGACGAACTACGTGATGCTCGAGCTGAACCAGCCGATGCATGCGTACGACGCGGCCACGCTACGGGGGCCGGCGCTTGTGGTGCGGCGCGCGCGCGCCGGCGAGTCGCTGGTCACGTTGGACGGCATCAGCCGCACGCTCGACGACACGACGACGGTCATTGCCGACGCCGAAGGGGTGATCGGAATCGCGGGGGTCATGGGCGGTGGCAGCACCGAAGTGACCGACCGTACGACCGACGTGCTGCTCGAGGGCGCCTGGTGGTCGCCCACCGGCATCCGGCGGACCCGCCGGCGGCTCGGGATGAGTACTGAGGCGAGCTACCGGTTCGAGCGGGGGATCGATCTCTGGGCTGCGGGCGACGCGCTGCGTCGTTGTATCGAGCTCGTGCTCACGACCGCGGGTGGACAGCTCGCCGACGCGCCGCTGGACCTCTGGCCCGAGCCCTCGCACCCGCCACGGATTTTTCTCCGGCCCCCGCGGGTGGCGCAGGTGCTCGGCGTCGAGTTGCCGGTGCCCGCCATCGAGCAGCACCTGCTCGCCGTCGGCGCTACGGTGCTCTCCAAGCCGGACGATCAACGCATCGCGGTGGACGTGCCCGGCTGGCGGCCCGACCTCACCGACGAGATCGATCTCGTCGAGGAGATCGCGCGGGTGCACGGCTACGACAGCTTCCCCGTCGAGCTGCGGCACTACCGGGTGGGATCATTGGCCGATGCCCCGGTCGAGCGGGTTGCGTCCGAGGTGCGCCGCGGTCTCAGCGCGGAAGGCCTCTTCGAGGTGGGGACGCTGCCGACCGGGCCCGACGCGGCGCCCGATGCCGTCCGCCTGCTCAACCCGACGTCCGCCGAAGATCCGTACCTCCGGCGCGACCTGCTCCCCGGCCTCGTTCGGCAGGTCGAGCAGAACTTCCGCAATCACGTCCGCGACGTCCGCTTGTTCGAGGTTGGAACCGTCTTCCGCGCCCGGCCGGGACAGCGTCCCGAGGAGGTTCGGCGGGTGGCGGCGGTGGTCACCGGCGCGCGGGCGCCGCGGCACTGGTCCGATACCGGCGCGCCCGACTACGACCGCTGGGACATCAAGGGCCTCTTCGAGGCAACCGTCGCTCTGGCAAATCCTGGAACCCTCATACAAGTTGAAGGCAATTCGTGGGTTGCCATTGCGCCCGACGGCGAAGCGGTTGGCCGCGCGACCGCCCTCGCGGCCGATGCTCCCCCCTGGGCGGCGCCGGTTTTCGGGCTCGAGCTGGCGCTCGACGTTTCACTTCGCGGGCCGGTGCGCTATCAGCCGCTACCCACCACCCCCGGTTCCGAGCGCGATCTCGCGCTGATCGTGGCCGACGGCGTGAGCGCGGCCCAGGTCGGCGCCGTGCTCGCGCGGGCGGGTGGCACGCTGCTGGAGCGAGTGGTCGTGCTGGATGAGTATCGTGGGGCCGGCATCGGCGGCGGACGGAGAAGCGTGATGTTCCGCCTCACGTTCCGCGCGCCCGACCGCACGCTCCGCGATCGCGAAGTGGACGAAGCCGAGCGCCGGCTGCTTCAGGCGCTCGAGGCGGAGTTGGGGGTGAAGCGGCGTGACGGGGCGGCGCAGGCTGCCAGGGGAGGCTGAGCGTGGCGACAGCATACGATCGTCCGGACGGCAAGGCACTCGCCGAGCTGGAGCAGCTCTTCCGTCACCTCGGTACGGAGGTGGCGCAGTGGCGCCGCCGGTCCCTGAAGGCCGAGGCGGAGCTCACCCAGGTTCGAGCGAAGGGGGTGTACGAGGGCCCGGAGCTGAGCGGCGTGCGGCAGCGGGTCGTGGAGCTGGAGGGGGAGAATCAGCAACTCCGCGAGCGGATCGACGCAGCGCGCGAGCGGGTACGCACGCTGAACTCGCGGTTGGCGTTTCTCGAGCGCGGGACCGGCGCATGAGCGCGGCGCGCAACGCGGTCCGGGTCACCATCGGCGGGGAAGAATACGCCGTCCGCTCCGAGCTTCCGCCGGAGTACACCCGCGAGGTCGCGGCCTATCTCGATGCCGCGCTCAAGCGGGTGCGCGACGCGGCCCCCGCGCTCGAGCTGCACAAGGCCGCCATTCTCGCGGCGTTGGCGATCACCGACGAGCTGTTCCAGGCGCGCCGGGGCGATCAGGACCACGCCGACCGCCTCGCCGCACTCGCTGACGAGCTGGCCCACCTCCTCCCTCCTGCCAAGCGCGGCAGCCGCGCCTCCGTCCCCGTCGCCGCCGCCGAATGAATCCGTTGCTGATCGTCGCCGAGGCCGTGGCCGCCGGCGCGCTGGTGGCCATTCTCATCATCTGGTTCTACAGCCGCTCGCAACGGCGCCAGGCCGGCGGAGTGCTCGTGGCGGCGGAAGCCGAGGTTGCCCGGCTCCGAGCCGAGGCGCAGCGCGACGCCGAGAGCGTCCGCAACGCGGCCGAGCTCCAGGGCCGGGTCGATACGCTGAAGCTCCGCGAGGAGCTCGACCGCGAGGTGCAGCGGCGCCGCGAGGAGTGCGAGCGGGCGGAGCGGCGCGTCGAGGACCGGGGACGCACGCTGGAGCGGAAGCTCGAGGAGGTGGCGGGGCAGGAGCGGCAGTTCCGGGTACAGGAGCAGTCGTTCGCGCAGCGCGAGCTCGACCTCCGGGTGCGTGAGGGAGAGATCGAGCGCCTCGTGCAGGACCAGCGGCTCCGCCTCGAGCGGGTGGCCGGCCTCACCGCCGAGGACGCCCGGCGCGAGATGCTCCAGCGGGTGGAGGACGAGGCGCGCACCCAGGCCGCGGCGCTGGTGAGGGACATCAAGGAGCAGGCCCGGCGCACGGCGGAGCGGGACGCACGCCGGATCATCGCGATGGCGTGCCAGCGACTCGCCGCCGAGCACACCGCGGAAACAACGGTGGCTGCCGTCGCGCTCCCGAGCGACGAGATGAAGGGGCGCATCATCGGCCGCGAGGGACGCAACATCCGCGCATTCGAGACCGCGACCGGGGTGGACGTCATCATCGACGATACGCCCGACACGGTCATTGTCTCCTGCTTCGATCCGATCCGGCGGGAGGTCGCCCGCCGGTCGCTCGAGGCGCTGATCGCCGACGGCCGGATCCATCCCGGCCGCATCGAGGAAATCGTCGCCAAGAGCCAACGGGAGCTGGAGGCGCAGCTCGTGGAGCTGGGTGAGCGGGCCACGTACGACACCGGGATCCACGGCCTGCACCCCGAGCTGATCAAGCTCATCGGCCGCATGCGGTACCGCACCTCGTACGGACAGAACGTGCTGGACCATTCGCAGGAGGTGGCATTGCTCGCCGGGATGATGGCGGCGGAGCTCCACCTCGACGTCGCGCTCGCGAAGCGCGGCGGGCTGCTGCACGACATCGGCAAGGTGCTCACCCACGACACCGAGGGCACGCACGTGGAGTTGGGGGTGGAAGTGGCCCGGAAGTTCGGGGAGAGCGCGGCGGTGATCAATTGCATCCACGCCCATCATGACGACGTCCCGCACGAGTCGGCGGAGTCCGTCCTGGTACAGGCGGCCGACGCGATCAGCGGCTCCCGGCCCGGCGCCCGCCGCGAGGCGTTCGAGAGCTACGTGAAGCGGCTCACCCGGCTGGAGGAGATCGCCAACGGCTTCGCCGGCGTCGAGAAGGCGAGCGTGATCCAGGCCGGGCGCGAGATCCGCGTGGTGGTGACGCCGGAGCGCATCGACGACGCCGCGGCCATCCAGCTGTCCGAGACCATCGCGCGCCGGATCGAGAACGAGCTCCAGTATCCTGGCCAGATCCGGGTGGTCGTGATTCGTGAGACCCGCGCCGTGGGGATTGCCCGGTGACCGCCCGCGTGCTGAACGGCACGAAGCTCGCCGACGAGATCCGGGCCGAGGTAGGCCAGGCCGTCGCCCGCCACCGGCAGTCGGGCCGCAAGCCGGGCCTGGCCGTGGTCATCGTGGGCGAGAACCCCGCGAGCCAGGTGTATGTGCGCGCCAAGGGGAAGGCGTGCGAGGAAGCGGGCATGCACTCGGAGACGATCCGTCTCGACGGGCACACCACCGAGGCCGAGCTCCTCGCTACGGTGGAACGGCTCAACACGGATCCGCGGATCAACGGCTTCCTGGTACAGCTCCCGCTGCCGAAACACATCAATGCCGAGCGCGTGCTGAACGCCGTCAATCCGCTGAAGGACGTGGACGGGTTTCATCCGGTGAACGTCGGCAAGGTGTCGATCGGCGACCCGACCGGCCTCCGCCCGGCCACGCCATACGGCGTGCAGGAGATGCTGCTCCGCTCCGGGGTCGACACCAAGGGCGCCAACGCGGTGATCGTGGGCCGCTCGAACATCGTCGGCAAGCCGATGGCCAGCCTGCTCATCCAGCCCGGGCGTGGGGGCGACGCCACGGTGACGGTGTGCCACTCCAAGTCCCGCGATCTGCCCGGCATCTGCCGCTCCGCCGATCTGCTGATCGTGGCCATCGGCAAGCCGGAGTTCGTGACGGCGGACATGGTGCGTCCCGGCGCAGTGGTCATCGACGTCGGCATCAACCGAGTGGATGATCCGTCGCAGCCGAAGGGCTACCGCATCGTCGGCGACGTCGCGTACGCACCGGTGGCCGAGGTGGCCTCCGCGATCACGCCGGTGCCCGGCGGGGTGGGGAAGATGACGATTGCGATGCTGCTGAAGAACACGCTCCAGGCGTTTGAACAAACGGCCTAGATGGTCCATCCGACCATCGATCGATGACCCTCGCGCTGCCTCACGAAGTCCTCTCCGTCTCCCAACTCGCCGGCGCGCTGAAGGTGCTCCTCGAGGGCACCATCCAGCCGCTCTGGATCCGGGGCGAGGTCACGGGCTTCAAGGCCTGGTCCAGCGGCCACTGGTACTTCACCCTGCGCGACGCCGGCGCGCAACTTCGCTGCTGCATGTGGCGCACCTACTCTCAGCGGGCCGGCCGCCCGCCCACCGAAGGCACCGCGGTGTATGCCTTCGGGCGTCCGACGCTCTACGAGGACAAGGGCGAGCTCCAGTTCGTCGTGCAGCGCCTGCTGCCGACCGCGGCGGTCGGCGGCCAGCAGCTGCGGCTGGAGCGCGTGAAGGCGGCGCTTGCCGCCGACGGGCTCTTCGACGTCGGGCGGAAGCGGGCGCTCCCCCGGTGCCCCGACCGCGTCGCCCTGGTGACCAGCACGGACGGCGCGGCCCTCCGCGATGTCGTCACCGTCACCCGCAAGCGGTGGCCCTCCGCCACGCTCTTCGTCATCGCCTCCCGGGTGCAAGGCGACGGCGCGGCGCGCGAGCTGGTCGCGGCGCTCCGGCTGGTGAATCGGCTCGAGGTGGATCTCTGCATCGTCGGGCGGGGCGGCGGTGCCCAGCTCGATCTAGCCGCGTTCAACGACGAGGCGGTCTGCCGGGCGCTGGCGGCGGTGCGCGTGCCCACCATCTCCGCCGTCGGGCACGAGACCGACGTCTCGCTCACCGACCTCGTGGCGGACGTCCGCGCCGCCACGCCATCCGCCGCGGCCGAGCTCGCGTTCGCCGACGCCGCTGATGTCCGCCGGCAGGTGCACCACCTCGGCGGCCGGCTCGCCCGGAGCCTCGGCCGCCGCGCGGAGCTGCTGGAGGAGCGACTCGCGCGGGCTGGTGATCGGCTCGAGGCCGCTGTGGATCAGCGTCTCGGCGCTCTGCGGCATCGGAGCGAGCGCCTGGGTGCCGAGCTCGATGCGCTCAGCCCGCTCCGGGTGCTCGAGCGGGGATACGCGGTCCCGCGCGATCTATCGGGCCACGTGCTTCGCCGGCGCGCGGATTTCACCCCGGGCGCGGCGTTCGCGCTGAGGGTGAGCGACGGCGTTGTCCCTTCACGCGTGGAGCCGGAATGACCGGCCCGTTCCCCCGCCCGTCCGCCGGCCCGCCCTCCCTGGCCGACGAACTCGAGCGCCTGGAGCAGATCGTTCGCGCGCTCGAGGCAGACGATCTCGACCTCGACACTGCGCTCGCGCTGTTCGAGGAGGGCGTCGCGCGGCTCAGGAGCGCGCGGGAACGGCTCGCGACGGCCCAGCTTCGGGTGCGGGCGGTCCTCGAGGACCCGGATGGAACCCTGCGCGACGCCGAGCTCGATGGCTGAGACGGCCACGACGTCGCTCGACGAGCTGCTGGCCGAGGCGCGTGGGGCGACCGACGCCCGGTTGGAGAGCTGGGCAGCCCGGCTGGAGGATCGCCATCCGGGCGAACGCGGCCGCGCCCTCGGTTACGCACTCCGCAGCCCGGGCAAGCGGATCCGTCCGGCACTGGTGCTCGCCGCCTACCGCGCGGCCGGCGGCGCCGCCCCCGGAATTGCGGGAGTCGCCGCGGCCGTCGAGACGGTGCACACCTACTCGCTGGTGCACGACGATCTCCCCTGCATGGACGACGACGACCTCCGGCGCGGGCGTCGGACCACGCACCGCGAGTTCGGCGTCGGGACGGCCACCCGCGCGGGCTATCTCCTCGTGGCGGTGGCCGCGCAGGTGCTGGCGGAAGCCGCCGGCGACCTCGGGCTCTCGCCCGATACGCTCGGCCGGATGGCGAGTGAGCTCTTCACCGCCGGCGGGATCGAGGGAATGGTCGGGGGGCAGTGGCTGGATCTCGAGGCTGAGGGACGCCGCCTGTCGCTCGACGAGCTGACGCGGGTCCATCGCGGCAAGACCGGCGCGCTGATCCGGGCGTCCTGCGTGCTCGGCGGGTTCGCGGCAGGGTCCCGGCCCGAGGTGGTCGCCGCGCTCCGCGGTTTTGGCGAGGAGATCGGCCTCGCCTTTCAGATCGCCGACGATCTGCTCGACGCCACCGCCACCAGCGACCAGCTCGGCAAGACGGCGGGCCGCGATCTCGAGCTCGCCAAGTCCACCTATGTCCGCGTGCTGGGGGTCGAAGGCGCCCGGCAGGACGCGCAGCGCCACGCCCGCCAGGCGGTCGAGCGGCTCGATGCTGCACGGATTCCCTCCGGGCCCCTGGCTGCATTGGCGGGGTATATTGTGACGAGAAGTCATTAAGGCTATCCGCTATCCGCTATCCGCTATCCGCTATCCGCTCGTTCGGCTGCCGCTCGGAGCCCGACGCGACGCGACGAGCGACGGCGCAGCGGGCGGATAGCGGATAGCCGATAGCGGATAGCGGATAGCGGATATGCACCTACTCGACTCCATCCACAGCCCCGCCGATCTCAAGCGCCTGAGGCGCGACCAGCTGCCTCAGCTGGCTGGAGAGATCCGCGCACGCCTCATCGACTGCTGCTCCGTCACCGGCGGCCACATCGGCGCCAGCCTCGGTGTGGTCGAGCTGTCCATCGCGCTCCTCTACGAGTTCGATTCGCCGGCCGACCGGATCGTCTGGGACGTGGGGCATCAGGCCTACGCGTGGAAGCTCCTGACCGGGCGGAACCCCGATTTCTCCACGCTGCGGCAGACCGGCGGGATCTCGGGATTCCTGAAGCGGTCGGAGAGCCCGCACGACCAGTTCGGCGCCGGCCACGCCGGCACCGCGGTCTCCGCGGCGCTCGGCATGGCCACCGCGCGCGATCTGAAGGGCGGCGAGAACAAGGTGGTGGCCGTCGTCGGCGACGGCGCGCTCACCTGCGGGCTCTCGTACGAAGGGCTCAACAACGCCGGCCACTCCGAGCGGGACATCATCATCGTCCTGAACGACAACGGGATGTCGATCTCGCCCAACGTGGGCGGCGTGTCGAAGATGCTCGGCAGCATCGTCGCCAACCCGCGCACGAACGCGCTCCGCGAGCAGGTCAAGCATGTGACCCTCGCGCTCGGTGGCGTCTTCGGCGACGGCGTGGTCGAGTTCGCCAAGAACCTGGAGGAGAGCGCCAAGAACCTCTTCTCGCAGGGCATGCTCTTCGAGGAGCTGGGTCTCCGGTACTTCGGCCCGATCGACGGCCACGACGTCGGCAAGCTGTGCGACACCCTCGCCTTCATCCGCGGGATGACGGGGCCGCGCCTCGTGCACGTGCTCACGGAGAAAGGGAAGGGGTTCGCGTTCGCGGAGTCGAACCGGGAGAAGTGGCACGGCCTCGCCGCATACGACCCGGTCACCGGCGAGGCGCGCAGGAAGGCCAGCGGACCGCCCACGTGGACCCAGGTCTTCGGCGACGCGATCAGCGCGCTGGCGGCCGATCATCCCGAGCTCGTCGCCATCACCGCCGCGATGCCGTCCGGCACGGGCACGAGCATTTTCCAGAAGCGCTGGCCCGACCGATTCTTCGACGTCGGCATCGCGGAAGGCCACGGCGTCACGTTCGCCGCCGGACTGGCGGCGGAAGGGCTCCGGCCGGTCGCGGCCATCTACAGCACGTTCCTCCAGCGCGCTTACGACAACGTCATCCATGACGTGGCCGTGCAGCGCCTGCCGGTCATCTTCTGCCTGGACCGCGCGGGACTCGTCGGCGAGGACGGGCAGACCCACATGGGGCTGTACGACATTGCGTACATGCTCGCGGTGCCCGGCATGACGGTCACGGCCCCGAAGGACGGGGATGAGCTGATCGGGCTGCTCAAGACCGCGCTGGCGCACCGCGAGGGTCCGTTCTGCACCCGCTACCCCCGGGACAAGGCGCCGGCCGAACCCCGTCCCGTCGCCGAGGTTCCGGCTGTTCCCTACGGGACGTGGGAGCAGCTCCGCGCCGGTCGGGACGTCGCCATCCTCGCCGTGGGGACGACTGTGTTTCCCGCGCTCGCCGCCGCGGAGCAGCTCCAGGCGGAGGGCGTGGACTGCGAGGTCGTGAACTGCCGGTTCCTCAAGCCGCTGGACGGCGGGATGCTCGAGGCGCTGGCGCAGCGCCATCGGGTGCTCGTCACCGTCGAGGAAGGCACGGTCGTGAACGGGTTCGGCGCCTACCTCGCTGAGACGCTCCAGACCACCCGGCCCGAAGTCCGGGTGGTGGCGCTCGGCGTACCCGACCGGCTGGTGGAGCAGGCGCCGCGCGGCGAGCAACTCGAGACGTTCGGCCTCACCGCGGAGGGCATCGCGCGGCGGATCGCCGCCCTCCATCGCGAGGAAAGCTTCGAGACGACATGAACGTCGGTGTCGTCGGCAATCCGCGGTACGCCGATCTGGGGCACGTGCTGGAGCACGTCGCCCGCGAGGCGCCCGCGCGCGGCATCACCCTCTACACCGAAGCCCGACTGGGACCGTTCTGGCCCGGGCCGGTGGCGCACCTCGACGACCTCCCGCTCGACCACCAGCTCGACGCACTCATCACCTTCGGCGGTGACGGCACTCTGCTGCGCGGCGCACGCCTCCTGGGCAACCGTCCGGCCACGCCCATCCTCGGCGTGAACCTCGGGCGGGTCGGCTTCCTCACCACGGCCACACTCGAGACGCTCGACCAGGCGCTCACGGCGCTGGTCGGGGGTGACTACAACGTGGAGCAGCGCCAGGCGCTCACCGCCGCCATCGTCACGGCACAGGGGCGCGTGCGCGCCACTCAGACGGCGCTCAACGACGTCGCGATTCACAAGGGCGGCGTCGCGCGGGTGATTCGCGTCGACGTGCACATCCAGGGCTCGAATGTCGGCCCGTACAGCGCCGATGGGATCGTCGTCGCGACCCCGACCGGCTCGACCGCGTACAACCTGAGCGCGGGAGGACCGATCCTCGTGCCCGGCGTGCAGGCGCTGGTGGTCACGCCGATCTGCCCCCACACGCTGGCGGTCCGCCCGCTCGTGGTGCCGGCCACGTTCACCATCGTGATCTCACCGATCGAGGGCTGGGACGAAGACCTGCTCGTCTCGTTCGACGGCCAGACCGGCAGTACGATCGGGCCGGGCGAGTCCATGCGGGTGCAGCGCGCGGCCCACCACGTCTGCCTCATTCGGCTCGCCGACGACGTTTTCTTCGACCGTATGCGGCAGAAGCTCCACTGGGGCGACCTCTCCGAGCGCGAGCGCATCAAGTGATCGGCGAGCTCCGCGTACGGGATCTGGCTACCATCGCCGACGTGACCCTCCAGCTCGGCCCGGGGCTCAACGTGCTCACCGGCGAGACCGGGGCAGGGAAGTCGATGCTCGTGGACGCGCTCTCGCTCCTCCTCGGCGAGCGCGCCGACAGCTCGGCGGTGCGCCCGGGGGCCGCCAAAGCCGTGATCGAGGGTGCCTTCGAGTCGCTGGACGCGGTGGCGCGACTCGGCGTGGAGCGGCTCGGGCTCGATGTCGAGGACGGACGGATCATCGTCCGGCGGGAGATCTCAGCCGAGGGGCGTTCCCGCGCGTGGGTGAACGGCAGCCCGACCACCGCATCGGTCCTCGCTCAGGTCGGTGCCC
Source organism: Gemmatimonadales bacterium (assembly GCA_050733215.1). Classification (GTDB taxonomy): domain Bacteria; phylum Gemmatimonadota; class Gemmatimonadetes; order Gemmatimonadales; family GWC2-71-9; genus DASQPE01. The sequence goes on from JBOHSN010000055.1 coordinate 25,230, forward strand.
TCCTCGTGGACCTGCACGGCCAGCACGAAACCCAGTCACTGCTCCACGCCGACGCCCAGCGCGACATCCTCGACGCCTTCGCGCAGGCGGAGGGGGAGCGCGCGGCGGTCCTCGAGGCGCACGCTGCCTTGATGCGGATCAGCGCCGAGGAGACCGGGCTCGCGGCGCGGCGCGACGAGGTGCGACGCCGCGCGGACTACCTCCGCCATGTCGCGGCCGAGATCGATCGCGCCCGGTTGAAGGAAGGCGAGGATGAGGCGCTCGCCGTAGAGGCCCGCCGCCTGGGCCAGGCCGGTGTGCTAGTCGAGCATGCCCGCCGGATCGCGGACGCACTGGATGGCGCGGACGCGAGCGCGCTCCCCGCCCTCGCGGCGGCTGATCGTGCCCTCGCGGCGCTCGAGAAGGCCGATCCGGACGTCGGCGGCTGGCGCGAGATGCTCGACGCGGCCTACGCCAACCTCGGCGAGCTCTCCCGCCTCGCGGACGCCTATGCCGGCTCGGTACAGGAGGATCCGGCGCGCCTCGCCGAAGTCGAGCAGCGCCGCGACGTCATCCAGCGGCTCGCGCAGAAGCATGGCGGCGGGATCACCGAGGTACTCGCGACCCGGCGGAGCACGGGCGAGGAGCTCGACCTGCTCGACACGGCCGACGTGGACCTGCGCGCCATCGCGGCTCGCCGCGCCGCAGCCGGGGCGGCGCTCTCGGCCGCTGCGGCGGCGCTGAGCGAAAAGCGGCGGGATGCGGCCGAGCGACTCGCCCGGGCGGTGAATCGGCTGCTGCCGAAGCTTGGGTTACCCCGCGGACGCCTGGCCGTGGAGCTCGCGCCCGGGTCCGAGCCGGCACGCCATGGCGCAGAGTCGGTCGGGTTCACCGTCCGGCTCAACCCGGGCATGGATGCCCGGCCGCTGGCGAAATCAGCGTCCGGCGGCGAGCTCTCCCGCATCATGCTGGCGCTCAAGGTGGTGCTCGTCCGCCACGACGCGATTGCGACGCTCGTGTTCGACGAGGTGGATCAGGGCATCGGCGGAGAAGTGGGCGCACGGGTCGGCGAGGCGCTCGCGGAGGTGGCGGCTCGCCGGCAGGTGCTCGTCATCACGCACCTCCCCCAGATTGCGGCGAAGGCCGACCACCATCTGGTCGTGTCGAAGGAGTCGCGCCGTGGCCTGGCGACGAGCGACCTACGCAGCGTGCACGGCGAGGACCGGGTGGACGAGGTGGCGCGAATGCTCGGCGACGTCGAGGGTGACGCGGCGCGGCGGCACGCGGGGGCACTACTCGGGCGGGAGAGGGCGGGAGAGGGCGGGAGAGGAAGGAAGCGTTAACACTACTCTGCCACTTTTCGAAAGCGATGGGGACGCGGCTCGCAAGTTCGCTCCCGTTTGTGAGTTGCAGAGTTCGCTGGGCTCGCCTCATGGAGGCTCGGCGCAGGGCCTTGTGC
>JBOHSN010000056.1:0-26336 GCA_050733215.1 Gemmatimonadales bacterium
GCTCAGGGCGAGGCCCCGGCGCCGCAACGCGTCGCGAGCGCGAGGAGTCCCAGCGCGATGAGCGCGGCCAGCAGTCCGAGCGGCAAGCCCCGGCCTGTGGGCGGATCACCGGGCGAAGGAGGGGTGCGATCGCTGCTCGCGGGCGGCGGCTGCGGAACGACGAAGCTGTCGCTGCGGGGCGTCGACTCGGGCAGCTCGTACTCCTGGTACCCGACGTCGCTCGTGCCGTCAGCTTCCTCGAGACCCTCACCCTCGAAGCGGGCAATCACCACGGTGATGTTGTCCGGGCCGCCCCGGCCATTGGCGAGATCGATCAGCGCGCCGCAGGCGGAGGACAGGTCCGGGTGCTGGCGGAGGAGTTCTCCGATCTCCTCCCGCCGCACCAGGCTCGAGAGGCCGTCGGAGCAGATCACCAGGGTATCGCCGCGCCGCAGGGGTTGGTAGGTGAGATCGACCTTCACCTTCGGATCCGGGCCGAGCGCCTGGAGAATGATGTTGCGTCGCTCGCTCTGCTCGGCTTCCTCCTCGGTCAGCTCGCCGGCATCCACCAGCCGCTGCATCAGCGACTGGTCCTTGGTGATCTGGATGACTTCGCCGTCGCGCGCCAGGTAGCCCCGGCTGTCGCCGATCTGCGCGAGCCAGAGTCCGGTGCCGTACACGCCGGCGACCGTCGCGGTGGTGCCCATGCCGCGGACCTCGGCGTGCTGCTTGGCGTAGTCGTGGATATGCTGGTTGGCGCGCTCGAGCGCCTCGCGCATCCGGAAGGCGAACCGCTCCTCGGACACCTCGCCGTCGGCCGCCCACACGGCAGCGAGATGGCGGTGAATCACATCCACCGCCATCTGGCTCGCGATCTCGCCCGCGGCGGCCCCACCCATGCCGTCGGCCACCATGAACAGCGAGCCACGGGGCCCGATGACGTGATCGCGCACGTCGGGTCTCAGGCTGGCATGGCCGGTGCTCAGATCCGCGACGAGGAACGTGTCCTCGTTGTGATCGCGCGTGCGGCCAAGGTCGGTCTTGCCGAACACGCTCACGCGGACCGAACCTGAGCTCACGCGCGCCTCATACGGGATAGGGAAGTGGGCGACAATCTAGGCCGAGGCCGGTGGAGCGTCAACGCTCTCTTGGCGTAAGTTAAGGTGGCCGTGTACCTTGCAAACATGCCTCTCGGCCGAGCCCTGCGCGGCGCATCCTTGGTCGCTGCAGCATTCGCCTGCGCCCGGCCCGAGGGCGCCCCGCCGGGTGGCGCGCCCGCACCTGTCGCCGCCGGCGTCGCCAGCCGGTCGCACCTTCCGGACGTCCCGCTCCTCACTGGTCCGCTCGCATTGCACGTCACCTATCCCATGGCCGGCGCGGTCGTTGAGGCCGACGACTCGACGTTTCTGATCGGCAGCACCGGGGCCGGCGACGCCGAACTCACAATCAACGGTGCGCCGGTGCAGGTGTGGCCCAACGGCGGCTGGATCGCCTGGGTCCAGATACCACGCGACTCCCTGGTGCGATTCGAGCTTCGCAGCCGGACCCCACGCGACACGGCGACGCTGGTCCACGAGGTGCGCCGCCGGGCGGCGTACATCCCCCCCGCCGGCACGACGGTCTGGATCGACACCACCTCGCTCTCGCCGCGCGGCCGCGTGTGGGCCGCTAAGGACGAATACCTAGAGCTGACCGCACGCGCGGCACCGGGTGTCAGGCTCCAGCTTCGGCTGCCCGGCGTCGGGGGCTGGGTCCCGGTCGTCGCTCCGGAGAGCGACAGCAACGCGGTTCGCTTCGTCGCCGACCCGGCGCCCGCCGCTGTCCCCCAGGCGGTGCGCGCCTTCGACTGGGACACGCTCAGGCTCGTGACGAGCCTGGGCGGCGACGAGCGTTACCGGGCCGTCCTCCGGGGACGCGCGATCGGCGGCGACCTCGGGCCGGTGCTCCCCGAGGCGGGGCCTCGTTTCGCCGAGGCGCTGACCGCCGCGCGGACGACATGCGACCCCCGCACCCCGTGCGCTTTCGCCTTCGTCCGGCCCGACCCGTTCCTGGACGAGTCGCGGATCCCGGTCCTCGAGGCGATCCGAGGCGCGGACACGGTGCGGGTGCCCTGGCCGCTCCAGGTGACTCCGCTCGACACCATTCCCACGATCGCCGTGCTGGACGACGACCGCCGCCGGGCCGGCGGCACCGACAGCATCACGGTGGGGCGCGCCGCGCGCGGCGCGACGTACAACTGGTTCTTTCCGACCGGAACGCGCGCCCTCGTGAGTGCACGGTTGAACGATGATCTGCGGCTTCGGCTGGCACCGGGCCACGACGTGTGGGTCCCCGCCGGCGAGGCACGCGGGCTTCCGTATGGGGCGCCTCCGCCGCGGGCACGGGTCGAGGCGATCACCCTCACGCCTGCACCCGACCGGGTCCTCGCACGCATCCCGCTGGGCGAGCGGGTGCCGTTCCGCGTAGAGGAAGCGGACCGGCGGCTGTCGCTGCTGCTGTACGGCGCGGAGGGCGACGTCAACTGGATCCGTTACGGACCGGCGGCGGGCGACTCGCTGGTGCGCCGGGTGAGCTGGAGCCAGGAGCCGGGACGCATCGTCCGCATCGACGTCGACCTGGACCGGCCGCTCTGGGGCTACCGGACGCGCTGGAGCGGCACCGATCTCGTTCTCGAGATCCGCCGTCCGCCGCGGATCGATCGAGGCGATCCCCTCGAGGGTCGGCTGATCGCCGTGGATCCGGGACATCCACCCGCGGGCGCGACGGGCCCCACCGGTCTCCGCGAAGCCGACGCGAATCTCGCCGTGTCGCTAGCCCTGGCGCGCATGTTGGAGAGCGCGGGCGCCCGCGTGATTCTGACCCGCACGGCCGACGTCCCGGTCGAGCTCGGAGCGCGTGTGCCCATCGCTGACAGCACGGGTGCGGAGCTCCTCGTCTCGGTCCACCAGAATGCGCTGCCGGATGGCCTCAACCCGTTTCCGAACTCCGGCACCAGCGTGTTCTATAATCACCCGCGCAGTCTGCCGCTCGCGCGGGCCATCCAGCGGCGGCTGGTGGATCGGTTCGGCGTGCGGGATCTCGGCGTCGCCCGCGCGGACCTGGCGGTCACGCGGGCTACGTGGATGCCCGCCGTGCTCACCGAGGGGCTGCACATCATCATGCCCGAGCACGAGGCGGCGCTCCGGACCGAGAAGGGCCGGGCTATGTACGCGCGGGGGGTTTTGGAGGGGATTCGGGACTACTTGAAGAGTGCGAGTGCGAGTGTGAGTGCGAGTGACCACTGATCACCACTCACACTCACACTCACACTCACACTCACACTCACACTCACACTCACACTCACACTCACACTCGCACTCGCACTCGCACTACCCGGGCCACGTCTCCGGACGCGCATGCGTGAGGATCAGGAGGGGCTGCACCAGGGTGTCGGCCCGGATTGCCGCCTCGACCTGCACCAGATTTTGGGTGATCCCGGTGCTCGCGTCGAACGTCGCAATATGCATGACGAGTTGGCCGACCGGGACGTCCTCCGCCTTGGCCTCGTCGTCGGAGACGCCCTCCACCGCAGTCGCCGGCCCGAGCACGATCCGGGCATGTCCGAACAGCCACAGGGGCAGGCCTTCCAGACCTCCGAGAAGGCGACGGTTGAGGGCCAGGCTCTCGCCGTTCAGGGTGATCACGCCGAGCGTCGGCCGCTCGTTCTGCCGGCGGGCGTGGACGACGAACCCGTAGTTGAGCGAGGGGTCCTGACCGGCGGACCGGCGCAGGGCAGCGCGCAGCTTCTGCTGGCTGAATGCGATCGTATGGTACGGGACCACGGTGGCTCCGAGTAGCGCCAAGGGTGCCGGCGAAACGAGCATAGTTCATGCCATACAGCCATTTACGGCCTGAAATGACCGCCGGATCGTCCTCGGATGCGCCATTGACTGTCCCCTGACCCTAGGTAGCTTGGGCCCATGTTCTGCTCCCGCTGCGGAAGCGAAGTCAGCAAATCGAAGTTCTGTCCCTCCTGCGGCCTCGATCTCACTGCGACGACGCCGGTCCACGCACTGGCCACCGGGTCGGTAGCCGAGCTGGACCTGGTCCGCGAGGCGCTCACCAGCGAGTACGAGATCCTCGAAGAGCTGGGGCGGGGCGGCATGGCGCTGGTGTTCCGGGCGAAGGACCGGCACCTCGAGCGCGAGGTGGCCGTGAAGGTGCTGCCGTTCAGCCTGGCGTTCGATGCTGAGTTCGTGGAGCGGTTCCAGCGTGAGGCGCGCACCGCGGCGCAGCTCGAGCACCCCAGCATCATCCCGATCTACCGGGTCGGCCGAGCGGGCCGGGTCATCTACTTCGTCATGAAGTTCCTCCGCGGGGGCTCGCTCTCGACCGTGCTCGCCGAGCGGCGGACCTTGAGTCCCCCGGAGATCCGGCGACTGTTGCTCGAGGCCGGCAGCGCGCTCGGGTATGCGGCGCAGCGCGGCATCGTCCATCGCGACATCAAGCCCGACAACATCATGTTCGACGAATTCGGCCAGTGCCAGCTGACCGATTTCGGCATCGCGAAAGCCGCGTCGGGACAGCGGCTCACCGGCACCGGCATGTCCATCGGCACGCCGCACTACATGAGCCCGGAACAGGCCCGGGCGCAGGCGATCGACGGGCGGAGCGACATCTACAGCCTGGGCGTGGTCGCCTATCAATGCCTGTCGGGTGCGGTCCCGTATGATGGCGAGGACAGCTTCTCCATCGGCTACAAGCACATCACGGAGCCGATTCCCACCCCGCAGCTCATCACGGCCGACGAGCGCCGCGTGTTCGAGGTGATCAAGCGGATGCTGATGAAGGATCCGGCCGACCGTTTTCAGTCCTGCGAGGAGCTGATCGCCTCTCTCCAAGGGCAGCCGGTTGCCGCGGTCGGCACGATCCGCGCCGCGGCGCCCGGCGTGACGCCGCCGGCCATCACCAGTCAGCCGACCACGCCGATCAATTCCCAGTCGTCTGATCGCCGGCTCGCCCTGGACCGGCGCGATCCGGCGCGCCGCGTCGCCGATCGCTCGGTGGCGATGAAACGCCGGAAGCCGATGCCCGCGTGGCCGTGGGCGGTCATCGCGCTCGTCGGCGGCGGCGCCGGGGCGTTCTACTACTACGAGGCGCGCGGCTTCACGCCCCACGACGCGGCGGCTGCCTCGGACTCTGCGCCGACGCTCGACACGACGAGCCAGCCGGTGGTGCTCGGCGCCGGGGGCGTCCCGCAGCCGGGCGACACGGCGGGCGCCATACCCCGGCCGCGCGACTCCGCACCGCCCACGCGCCGGGTGGCCACTGTGCCCTTGCCCCCCGCAGTGCCGGGCACCACGCCGGCCGCACCGGTAGACAGCGGCAGTATCCGACTCGTGAATCTTCCCCGGGGGTCGAGCGTTCTGGTCAACGAGCGGGCGGTGACCGACCCGGTCACGCGGCTCGCACCCGGCATGCATGTGGTCGCGATCTCGGCGCCGCGTTTCCAGTTCTACGCGGAGACGGTGCGAGTGGAGCCGGGCCAGGTGCTGGAGCTGAGTCCGGCGCTCACGCCGCTGGGCGTGGCTCCGCGTCCCCGGCGCGAGGTCGCGCAGCGGGCGCCGAGCTGTTCGCCGGGGGCCGGCTACAACGCGGATGGCTCGTGCTTCGACGAGCGGCCCAGGCCGGTCGCCCCTCCGTTCGTGCCGGTGCCGCCGGACGTCGAGGGGGAGCCGCGCCCGTCGGTGCTGTGGGTACGGGTGTCGGCCGAGGGCAAGACGCTCGAGGTACGGGCGTTCCGCCCCTCGAACGACGGCGCGTTCGAGCGGGACGTGCGCGCGTTCGCGATGGAGCTGCCGTGGCAGCCCGCGATCAAGGGCGGGACGCCGGTGGAGGCGTGGACGCAGATGATCTTCCGCCCCGCCCCTTGATCCATCCCTCGGCGTTCATCGCCCCGACCGCCGTCGTGCTCGGCGACGTCACGATCGGCGAGGACGCCAGTGTGTGGTACCACGCCGTGATCCGCGGCGACATCGCGCCCATTCAGATCGGCTCGGCGACGAACATCCAGGACGGCGCCGTGGTGCACGTGGACACCGGCGTTCCCTGTACCGTCGGACGGCGGGTGGGCGTGGGCCACCGGGTGATCCTGCATGGATGCATCATCGAGGACGATTGCCTGATCGGCATGGGGAGCGTCGTGCTCAACCAGGTGCGGGTCGGTACCGGGAGCGTCATCGCGGCGGGGGCGGTGATTCCAGAGGGCGTGTCCATTCCGCCCGGCTCGCTCGTGATGGGCGTGCCCGGACGGGTGGTGCGGCCGGTGGACGAGGCGCTTCGCGAGCGAATCCGGAGCACCTGGGGCCACTACGTGGAGGTGGCCCGAGCCCACCGGGCCGGCCGGTACCCCCGGATTGGCGAAGGAACTGGGGACCGCATTCCGGTACAGTGACGTGACGGTGGGCAGATGGGCCAGGGATCGGGGAGTTGTGTCATTTATCCACACGGAGAATTGTCGATTATTTTTGTGATGTGAGGAATGAGAATCCGCGTCGTGACGCGGTTTTTACATGGGATTGTGCGGTCCTGTGGGTTGGCCTACGTTGGCGGTCCGTTCGGCGCCGCCACCCCCTGGTGAGCGCTCGATCAGGTAGAAGAGCAGGCAGCTGATGGGCCGAAGCCAGAATTGCCGCGGGGGCGCGCTCCGACCCGCTTTCTCGCTCGATTCCACCACAGGCTGGGGATGTCCATGAACTCGTCCAGCGCTCGGGACGCGGTTGCGCTGTCGTCCAACGCCGTCACCGTGCTCGAAAAGCGGTACCTCATCAAGGACGATTCGGGCACACCGGTCGAGGCGCCGGCGGATCTGTTCTGGCGGGTCGCGCGGACCATCGCGGAGCCGGACCGGCGCTACGGCGCCTCGGCGGGCGCGGTGGAGGCGCTGGCGGAGGCGTTCTTCGACATGATGGCCAACCGGCTCTTCATGCCCAACTCGCCGACGCTCATGAACGCCGGCCGCCCGCTCGGCCAGCTCTCCGCGTGCTTCGTGCTGCCGGTCGAGGACGCCATCTCCAACGGGAAGAGCGGGATCTACGACACGCTCCGGGCCATGGCGCTGGTGCATCAGTCCGGCGGCGGCACCGGGTTCAGCTTCTCGCGGCTCCGGCCCAAGAACGACATCGTTCGGTCCACCATGGGCGTGGCCTCCGGCCCGGTTTCGTTCATGTCGCTCTACGACGCTTCCACCGACGTGGTGAAGCAGGGCGGCACGCGCCGGGGCGCGAACATGGGAATCCTCCGGGTGGATCACCCCGACATCCTCGACTTCATCGCGTGCAAGGACGACACCACCAAGATCACGAACTTCAACATCTCAGTGGCGGTCACCGACGCGTTCATGCAGGCGGTGGAGTCCGGCGGCGAGTACGACCTGATCCATCCGAAGACCCAGCAGCCGGTGGGGCGGCTCCACGCCCGCGACGTGTGGGAGAAGGTCATCCAGGGCGCGTGGAAGACGGGCGAGCCCGGCGTGTTCTTCATCGACCGCGCCAACCAGTACAACCCGGTGCCGCACCTCGGCGCGTACGAGGCCACCAATCCGTGCGTCACCGGCGACACACTAGTCTACACGACGGAGGGGCTCTTTCCGATCGCGGAGCTGTGCGAACGCGGCACGGCGCTCCCGGTAACGCTCGATGCGCGGCTGGGTTCCGGCTCGGTGGGCCCCGCCGGGGCGCCGTTCCGCTCGGGTGTCCGGCCGGTGTTCCGCCTCCGGACGCGGGAAGGGTACGAGGTGCGGCTCACCGCTGATCACCGCGTCATGACGGCGCGCGGGTGGGTGGCCGCCAACGAGCTCACGCCCGGTGACGAGGTGCATCTCGTCAACCGCAAGGGTGGGTTTAGCCGCGAAGGTACCGCCGCGGAGGGGCGCGTCCTGGGGTGGCTCGTGGCGGACGGGCACCTCACCGGCGCTAACGGCCACGGGGCGGTGCTCGGGTTCTGGGGCACCGACCGCGACGAGCTCGCCTCCGCCTTTGCTCGCGATGTGAACGATGTGCTGAGCGGCGGCGAGCTGCTCCGCCGCCCCGTCGGCGTGGTGGATGTGCCGGCCCGGGACCTGGCAACCGTGAGCTCCACCCGGCTCTCCGAGCTGGTGGCGCGGAAGTACGGCGTCACCCCCGAAACCAAGACCTCCGGCGTGCCGCTCGGGGTCCTGCGGGGCAGTGAGGAGCTCCAGCGAGGATTCGTGCAGGCGCTGGTAAGCGCGGACGGACACGTGTCAGGCTCGCCGGCCAAGGGCGTTTCGGTGCGGCTCACATCGACCTCGCTCCCGCTGCTTCACGGCGTGCAGCGCCTGCTGCTGAACTTCGGCATCGCGTCCCGCGTCTACGCCGAGCGGCATCCCGCGCGCACCGTCGAGTTCCGGGGGCGTCCCTATGCCTGCGCCGCCGATCACGATCTGGTCATCGGCCGGAGCAACGTCGCCCGGTTCGCCGAGGAGATCGGTTTCCTCGGGGCCACGAAACAGAACGCGCTGCTGGCCCGCCTCACGCTTTACGCCGGGCGGGGGCCCTATCGCGAGCGGTTCGTCGCCCGCTTCGAGGCGCTCGAGCCCGTCGGCGAAGAGTCGGTCTACGACCTGAGCGAGCCGCTCACGCATTCGTTCGTCGCCAACGGACTCGTGGTGCACAACTGCGGCGAGCAGCCGCTGCTGCCGTACGACGTCTGCAATCTCGGATCGATCAACCTCGGGGCGTTCGTCCGGAACGGACAGCTCGACTGGGACGGCCTCCGCGGGGTCATCCATCTCTCGACCCACTTCCTCGAGAACGTGATCGACGCCAACCAGTATCCGTTGCCGGAGATCACCGAGCTGGCCCAGCGGATCCGGCGGATCGGACTGGGCGTCATGGGCCTCGCCGACGTGTTCGTGCGGCTCGGCGTGCCCTACGACTCGGACGACGGGGTCGCCCTCGGCCGGAGGATCCAGCAGTTCGTGGACGAGGAGGCCAAGAACGAGAGCGAGCGGCTGGCCACGCTCCGGGGCGTGTTCCCCGAGTGGGAACGGAGCATCTGGGGTCCCGATGCCACGGCCGCGCGGCTGTCGAGCGGCGAGCGGGTGCGTCCGATGCGGCGGCTCCGGAACTGCAACGTGACGACGGTCGCGCCCACCGGCACGATCTCGATCATCGCGAGCTGCAGCTCGGGCATCGAGCCACTCTTCGCGGTCGCGTTCATGCGGAACCAGGCCGGCGTGCTCATGCCCGACGTGAACGAGGATTTCGTCGCGATCGCCCGGCAGGAGGGCTGGTACTCGGACGATCTGATGCGGCGCATCGCGGAGACCGGCCGGATCGATTTCCCCGAAGTGCCGGAGCGGTGGCAGCGCGTGTTCGTCACCGCCAACCACATCAAGCCCGAGTGGCACATCCGGATGCAGGGGGCGTTCCAGGAGTACAACGACTCCGCGATCTCCAAGACCTGCAATTTCGCGAACGACGCCACGATCGAGTACGTGGAGGAGATCTACCGGCTGGCGTACAAGCTGGGCTGCAAGGGCGTGACGGTGTATCGCGACGGGAGCCGGGATGCACAAGTGCTCTCTACAGGGAGTACGGCGAAGAAGGTCAAAGAGAGTGTTCAGGTAGACGGTAAGGGCGGTAGCGGCGGTACGGGCGGTACGTCCGTCCCGCATTCTACGGCCGACCTCCACGGCGAGCTGGCCGAGCTCCGGCTGGAGAACGAGCGGCTCCGGAAGAGCGTGCTCGAGCTGGAGGCGGAGAACCTTCAGCGCCGGCAGAAGCGATCGCGCCCCGAGCTGCTCCGCGGCACCACGCGCCGGCTCGAGACGCCGCTCGGCACGCTGTACGTGACGGTCACCGAGGACGACCGCGGCCAGCCGTTCGAGGTCTTCATGAGCCTCGGCAAGGCGGGCGGCGCGTTGATGGCGGACGTCGAGGCGCTGGGGCGTCTCATCAGTCTCGCGCTCCGGTCGGGCATTCCGCTCAAGGAGATCTACCGGCAGCTCCGCGGCATCAGCTCCGATCGCGTGATCGGGCTCGGGCCCAACAAGGTGCTCTCGGTGCCGGATGCGGTGGGCATCGCGATCGAGCGGTGGATGCAGGAGAAGGAAGGCGTCCAGCAGGAGCTGCTGCCGGGGGTGTCGCCCTCATCGGCCGACGCGCCGGTGACGGTGCAGGCGGTGACCCGCGGAAGCGAGCAGATGGCGCTCGGCGGGATGCAGGAGACGCTGTCGGGCGCGTGCCCGGACTGCGGGTCGCAGCTCGAGTTCGCCGAGGGGTGCATGAAGTGCCACGTGTGCGGCTTCAGCGAGTGCGGATGATCGTGGTCGTCCGCAGATAGCTGGCGTCGGCCAGGCGTGGCACGACAACGGGGTGTCCGGCTTCCGCCGGCACCCCGTTGGCGTTGTCGATCCCGGGCGACATCACGACATCTTCTTCGCCTTTTCCCTCACGAAGGCATACGTCGCCAGCGGCAGGATGTTCGCGTTCGCCGCGCGGCCCGCGTACACCCGAGCCTTGGCCGCGTCACCCTTACCCTTCCACGCCAGCGCCGTCCAGTAGACCACCTGCGGATCCTGCTGGTTTGCCTGACCGAGGTGCACAAGCGCCTCGTCGTACTGCTTCTCCTTCAGCGCGATCGCGCCGGCCAGTCCGTGGGATTGGCGGATACGGAAGCTGTTCTGTCTGGAGATCGCGCCGTCGGCATACGACTTCGCCTCCGACTTCGCCGTCGCCAGGTCGTTCTTCGCGAGCGCCACCCGGGCCCGGTTGTAGTGATCGGCCAGCCGGGTGTCCTGCTTGACGTCCTCCGACAGACTGGACCGCTCCACCAGTCCGAGGGCCTGCGTGAAGCGCTTGGCCGCCGCGTCGGTCCGGCCGGCATCGAGCAGGATGTCGCCGATCAGTTGGGCATCGCCGCTCATGCTCGCCGAATCGGCCAGCCGGGCGTCCAGCGCGTGCTCCTTCTCGATCTCCTTCACCGCGGCGTCGGTCCGTCCCGCGTCCACCAGAATCACCCCCTTGGTGAACAGCGCGGTGCGCCGGTCGCCGTCGTCGCGGGCGGCCCGGTACAGCTCGTCCATCATCGCCGCGGCCTCGTCGTGCCTGCCCTGGAGCATGCGGTTGGTGGCGATCCCGACCTTCGAGGGGGTGAAGTGGGTGTCGATGGCGAGCGCCTTTCCGTACTGGGCGATCGACTCCTCGAACCGCCCGGTCTTCATCAGCAGCTCGGCATAGGAGTCGTAGGGATTGGGATCGCCCGGGATCAGCTCGATGTACTTCTTGAACGCGATCTCGGCATCGCCGTGCTTCTCGAGCGCCCGGTAGGCGTAGCCCAGCAAATTGTAGGCGGGGGAGAAGCGCGGATTGATCTCGGTCGCCTTCCGATACTGCTCGATCGCCTTGTCGTACTCCTGCTGGCCGAAGTAACCGCCGCCCAGGAGGAAGTGGGCCCGCTCGTCGCCGGGGTACTTCGCCACCAGTTCCTCCTGGTGCTCCAGTGCCTTCCTGGGATTCGCGTTCCCGCCGGCCTCGAGGGCGCGGATCAGCAAGCGCTCGCCCTCGGAGACCTTGTCCGAGAGCGCCACGGCCTGCTTCAAGTGTTCGAAGAAATCCTTCGCGGTGGCCGCGTTGATTGCCAGCTGATAGTGGGCCATCGCAAAGGACGGGTCCTTCGCGGCGGCCTGCTCGTACAGTTGTCGGCCGTCATGCGCTCGCAGCTGGTCGGAAAGCGCCCGGCCTTCGAGGTAAAGTCGGCGGGCCTCGTCCGAGCCGCTCGTGATCGGGACCGCGCCCTTGCTTTCCTCCCATCTTCCCGTGGCGGTCGCGCTGGCCGTGTCGGTGCCGGATTTCCTGGTGTCGCAGCCGGACAGGAGAGTGACGACGGCCGCGATGGCGAGGCCGAGGATTGGCGGGGTCAAGGCGCGTGGCATAGGGTCCTCCGGCGGCGTTTCGATTGTGGACGGCGGTGTACCTCTGGGGGGTGCCTACCGAGACATACGCCGGCGCCTACAGCGAGTTTCATCGACTCACCACGACGGTGAGCGCTCCCCCTCCAGCCACCCCGCGTCTTGCACGCCGTCGGCGGCGGGGGTCGCGCAGCGGCACCATCTGCGGTATCGATCAAGTGCTGTCCAGCTGACGAGCTGTTCCTCTTCATCGCCGCTGTGTATCTCGTCGTCACTCGCCTTGCGGTCGGCGAGCGACAGCGCGCATTCAAGGCATCTCTCCCGGGATCCTGCCGCCGCTGTCAGTCGTCTTTGCGTTGCTGGTCGGCTTCCTGGCGGCGCAAGTGTGGAGCGACGCGGACCGCGCCAACACCGCGGTCAACCGCGAGGCGAGCGCTCTTCGCGGGGTCGTGTTGCTCGCAGCCGCGTTCCCCGGTGAGGCCGAGCAGCGATTCCGAGAGCTCGTCCGGCGGCACATCGAGACCGCTGTGTCCGAAGAGTGGCCGGCGATGGCCAGCGGGCAGGCTACCCTCACCATCGTACCGACCGCTCTGGCAGACGCGCTCAAGCTGGCGCTCACGCTCGAGACGGCGGGGGTAGGGCAGGCGGCGGCTCAACGCGAGATCGTAAGCGCGATCCAGACCGCGCTCGATGCCCGCCGCCAGCGCATCATCCTGAGCCGAACGTCGATCAACTGGGTGAAGTGGACCGCGCTGCTGCTCCAGGCAGGCCTGATGCTCGTCACGATCGCCATGGTGCACAGCGACAATCGCGCCGCCAACCGCATCATCCTGACGATCTTCGCAAGCGCCGTAGGCATGGCGGCGGTGCTCATCGCGGCGCACAGCCGGCCGTTCGCCGGCGGGATTTCGGTCAAGCCGACGGTGCTGCTCCAGGTGCTGCCGGAGGCGGAGTCAGCGAGCCGGGCGCACCTGCACGGCGGTACCCCAGGGATCGCGCGCCACTCCGCCCTTAGCCCCCCTCTCGACCGGCGCACCGGCTGAGGCCGCGCTGGCGAGCGCCGCCGCGGCGTCGGCCGCTGTGGGGACGACCAGCTCCCACGCCAGCAGCCGCGCGTCACCCTCGCCGGCCGGCGCGGCCCCGGCCGCCCAGGTGTTCGTTCCCAGGTGGTGGTGGTAGCCGCCGGCGGACATGAACAGCGCGCCCGGGTAGTTCCACACCGTCTTGTCGAGTCCCAGCCCGGCATGATAGAACGCGGCCGCCCGCTCGAGGTCGCCGACGAACAGGTGCACGTGGCCGATCACGGTTCCCGAGGGGACGCCGGTCCACGGGCCGCTTCCGGTTGCGCGCAGCAGGCCGTCCACGTCGAGCGGGCGTGTATCCATCACGAGCTGCCGACCCTCGTATTGCCAGGTGTTGCGCGGCCGGTCCCCGTAGACCTCGATGCCCAGGCCGTCCGGGTCATTGAGATAGATCGCCTCGCTCACGAGGTGGTCCGACATGCCCGCCCGAACATCGAGCTCGGACAGGTGCCGTACGAACCGGCCCAGGGCAGGCCGATCGGGCAGCAGGATCGCATAGTGGTAGAGACCGAGCCTGCCGCGGCGCGGTACCGGCTCGGCGCTGGAGCGCTCGTGGAGCTGCACGAGAGCGGGTCCATTCTGGGCCCCGAGCAGTGCTACGCCATCGGATCGTTCCTGCACGCGTAGCCCGATCACACGCTGGTAATACGCAAGTGACCGATCCAGATCGGACACCTGGAGCCGCACGGCGCCGACGCGGGTGCCCGCCGGAAGCCGATAACCCGGCGGAGCGATGCCGTGCTCCGACGCGGGCGACGTGGTCGGGACCCTCACGCCGCGCGCTCCTCGCCTTCCGCCGCGTCCAACGTGCCGAGATCCAGCACGAAGCGGTATTTGACGTCGCTCCGGAGCATCCGCTCGTACGCGTCGTTGATTCCCCCCATCGGGATGAGCTCGATGTCCGAGACGATACCGTGCTCGGCGCAGAAATCGAGCATCTCCTGCGTCTCACGAATCCCGCCGATGATCGAGCCCGCGAGGCTCCTGCGATTGAACACGAGCTGGTCGACGCTCGGCGACGGGTGCGGATGCTCGGGGACGCCCACGAGGCACAGCGTACCGTCGCGCTTGAGCAGCCGCAGGTACGCGTCGAGATCGTGCGGCGCCGCTACGGTGTCGAGGATGAAATCGAAGCTGAGGGCGTGGCGCGCCATCTCGTCGGCGGTCCTCGAGATCACCACGTCGTCGGCGCCGAGCCGCTTCGCGTCGGCTGTCTTGCCCGGCGAGGTTGTGAACAGCACCACCTCGGCGCCGAACGCGTGGGCGAACTTGACTCCCATGTGACCGAGGCCGCCGAGCCCGACGACGCCGACCTTCTGGCCGGGCCCGACTTCCCAGTGACGCAGCGGGGAATAGGTCGTGATCCCGGCGCAAAGCAACGGCGATCCGGCCGCGGGGTCCAGGCTCTTGGGGAAGCGAAGCACGAAGGGTTCGTCCACCACGATCTGACTCGAGTACCCGCCGTATGTGACGCCACCGGTGTGCCGGTCCGGACTGTTGTAGGTGAAGACTCTCTCGTTCTGGCAGTACTGCTCTTCACCTGCGTGGCAATCGGGGCAGATACCGCAGGAGTCCACCAGGCACCCGACCGCGGCAACGTCGCCGGGCTTGAATCCGGACACCTGATTTCCCACGCGCACCACCCGGCCGACGATTTCGTGGCCCGGTACCACGGGATAGACCGTCCCCGCCCACTCGCTCCGGACGGTGTGCAGGTCGGAGTGGCAGACGCCGCAGTAGAGGATCTCGAGGTGCACGTCGGTGGGTAAGGGGGTGCGGCGCTCGAACGCGAAGGGCACGAGCGGGGTGGTGGAGCTGTGCGCCGCGTACCCCAGCGTCGGCATGCCCGAGGTGCCGGGGCGTCCGCGCGCATGGGGAGTCGAATGGGTCGTTGTGGTCACTGTATCTCCTCCATGATCATCCGGAATCGTCGGGGGCCCGGCCGGACACTAGGACGCCGGCGACCGCGGCGAGGCGATGCGGGTCACACTCGGAACCAGGACGCCGGCTCGCTGGTTCCTGGGCCAACCTCAACCTCCGACCGGAGACCATGATATCGTCCATCCAAGCCTCGTCTGATTCTCTGGAGGCCGAGCGGTTTCCGACCATTACGTTTCAAAGCACCCGGCTGGAGGGTGCCGAGCGTGCGTACGCGAATCCCGGCGCCCCCCTTCCGTGTGATCGGCGACCTGACCATCCGCGACACGCTCGAGGTGCAGGGCGGTGAAGGCGGGCTGACCAGGCCGAGCGGGATTTTGCTCGTTGGGCGCCAGTACGGTTAACCGGGGAGGGGAATGCCGCACCACGGGGCTGTCGAGCACTTCTCCAGTGTCGCCGCGGCGTATGCGGCCTATCGGCCTAGGTACCCCGCCGAGTTGTTCGACTGGCTCGCGGAGGTGGCCCCGGCGCGGGAACTCGCGTGGGATTGCGGGGCCGGAAGCGGCCAGGCCACGCGCGCGCTCGCGCAGCGCTTCGCACGGGTGGCGGCGACGGACGCGAGCCGGGCGCAGCTCGGGTCGGGCGTGCGAGCATACGGCGTGTCGAGCTGGGTCGCGACGGCGGAGCGGAGCGGGATCCGACCCGCACGGGTGGATCTGATCACCGTGGCTCAGGCGCTCCACTGGTTCGATCTGCCGGCCTTCTACGCCGAAACCCGCGGGGTGCTGCGGTCCGGGGGTGTGCTGGCGGCGTGGACCTATGCCGATCCCCGGCTCGAGGGGCCGCCGGCAACGGTGCTCGAGCGGTTCGCCGACGAGATGCGGCCCTACTGGCCGGTTGGGCGAACCCTGGTGGACTCCGGGTACCGGACCATTCCGTTTCCGTTCGCGGAGCTGGCCGCGCCGGCCTTCGAGATGACGGCGCGGTGGACGCTCGACGAGGTGGTCGGATATCTCGGGACCTGGTCGGCGGTCGGCCGGTACCGGACGGCGCGGGAGCGCGATCCCATGCCGGCGCTCCGGGCCGCACTCGCCGAGCTCTGGGGCGATCCAGCGACGGCGCGCCGGGTCGTCTGGACGCTCTCCGTGCGCGCGGGCCGAGCCTGAGGGCTTCGCGCGGGACGAATGCCGCGGCATATTCGTGGCACCCAATGCAATCCTCCCGCCTGATCCTCGTGGCCGCGTCGCTCGTCGTGCTCGCGGGGCTGGTATGGTTCGCCACCCGCCGGCCGACGAACGAGCGTGCCTGGGGCGCCGACCACGCCGTGCTCCCGCGCGCGACCTTCGACGGCTCCCAGGTGCGGATCGTGGGCGTGCGCAACTTCCGCTACGGCGCCGATGGAACCGTCGAGCCCGGCTACGAGGAGCGAACGTACGACCTCGACCGGCTCGAGAGCGTGTGGTTCGTGCTCGTGCCCTTCTCGGTTCGCTGGCGGGCGCCGGCGCACAGCTTCGTGAGCTTCGGGTTCGGCGACTCCCAGTTCGTGGGGATCTCGGTGGAAGCCCGGCGCGAGGCGGACGAGGCCTACGGAGTCGTGGCGGGACTGTTCCGGCGCTACGAACTGGTGTACCTGACGGCGGACGAGCGCGACCTGCTGCTCCGGCGCGTGCTCCAGGACCGGAACGCTGTGTACGTGTATCCGGTGAATGCCTCGCGGGAAAAGGCTCGCGAGCTCTTCGTCGCGATGCTGCGGCGAGCCAACGCCCTCGCCGAGCGGCCGGAGTTCTACAATACGCTCACCAACAACTGCACGTCCAACCTCATCCATCACGTCAACGCGATCGCGCCCGGGCGCATTCCCGGCGGCTGGCGAACGCTCCTGCCCGGTTACGCGGACGAAGTGGCGCTCGAGCTCGGCCTTATCCAGGGATCGGGCTCGGTCGACGAGGCGCGAAGCCGCTACCGCGTAAACGAGCGGGCCGTGCGCCACGCCGCCGATTCCGCGTTTTCGCTCCGCATCCGCGCACCGCAGGAGGCGTCCGCGCGGTGACCACGCTCGGCTTCCATACGCTCGACGTCTTCACCGACCGCCGGTTCGGCGGCAATCCGCTCGCGGTGATCTTTGGCGGGGAGGACGCGCCCGACGCCACGATGCAGCTCGTCGCCCGGGAGTTCAATCTCTCCGAGACCGTGTTCGTGCTGCCGCCGACCGACCCGGGCGCCACGCACCGCGTCCGCATCTTCACGCCGGCGCGCGAGCTTCCCTTTGCGGGTCACCCGACCATCGGCACTGCCATCCTGCTCACGCTCCTCGGCGACGCCCGGCTGGCGGACGGCGGGGCGCGCGTGGTGTTGGAGGAGCCGGTCGGGCTCGTGCCGGTGTCCATCCGGCTCGAGGGCGGCCGGCCGGTCTTCGGTCAGCTCACCGCCGCCAGGCTGCCGGTGGCGGTGGCGGCCCGACCTCCGGCAGCCGACCTGGCGGCGGTGCTCTCGCTCGCGCCTGCGGACATCATCGAGGATGAGCGCGACCGCCCTGAGGCGGTGTCGTGCGGCGTTCCCTACCTGATGATCCCGGTGCGGAACCGGGCCGCACTCGCCCGCGCGGCAATGGCGGAGGAGCGCTGGCGCCACACACTGCGGAGCTACTGGGCGGCCGACGTCTACGTATTCTGCCGCGATCCGGAGCTGCCGGGCTCCGCCATCCGGGCGCGGATGTTCGCGCTCGAGCTGGGCATCGTGGAGGACCCCGCCACCGGCAGCGCGGTCGCCGGGCTGGCCGGCTACCTCGCACCCCGCGAGGCTCGGGGGAGCGGCACGCTGCGCTGGACGGTGGAGCAGGGGTTCGAGATGGGCCGGCCGAGCCTGCTCCACCTCGAGGCCGACGTAGGCGAAGGTGCCGTGCGGGCGGTGCGCGTGGGTGGCGCCGCCGTGCCGGTGTCCCAGGGCACGCTCCCAGCCGATGGACCGTGATCGTCTGGCCCGCGCACTCGAGCTCGCCGTCACCGCGGCGACGGCCCCGCGCGCTCGCATCCTCGCGACCTTCCGCTCGCCCACCCTCCGCGCCGAGATCAAAGCGGACGGCTCCCCGGTCACGGCCGCCGACCGGGATGCCGAACGGATCGTGCGCGATACGCTTCGTGCGTCGGCGGAGTTCGGGGCGCTGGAGATCCTGGGCGAGGAGGGAGGATTGGACGGTCGCACATCGGCGTATCGCTGGATCATCGACCCGATCGACGGCACTCGCGGCTACACCCGGGGTCTGCCGACCTTCGGGACGATCGTGGCGCTGGAGGAGAGCGCCACCGGCCGCGCGCTCGTCGGCGCGATCCATCTGCCCGCCAGCGGCGAGACCGTAAGCGCGGCGCGCGACGTCGGCGCCTTTCGCGACGGCGACCCCGCGCGGGCCTCGCGGGCCGACCGGCTCGACGACGCGATCATCTCGGCGCCCGACCTCGCCCAGTTCCGCGAGGCAGGCTGTCCCGAGCTTTACCACGTGCTCCACGGCTCGTACGAGCGCGTGCGAGGCTACACCGACTGCTGGGCGCACGTGCAGGCGGTGAGCGGCGCGATCGACGTCGTGGTCGAGCCTGGCTTGAGCGCCTGGGACATCCGTGCGACCCAGGTGCTGATCGAGGAGGCCGGTGGCAAGCAGCTGGTTCGCCCCTCAAACGCAGCGGGCAAGGTAGATACGATCTTCGGCAGTCCTGCCCTGGTCGACCTCCTCGCCGTCCGGCTCGGCTTCCTCGGCTGAACTGGACTCGCCCGGCACCACCCCTCTACACTGCGACACCCTTACAGAACGAGCTCGCGATGCCGCTGCGGCTGTCCCTCCGCGTCCTCCGCGCCTCCGCGGTGATGCTGTTGCCGGTCGCGGCCGAGGCACAGGCGCCTGCGAACCGCCTCTCTGATGCCGGCGTCTACCGCGCCGCGGCGCTGGTGGACTCGGTGTTCGTGGACCGCGTCAAGCGAGAATCCACCGTCGAGGGCGCCGACTTCGCCTCGTACCTGGTGGCGCGTCTCGGGGTGCGGCCGGTTCCACCCGATCTCGCGCTCGACGTGGCGGTGGACAGCTCCGCGGTGCGCATCAGTGGCCGGGTGGACGAGCTGCCCCCGGCCGTGAAGGCGGCGCTCGGCGCGGGCCTGGCCTTTCTGGACCCGTCATCGGTCGTCACGGCGGACGTGGTGCTCGTCGCCGCACGGACGGGCGTCGTGCGATTCCATCTTCGAACCATCCTGCTGAACGGCTTTCCGCTGCCCGAGCCGCTCCTGGTGCCGCTCATGGCGGAGGTCGGCTCGGTGTACCCGGCGCTCACGAAGACCGGGCGCGATCTGCTCGTCGCGATCCCCAGCGATGGCGAGGTGCAGCTCCTGCCGGGGGCTGTCCGCGTGGCCATCTCCGGGCCGCTCGCTCCGACGCCGGTGGGCAGCCGATGAGCGCCCGATTCGCGGTCGCATTCGGCGCGGTGGTGCTCGCGGTCCCGGGGCGCGTCGGCCTTGCGCAGAGGGAGACGGCGGGAGGGGGCGGGAGAGGGCGGGAGAGGGCGGGAGAGGAAGCCAGAAGGCGGGGAGAGTCGTGGACGGACGCAACCTGGGTGTGACGCTGGCCCTGGCCGGGGCGGGGCTCCTGCTGCTGGGGCTGCTCGTATGGTCCGGGGCGCTTGGGTGGTTCGGCCGGCTGCCCGGCGACGTGCGGATCGAGCGTGGCGGGCTCCGCGTGTACCTGCCGATCGTGTCCATGCTCGTCGTCTCGGTAGTGCTGAGCCTGGTCCTGTGGGTCATCAAGGGGCGGTAAGGGCGGAAGAGACGGTGAAGACGGTAGGGTTTGGCTGGTAAAGCGAAGCAGGCCGCAGGGCGAATGCTCCCTGCAACCATGGTGCGTTTCCGACCGAACCCTACCGTCTTTACCGCCTTTACGCCCTTACCATCTACTCTCCGCACACCTACACCTGATGGTTGCCGTATCGGCCTGGGGCCCTATCTTCCGCTCGGGAGGCCGGCGGCGCCGGCCGGAACGCCAACGAGGAGCACCGCATGTCGTCCGAACAGCAGGGTGGCACGCTCAAGCCGGTGAGCCCGGCCCGCGTGGCCGAGGAGCTCACCCGCCTCAGCGCGAGCCGGAAGAGCGGGGAGCTCGACAAGGACAAGTACGAGCACCGCTTCAGCCGCATGATCAGTGAGCTGCGCGACCGCCGGATCGACGGCAGCCGGACCGAGATCCTCGCCGCGCTGAGCCCGCTCAAGGACACGGGCGTGGTCACGCTCGACGAGTGGGTGCGGCTCACCCGGCAGCTCGGGCTTGCTTAGCAGGTCGCTCGGCCCCGCCGCGCCCGCCGTTTCGGCGGTCGGGTACGGCGGAATGCATCTCTCCATCGAAGGCCGTCCCCCCGAAGCACAAGGCATCCGGGTCATCCATGCCGCGCTCGATGCGGGGATGACCCTCATCGACAGCGCCGACGTCTATTGCCTCGACGATTCCGATCTGGGCCACAACGAGCGCCTGATCGCCGCCGCGCTCGCCTCGTGGCCCGGCCAACGCGACCACGTGGTGGTCGCCACGAAGGGCGGACTCACCCGTCCGCATGGCCGCTGGGAGCGGAACGGGCGGCCGGCCCACCTGCGGGACGCGTGCGACCGCTCGCTCGAGGCGCTGGGTATCGATCGCATTGATCTGTACCAGCTCCACGCACCCGATCCGGCCGTGCCCTTCGCGGAGAGTGTCGGCGCCCTCGCTGACCTCGCCCGCGAAGGGAAGATCCGCTGGGTCGGACTCTCCAACGTCTCCCTCCACCAGATCCGGACGGCGGAAGCGATCGTGTCGATCACCACCGTGCAGAACCGGCTCAATCCGTTCTTCCGGGAGTCGATCGCCGACGGCGTAGTGGACTACTGCGGGCGCCGGCGAATCGGGTTCCTCGCCTACAGCCCCACCGGCGGCGGGCGGCTTACCCTCAAGCTGCCGGCGCATCCCGTCCTCGCCGGGATCGCCCGGGATCTGGGCGTGACCGCCCACCAGCTCGCGCTGGCGTGGGCGCTGGCCCAGGGCCGCTCGGTCATCGCCATTCCGAGCGCGCGCAAGATCGAGCACGTGGAGGACAGCGCGCGGGCGGCCGATCTCACCCTCAGCACTGCCGACCTCGAGGCGATCACCCAGGGCGATTTCTCTCGGGGCTGACCAGTTGAACCACAAAGAGAGGAAGGACACAAAGGCGGCGTCGCAACCATAGGGCCCCGCGCGCGCTCGGCGGCCTTCGTGTTCTTCCTCTCTTTGTGGTTGTAGCTTTCGATACCATGCCCACACCGATCCGCCGCGAGACCCCCACGTGCCTGATCGGCAACGTGCCGGTGGGCTCCTGTCACCCCGTGGTCGTCCAGTCGATGACGAACACCGACACCGCCGACGTGACCGCGACGGTGCGGCAGGTTGCGGCGCTGGCAGAGGCGGGCAGCGAGTTGGTGCGGGTGACGGTGAACAACGACGAGGCGGCGGCCGCCCTACCGGCGATCGTGGACGGGCTCGACCGCATCGGCGTGAGCGTGCCGATCGTCGGAGACTTCCATTACAACGGCCACCTGCTGCTGGCGCGGCACCCGGCCTGCGCGCGGGCGCTGGCCAAGTACCGGATCAACCCGGGCAACGTCGGCGCCAAGCGGCATGACGAGAACTTCCGCGCCATCGTGGAAGTGGCCGTCCGGCACGAAAAGCCGGTCCGGATCGGCGTCAACTGGGGCTCGCTGGATCAGGCGCTGCTCACCGAACTGATGGACGCCAACGCGCGGCTCGCCGAGCCGGCCGATGCGCGCGACGTGACGCTGGAAGCGATGGTGCAGAGCGCACTCCGCTCGGCGGCGTTCGCCGAGCAGTGTGGCCAGCCGCATGACCGGATCGTGATCAGCGCGAAGGTCTCGGGGGTGCAGGATCTGGTGGACGTGTACCGTACGCTCGCCCTGCGGTGCGACTACCCGCTCCACCTGGGCCTCACCGAGGCGGGGATGGGCATGAAGGGGATCGTCGCCAGCACCGCCGGGATGGCCGTGCTGCTCCATGAGGGCGTCGGCGACACGATCCGCGTGTCGCTCACGCCCGAGCCGAACGGTGACCGTACCCTCGAGGTGCAGGTCGCCCAGCAGATGCTGCAGTCGCTCGGGCTCCGGAGCTTCAGCCCGCAGGTCACCAGCTGCCCCGGTTGCGGCCGCACCACCAGCACGTTCTTCCAGCAGATGGCGCTCGATATCCAGAAACACCTGCTCGAGCGCATGCCGGTGTGGCGGTCGGAGCGTCCGGGCGTCGAGGAGCTGCGCGTGGCGGTGATGGGCTGCGTGGTGAACGGGCCGGGCGAGTCGAAGCACGCCCATCTGGGCATTTCGCTGCCCGGCACGTTCGAGGAGCCGGTCGCCCCGGTGTACGTGGACGGCCGGCTCCATTCGACGCTCCGGGGTGACAACATCGTCCCGGAGTTTCTCGCGATCCTCGAGGAGTACGTCGCCACCCGCTACTCCGCGACCCGCTATTCCGCGGCCGAGCCGGTCTCGAGCTAACGCGACACGGCTTGGGTCCCGCGGCCGTAGTTGTCATGAAATGGGACTTCGACCAATGCGCATTCTTGCTCTCATAGCGGCATTCGCGGCACTCGCCGCCCCGGCCCGAGCCGCCGCCCAGGCGGGCTACACCCCTTCCGCCTTCGCCATCTCGGGCCCGGACCCGGGGGAGGAGGCCCCCGACTTTGCGCTTCCCTGGGCCTCCAGGGACACCGTCGGCGAGCAGCTCTACTCCCTGGGGCGGGATCGGGGCAGGGTGGTCGTGCTCGCCTTCTACCCCCGCGACTTCACCCGGAGCGACAGCATCCAGCTCAGCCGCTTCCGGGACCAGTACGCGACGCTGTTCGGGGACAGCACCTCGGTGCTCGGCATCAGCACCGATCCCGCCGAGACGCACCAGCGGTTCGCCGCGCGGCTGGGCCTGCCCTTCCGGCTGCTTAGCGACCAGGCGCAGGAAGTGGCGGCGAAGTACGGGAGCAAGGACCGGGACAACCGGAATCGGCGCACCATCTACGTGATCGACCGGGAAGGACGAGTGTCCTATCGTGATCTGCGCTTCAGCGCCGTCGACGACAAGGCGTACGCCCGTCTGGAGCGAGCGGTTCAGCGCGCGTATCGCCGCTGACGGCCCGCGTGACAGGCCTGTGACCGGATGCTGAAACAAGCCATGTCGATAATGTTAGGAAGTCGTTCGTATGTATAATTAAATTGAGCGTAGCGACACTGTCGAATTGCGATGCGTCATTTGAGATGCAATCGTCTAAGTATCTGATATTACGTCTATTGTGGTTTTCACTTAAAGTGAAACCTGCACTGTCTCCATCCGGTTCGTGCACCCACCGACCTACCCCGGGATATTCACTTCCCGGGCTTTTCCACATGTGGATTGGGATGCATTCGAGGCCCTCGCGAACCC
The DNA here is from genome assembly GCA_050733215.1 of Gemmatimonadales bacterium. GTDB lineage: Bacteria > Gemmatimonadota > Gemmatimonadetes > Gemmatimonadales > GWC2-71-9 > DASQPE01. The sequence continues at coordinate 23,303 of JBOHSN010000056.1, forward strand.
GCTTTCCCGCCCACGTTTGTCCCCATCGCTGAGCGGCTGCCTTCGAGCGGCCCGTGTGCTCACCATGGCCGGCGAGTACGACGCTGACGCCATCTGGTGGGAGGCTGGACGAGTCCGGGCCGTCGGCAGGGCCGCCGAGCTGGCCGGCCTGGTGTCGCCCGGGACCCCCGAGTTCGAGCTGCCTCGGGCCTGGGTCACGCCAGGGCTCGTCGATGGGCACACGCACTTCGCCGCGTGGGCGCTGGGCCGCCGCCGGGTGCAGTTGGCGGACGCCCGCAACCGCGCCGACGCGGTGCGGCGGGTCGGGGCCGCCCGGTCGGTCCAGGGTTGGGTGCTCGGTCAGGGCTGGGATGCAAACGGCTGGGATGAGCCGCCCGACCGTCAGGCCCTCGACCGGGTGCAGCCCGGTCCGGTCTTCCTCGATTCGCGGGATCTGCACGCCGCCTGGCTCAACAGCGCGGCGCTCGCGGCGGCGGGAATCACCCGTTACACGCCGGACCCGTTCGGCGGCCGGATCGTGCGGGATGCCGCGGGCGAGCCCACCGGACTGCTCCAGGAGCGGGCGGTGGAGCTCGCGGTCCCGGCGCTGCCGGCTCCGCCCGCCGAGTTGCTTTCGGAAGCTCTGCTGGACGCCCAGGGTGAAGCGCACCGGCTCGGGCTGACCGGCATCCACAACGTCGAGTCGGACGAGGTGCTGCGCGTCTTCCAACGCCTCGACGCCGAGGATCGGCTCCGGCTTCGGGTCCTGTTCCACCCGCCGGTGGCGTCGCTTCCCCGGCTGGTGCGGGAGGGTGTGCGCAGCGGGCAGGGCTCCGGGTGGCTGACGGCGGGCGGGGTAAAGCTCTTTCTCGATGGCAGCCTCGGGACCCAGACCGCGTGGATGCTCGCCCCGTACGAGCAGTCGAGCGACCGCGGTCTGCCGATCTCGACGCTCGAGCAGGCCCGCGACGCGATGGCGCTGGCGGCAGGTGCCGGGATCGCGTCGGTCGTGCACGCGATCGGAGATGCGGCCGTGCGTCGCGCGCTCGAGCTCACGGCCCTGCTGCCGCGGGTGGCGCTGCCGCACCGGATCGAGCATCTGCAGTGCGTCCATCCGCTCGACCTGGGCCGCGCGGCGCCCGCCGGCGTGATCGCGTCAATGCAGCCGGCGCACCTGCTCACCGACATCCCGCTGGTCGATCGCCATTGGGGTGCCCGGGGAGCGGGCGCGTATGCGTTCCGGAGTCTCCGCGCCCGCGGCACCGTGCTCGCGTTCGGCAGCGACGCGCCGGTCGCGTCGCTGGACCCGCGTGAGGGGGTATATGCCGCCATGGCGCGGCGGGGCAGGGAGGGATCGCCGCCGGGCGGCTGGCGCCCCGAGGAGCGTCTGAGCTTCGATGAGGCGCTCGGCGCGTACACGCTCGGCAACGCCCTGGCGGGCGGGGTCGCCGGCCGGCGTGGCGCCCTCACCCCCGGCCGCGACGCCGACCTCGTGGCCTGGGACGTCGATCCCGCGCTCGCGGCGGGCGATCCCGACGCCTTCCGACACGCCCGCGCGCGGCTCACCGTCGTGGGCGGTGAGGTCGTGATGCGGTCGTGAGGGTCCGCTATTAGACTCTGGGTTCCTTCTGCAAGGGACCAGGGTGCCGCACAACGCAGTTCGCCGCACGAAGATCGTCGCCACGCTCGGTCCGGCGTGGGACAGCCTGGACAGAATGAACTCGCTGCTCGATGCCGGCGTGAACGTCGTGCGGGTCAACGCCTCGCACGGCACGCCCGAAATCCGCGCGCGATGGATCACCCAGCTCAAGGAAGTGATCGCTGCGAGGGGCGCGCACTCGAGCGCCGCCATCCTGCTCGACCTCCACGGGCCCCGGATCCGGGTCGGCCGGCTGCCCGAGCCGCTCCACCTGCAGACCGGGCAGGAGGTGGTGTTCGCGCCCGAGGGGGTGGCGGGGAATGGTGACATCCCGACCACGTACGCGGCCCTTGCCGAGGACGTGCGCGCGGGCAGCACGATCCTGCTGGACGACGGTTTGCTGAACGTCGAGGTCCTCGCGGTGGCCGGCGACCGGGTCCGCGGCCGCGTGCGTTACGGGGGCGAGCTCAAGCCGAACAAGGGGATGAACCTCCCGGGTGTGGAGGTCAGCGCCCCGGCGGTGACCGACAAGGACCGGGAGGAAGTGGCCCGGGCCGTCGCGCTCGGCGTGGACTACATCGGCGTGTCGTTCGTCCGGAAGCCCGAGGACCTCGATGAGGTCCGCCGGCTGGTGCCGCGCTCGATGCGGCTGATCGCCAAGATCGAGAAGGATACGGCGCTCAACAATCTCACCGGCATCCTGAAGGCGGCGGACGCGATCATGGTCGCGCGTGGGGACCTGGGCGTCGAGCTGCCGTTCGAGGAGGTGCCGCTCGCGCAGAAGCGCGTGATCCGCGAGGCCAATCTGCACGGGAAGCCGGTGATCACCGCGACCCAGATGCTCGAGTCCATGATCCATCACCCGCGGCCAACACGGGCCGAAACGTCGGACGTCGCGAACGCGATCCTCGACGGCACCGACGCGGTGATGCTCTCGGCGGAGACGGCGGTCGGCGATTATCCGCTCGAGGCGGTGCAGGCGATGGCGCGTATCGCCCGGGAGCTCGAGAAGCACCGGAAGGGCCGGAGCCCCGCCTTCGACATGGCGGTGGGGCGGCGCCGCGAAGAGATGGAGCGGCTCCGCCGGGGTGAGGACGACGTCCTCCCCACCCGCACGGAAGACGCGATCGCGGTGGCGGTCTGCGCCGCCGCGGAGCTGATGGCCGTCCCGCTCATCGTCTGCTTCACCAGCAGCGGGTTCACCGCGCGAACCGTCGCGTCGTACCGTCCGAACGTCCCCATCTTCGCGGTGACGCCCGAGCCGGAGACGTTCCGGCAGCTTGCGCTGGTCTGGGGAGTGGTCCCGGCGCTGGTCGAGCACCTGCCGACCTACGACTCGATGCTCACCGTCGCGCGCCACAAGCTGCTGGAGCTCGGCCTGGCCGAACCGGGGGAGCGGGTGGTGGTCACGGCGGG
>JBOHSN010000057.1:0-26242 GCA_050733215.1 Gemmatimonadales bacterium
GAGCAGCTGCGCGCCGAGCGCCGCGGCGACGTCGGGCTCGACGCCTCGCGCGAGCACCGCGCCGATCAGGCCGGCCAGCACGTCGCCGCTGCCGCCGGTGGCGAGCCCCGGGTTTCCAGCGGCGAGGGTGAGGGCACGCCGTCCCGAACGCGCCACTACCGTGGGAACGCCCTTGAGGAGCAGTGTGGCGTCGAGCCGGTCGGCCGCGGTGGCCGCCGCTCCCCATGGATCCAGCTCGCGCTGGGACGCGAGCTCCGGAAAGAGGGTGCGGAACTCGCCCGGATGCGGCGTGAGCACCGTCGGCCGGTCGCGAGCCAACGAGGCCAGCTCCGCGGTGACGCCCTGGAACGCGATGAGAGCGTCGGCATCGATCACGGCGGCCCGCGCGATTGCCAGCACCGCGCTCACCAGGCTCCGGCGTCCCGGCTCGCGACCCAGCCCGGGGCCGAGCACCACCGCGTCGGCGTGGGCGAGGAGGTTGCTGGTCGCGGCGTCGAGCGCCTCGTCGAACGGTTGCGCCAGAGTCTGAAGGTCGGGCTCGGCCTGAACCAGCGCCGCGATCGTCTCGGCGGGTCCGACGGCATGCACCAGCCCCGCGCCGGCGGCGAACGCCGCTCGCGCGGCCAGCCGGAGCGCGCCGCTCATGCCGGGGGCGCCACCCACCACCACCACTCGACCGCGCACGCCCTTGTGGTCGGCCGCGTGCAGCGCCGGAAGCCAGGCCGCCGCTTCGGTGTCGGTCACGAGCGCCGGCCACTCTGCGGCGGGCGGCGGATGCCCGATGTCCACCACGACGATGTCGCCCGACTCGTCGCGGGCGAGGAGATGTCCGCGGCGGACGCCTCCGAACGTGACCGAAAGGTCCGCGCGGGCCGCACCGTGCACGGCGCCCGTCCCGAGATCGAGACCGGTGGGGCCGTCGATGGCGACCACGGGGGCCGCGGCGTCGTGCAGCCGATCCAGCAGCGACGCCACGGCAGCGCGCGGAGGCCCCGTGGCGCCGGTGCCGAGCAGCGCGTCGACGACGAGGCCTGCGCCCGGCCACGGCCCGTCCGGTGCGACCTCGCGGACGCCCGCGGTGCGCGCGAGTCCGGCCATGTGATTCCGCAGCGGCGAACCGTCGCCCGGCGTTGCCGCCACCCAGAGCGGCACGTCGAGCAGGTGGAGCGCCCGCGCCGTCACCCAGCCGTCGCCTCCGTTGTTGCCCGGACCGGTCGCGATCAGCACGCCCTGGCGGAGCTCGGTGCGATAGCGCTCGGCGATGACGGCGGCGACCGCGCGGCCCGCGGTCTCCATCAGGGTAGCCAGGGCGATTCCAGCGGCCTCGGCTTGGGCGTCCCACGCGGCGGATTGTTCCGGGGAGAGGACCGGGATCATGACGGGGAATGGTAAGAGGTGAGAGGTGAGATGTAAGAGGGGGCTCCAACCGCACCGGAGCCCCCTCTCACCTCTCACCTCTCACCTCTCACCTCAGAGCGGCCGGTGCACCCCCGTCCACGCGTAGTCCTCGACGAAAGCTTCGCCGAAGTCGTACACATCCGCGAAATCCTGCTCGCGATCGCCCGGCTGGGTGACGAGCAGGCCGACCTCGACCAGTGTGAACACGATGCGGCCGAAGTCCTCCGTGCGGGTGACGCCCCAATGCTCGAGCACGTGCGGCGCCAGCAGGCCGAACTGCTCGCGCGCGAGATCGCGGCAGGCCCAGGCCAGTTCCTGGCCGGTCACGTGCCGGCGGACCGGAAGCCGCGTCTGGATGTATTCCACCGTGGCGAGCATGAAGAGGTACGCGCGCTCGTGGTAGGCCCCGCCCCGCGCCCGGATCCGGGCGAGCACGTCGGCGGCGAACTGAAGCTCGTTCACACGATCATCCGGCGTCGAGGGGTAGTGCCGGCCTCACGCCGTGCGCCGGACCCGGGCGCGGGCGGAGCCGGTTGGCTCGTACAGTGGATACGCCGAGGTCAGCTCGAGCGCCTCACCGCGAATGCGCGCCAGCGAGGCATCGTCCTGCTTGGACAGCGCGAGATCGATGAGCTGGGCCACCCGCTCCATCTCGTTCCGGCCCATGCCGCGGGTGGTGACCGCCGGGGTGCCGATCCGGATTCCGCTGGTGACGAACGGCGACTGGGGATCATCCGGGATCGTGTTCTTGTTGACCGTGATGCCGGCCTTGCCGAGAATCGCTTCGGCCGCCTTGCCGGTGAGATTCTTGGCGCGGAGGTCCACCAGCATCAGGTGGGAATCGGTGCCGCCCGACACGATGGCGAAGCCCCGCTCCACCAGCGCCGCGGCGAGCGTCTGCGCGTTCTCGACCACGCGCCGCGCGTAGACCTTGAAGTCGTCTGTGAGCGCCTCGCCGAATGCCACCGCCTTGGCGGCGATCACGTGCTGCAACGGCCCGCCCTGGGTGCCGGGGAAGACCGACTTGTCGATCGCCTTCGCGTGCTCGGCGATGGACAGGATCAGCCCTGAGCGCGGGCCGCGGAGCGTCTTGTGGGTGGTGCTGGTCACGACGTGCGCGTGCGGCACCGGCGACGGATACACGCCGCCCGCCACGAGGCCGGCGAAGTGCGCCATGTCCACCAGGAAGAAGGCGCCGACTTCATCGGCGATGGAACGGAACGCCGCGAAGTCGATGATCCGGGCGTAGGCGCTGCCGCCCGCGATGATGAGCTTGGGCCGCTCGTTCCGGGCCTGCTCGCGCACCTGGTCGTGGTCGATTCTGCCGGTCGCCGGATCCACGCCGTATTGCACCGAGCGCCAGATGACCCCGCTGTGGTTGACCGGAGCGCCGTGCGACAGGTGCCCGCCGTGCGGGAGCGCCAGACCCATGAGGGTCTCACCCGGTTTGATCAGCGCCATGAACGCCGCAAAGTTGGCCTGCGCGCCGGAGTGCGGCTGCACGTTGGCGTGCGCCGCGCCGAAGAGCTGCTTGAGCCGGTCGATCGCCAGCTGCTCGACCTCGTCGACCACCTCGCACCCGCCGTAGTACCGCTTGCCGGGATACCCCTCGGCGTACTTGTTGGTGAGCGGTGTCCCCATGGCGTCGATCACAGCGCGGCTCGCGAAGTTCTCGCTGGCGATCAACTCGAGGCCCTGCTGCTGCCGGCGAAGTTCGCGGTCTATCAGGCGCGCAACCACCGGATCGGCGTCGCGCAGCGCAGCGTTGTGGTCGAGCGTCATGGCGAATCCTCGTCGATCTTGGCGATGCGGCGGACGTGGCGCCCGCCTTCAAATCCCGAGCTCAGCCAGGCCTTCAGGATCGCGACCGCTTCGTCATCGGTCACGAACCGGGCCGGAACGATGAGCACGTTGGCGTCGTTGTGCTCCCGCGCCAGCCGGGCGACCTCCGGCGACCAGGCCACCGCGGCGCGGACCCCGGCGTGGCGGTTCGCGGCGTACGACATCCCGAGGCCCGAACCGCACAACAATACACCGCGGGCCGCCTCACCGCGTTCCACCTGGCCCGCCACCTTGTGGGCGTAGTCCGGATAGTCGACCGCGTCCGGACCAGTGGTGCCGACGTCGAGCGGCTCGTACCCGAGCGACTGCAGCTCGGCCACGAGCCGCTGCTTCAGCGGGTAGCCAGCATGGTCGGCTCCGATGGGGATGACTTCCCGCATGCTCCAATGTATAGAAGTTGCGGCCGGTACACGAGATGGGCTCAAGACCCGGGGGGCCGCGAATTACGCGAATTACGCGAATGACGCGTGTCAGCTCTGGAATGCGGTTTGGCTCTTCCGGCCGTACACACATTCGCCTCAATTGAGGCCGCGGGCCGAAATTCAGGAGTAGGCCCGCCTCCAGATCTGTGGCCCGGAGATAATTGATCACCTGGGCGACGTGGGCGTCCTCGATTGCACGGGCGGCCTTCAGCTCGACCAGCAGTTCGTCACCAACAATCAGATCGGCGCGGAATGCTCCGATGATGCGGCCACGGAACCGGACCTGCACCGGCTCCTCGCGCACGACCGACAGCCCGGCATCGGCCAGACTCAGCGCCATTGCCTCTCGATACACCGACTCCAGAAATCCTCCACCAAGTTCATTGTAAACGCCGTAGAACACCCCGATCACTTCCCTCGCGGTGTCCCACGCGGGGAATTCGCGCTCATTGGCGTCATTCGCGTTCATTCGCGGCTCCCAATTCAGGGAGCCTAGTCTCGAGGAACCGGAGTCGGCGAGGTGTACCGAAAGACCGCACCTGCGCGCGGATCAGCGCGCGTCATAGGAATAGAACCCGCGGCCGCTCTTTTTGCCGAGCTCCCCCGCGGCGACCATGCGGCGCAGCAGCGGGCACGGGCGGTACTTGTCGTCGCCCAGGCCGCGGTGGAGCACCTCCATGATCGCCAGACAGACATCCAGCCCGATGAAGTCGGCCAACGCGAGCGGACCCATCGGATGCGCCATGCCGAGCTTCATGACCGTGTCGATCGCCTCCGGCTCGGCCACGCCCTCCATGACGCAGTAAATCGCCTCGTTGATCATCGGCATCAGCACCCGGTTCGACACGAAGCCCGGGTAGTCGTTGACCTCCACCGGCGTCTTGCCGAGCGCGCGCGCCGCCTCCATGACGGCTCCGGTGGTCGCGTCGCTCGTGGCGTGCCCCCGGATCACCTCGACCAGCTGCATCACCGGCACGGGGTTCATGAAATGCATGCCGATCACCTGGGCCGGCCTGCCGGTGCGCGCGGCGATCTCGGTGATCGAGATCGAGCTCGTGTTGGTGGCGAGGATCGCCTCCGGCGGCGCGACGCGGTCGAGCTGCTCGAACACGGCGAACTTGATCCCGGGGTTCTCGCTCGCCGCTTCGACCACCAGCGTCGCGTCGCCCGACGCGGCGAGGTCGGTGGCGGGGTGGATGCGGCCGAGGATCGCCGGCGGCGCGTCGGCGGCGATCGCGCCCTTCTTCACCTGGCGCTCGAGGTTGCCGCGGATGGTGGACACCGCCCGCTCCAGCGCGGCGGGTACGGTGTCGATCAGCGCCACCTCCCAGCCGTGCTGCGCGAACACGTGCGCGATGCCGTTTCCCATGGTGCCGGCTCCGACGACGGCGGCGCGGCTCATGCGGACTCCTTCCGGGCCCACCGGACCGTGAGTGCGATGGCGAGCGCGAGGGCGATCGTGGCTACGAGCCCGCCCTCGGGCCCGAACCGCCCGCCGGAGAGCCACGCGGGCTCGCCGGCGTGATAGTCGAGGAGCGGGATTCGGAAGGGGAGGCCGCTCACCGGCGCATCGAGAGCGGCGAGCGTGGCGTTCCAGCCCATGTGCGCGCCGAACGCGGTCCAGAGACCGCCGGGCGCATAGAACGCCACTCCCAGGAAGAGCCCGGCCAGCGCGATGTTGCCCAGCGCGAGGGGGGTGACGTCGGGATTGAGCCAGTGAAACAGCGAGAACGTCACCGCCGAGACCAGCACGAGCGCCGTTGCACGGCCCGCCACGGCGGCGAGGAGCACGAGCGGCACCCCGCGAAACATCACTTCCTCGCTCAGCGCGGCGGGGGCGAGCGCCAGCGTGGTCTTGAGCACCTGCACCACGTAATCCGCCGGCCCGCCGGCATCGCGCGACCAGTAGGCGCTTCCGGCCGCCACCGCCGTGACGAGCGCGACCGTGGCGGCCAGCGCCCCGAGCCCGAGACCGCCAAGCATTCCCCGGGCCCCGACGGCCGGCGGGGCCCATCGGAGCGCATGGCGATCCAAGCGCAGCAGGCGGATCCCGATCAGCCACGTGGCGAGACCGAACCCGACGAGCTGGCTCAGGCCGCCGGCGAGCGCCGCTACCGCGCCGGGCGCATCGAGTGCCCGCATCCCGCTCGCCACGTCACCGCGAGCGAGCAGGGCGGCGACACCGCCGAGCAGCAGCGTGGTGAGGGCAATTCCGGTCAGCAGGAAGGCGATCGACCATCCGATCGCCTTCAGAACCTGACGCGACTCCGGCGCGGACGCGGTCAAAGCCGCGAGCGAACGGCGGGCCCGAGCGCCAGGATGACGAGCGCGGCGAGGCCGATCTTGAGCAAGTCGCCGGTGAGGAACGGCACCAGGCCGAATCGGGTGGCGGCCGCGAGATCGCCCGTGAGAATCGCGAGCTGAGCCGAGCCGCCGATGTGGATCACGACCATGCCGGCAGCGCAGGCGAGGAGCAGGCGGGCCGCCGGCTGGGCCGGCCGGTGGGCGGAGGCGAGCCATCCGACGAGGGCCGCGGCGACCGGATACGAGAGGAGATAGCCGCCGGTCGGGCCGAGGAGGCGTGCGGCGCCTGGCAGGCCCACCGGCGTGAACACCGGCAGGCCGAGCGCGCCGAGCGCGAGGTAGACGACGAGGGCGGCGGCGCCCAGCCGGGCGCCGAGCAGTCCGCCGACCACGAGCACGGCGAGCGGCTGCAGCGTCATCGGCACCGGAGTGAATGGGAGCGGCACCGCCACCTGCGCCGCGAGCGCCACGGTCGCGGCACCAAGCACGACGGCAAGGCCTCGGCGAACCGCCAGCGTTCCGGACTCCGCCCGCTCACCGCTCACGGCTAACCACTCACTTCGGTTCATATCCGCTCCACGCTGACGGCCACCGCATTGCCGCCGCCCAGACACAGGGTTGCGAGGCCGGTGGACCCCCCGCGATCCTCCAGCGCGTAGAGGAGCGTCGTGAGCACCCTGGCGCCGCTCGCGCCGATCGGATGGCCGAGCGCGACCGCGCCTCCGTGCACGTTCACCCGCTCCCAGTCCCAGCCCAACTCGCGGCCGTCGGCGATGGCCTGCACCGCGAACGCCTCGTTTGCCTCGATCAGGTCGTAGTCGGCGATATTGGTGCCCGCCTTCTGCATCAGGGCGCGCACCGCGACCACCGGCGCGAAGAAGATCTCGCGGGGCTCACCGCCGCCGGCGGCGTAGCCGGTGACGCGCGCCATGGGGGTAAGCCCGTGGGCCCGCGCGAACGCGAGTGACGCCACCACCAGCGCGCTGGCGCCGTCGTTGAGGCCGGGGGCGTTCCCCGCCGTCACGCTGCCCCCGTCCTTCCGGAACGCCGGTTTGAGCTTCGCGAGCGTCTCCGCGCTCGTGTCCTTCCGCGGCGACTCGTCGGCGCTCACGAAGGTCGGTCCCGCCTTGCCCGGCACCTGCACGGGAAGTATCTCGGCCTTGAACTTCCCGCTCTCCGCGGCCGCGACGGCCTTCCGGTGGCTGTCGAGCGCGAACGCGTCCTGGTCCTGCCGGCTCACCCCCGCCTTGTCGGCGGTGTACTCCGCGTACTCGCCCATGTGGCAGCAGCCGAACGAGTCCCAGAGGCCGTCGTGGATCATCCCGTCCACCATGGTCTGGTTGCCGGCCTTGATCCCGTTCCGCATCCCGTACACGTAGTGCGGGGCGCTCGACATCGACTCCTGCCCCCCGGCGACCACGCATTCGGCATCGCCCGCCCTGACCGCCTGCGCGGCGAGCATCACGGCTTTGAGTCCCGAGCCGCAAACCATGTTGACCGTCATTGCGGGCACGGTGCCGGGAATGCCGGCCTGGATCATCGCCTGGCGGGCGGGCGCCTGCCCCGAGCCGCCTTGCACGACCTGGCCCATGATGACGTCATCGATGGCGTTGACGTCCACGCCTGCCCGGTGGACGGCCTCGCGGATCGCGAACGCCCCGAGCTGCGGCGCCGTGAAGGATGAGAGCCCGCCGAGATACCTGCCGATCGGCGTGCGGACGGCGGAGAGAATGACGGGGATTGTTGCGTCGCTCACGACAAACCAGCCGGCCGAGTTCGACGGCAAGATACATCCGGCCGGCGGGGCCTGGCAGGGGCCCCGGCGTAGTCAGTCCGTGATCGGCTTGGGGCTGCGGGGACGCGCCGGCGCGCGCCAGCGAGCCCAGGCGTAGATGGCGCTCGCGACGACCACCGTAAGCGCGAGCGCCGCGAACTCCGCTGCGCTGAGCGAGGTCAGCACCCACAGAATCGCGAGGACGGCGAGCACGGCGATGACGCTGCCGCCGGGAAAATCGAGCGGCGCGCCGTCGGCGCGGACGCCGAGCCGGCGGAGGCGCACGGCCGCGAGACACGCCAAGAGGTAAAGGAGCAGGGCGCCGCCGCTCGCGACCAGCGCGAGCGTCCGGAAGCTGCCGCTGACCGCGAAGCCGAAGCCGAGCGCCGCGTAGACGAGGATCGCGATGTGAGGGGTCCGGTAGACCGGATGCACCCGCGCGAGCGGGCGTGGGAGCAGCCCGTCGCGGCCCAGCGCGAACAGCGCCCGCGGCGCGGTGAGCATGTCTCCGCCCACCCAGCCGAACATCGAGATGGCGGCGCCAGCCAGCAGCAGCGCCCGGGCCCAGCCGCCGAGCACGGCACCGGCCGCGTCGGCCAGCGGCGCGCGCTCGTGCGCCGGGAGCGTGTCGCCGAGGATCCCCTGCGCAACCAGCTGGATGCCCCCGTAGAGCACCGTGCACCCCGCGACCGCAATCAAGATCGCCCGCGGGACGGTGCGCGACGGCCGCAGGATCTCGCCGCCGGCCGTGAGCGCGTTCTCGACGCCCTGGAACGCAAAGAACAGCAGCAACACCGTACGGCCGATCTCCTCCACCGACGGCGTGCCGGTCCAGATCAGGTACTCGGGCCGGACGAAGGATGCGCCCAGCAGCACGAACAGCACCAGCGGCGCGAGCTTCGCGACGGTCACCCCTTCGACGAATCGCACGCCCCCGCGCACGCCGCGGACGTGGAGCGCCGCCAGGCCTCCGTAGAGCGCCGCGAGCAGGAGCGCCCGCAGTGGACCAGCCGCAAGCGCGGGAACGGCCGCGCCCAGGGTGCCCACGAGCGCGTTCGCGACCGAGGCGCTCGCCAGGACTCCGCTCGCGAACCACAGCAAGGTGCTGGCGATGAAACCGACGAACGGGCCGAATGCGACCTGGACGTAAACGTAGAGGCCGCCGGACACGCCCATGCGGCTCCCTGCTTCGGCGAAACAGATGGCGACGAGGAGAAGGAGAACGGCGCAGACGAGGTAGGCGAGGATCGCGGCAGGACCGAGGTCGGCGGCGACAGCGGCGGGGAGCACGAAGATGCTCGCGCCGACGATCATGTTGATGCAGGCGAGCGCGAGCGCCCGCGTGCCGATGACGCGGACGAGGCCTTCGTCGCCGGCCGGCGGCGGCGTCATGCGAAGCTCCGAAACTGCTTTACCACAGAGGACACAGAGAACACAGAGAAGGGCACTGACTTGGTGGTCTCATGAGCGACAGCACGGATGCTCGGACATGAGATCACCACTAGTGCTGTTCTCTGTGTCCTCTGTGGTAAAGCAGTTCCCGGTGCCGTGGGTGTGCCCGGAGGCCCGCTCATGGCACGAGCGCCCGCGTGCGCACTTCCTCGAGCACCCGGGCCTGGAACGCTTCCACCGTCAGGATTTCCTGCTTCTTCCCCGCCCCCCGCACCCGGAGCGCGATGCTGCCGGCGTCGAGCTCCCGCTGCCCGACGACGGCCATGTACGGCACCTTGGCCACCTCGCCCGCACGCACCCGGTAGTTGAGCGTCTCCGAGCCGGCGTCCACGTGCACCCGCAGCCCCGCGGCCTTGAGCCGTGCCGCGACGGTGCGGGCGCCGCCCGCCTGCGCGTCGGAGATCGGAATCACCCGCACCTGCTCCGGGGCGAGCCACACCGGGAATGCGCCCGCGAAATGCTCGATGAGAGTGCCGGTGAAACGCTCCAGCGTGCCATAGATGGCGCGGTGGATCATCACCGGTCGGTGCGGACGGTTGTCCGGCCCGGTGTACTCGAGTTCGAACCGCTCGGGCAGGTTGAAGTCGAGCTGGATGGTCGGCCCCTGCCAGAGCCGGCCGATCGCATCGCGGAACTTAATGTCGATCTTCGGGCCGTAGAACGCGCCGCCGCCCAGGTCCATCCGGAACGGGATCGCCTTCCGCTCGAGGGCCCGCTGGAGTGTCGCCTCGGCCTGGTCCCAGACCTCGTCGCCGCCGAGCCGCTCCTCCGGCCGCGTGCTGATCTCGAAATCCAGCTCGAAGCCGAACGTCCGGCGGACCAGCCGGTCCACCTGGTCGAGGCAGAGGAAGATCTCGTCCTCCACCTGCTCCATGGCGCAGAAGATGTGCGCGTCGTCCATGCAGAGTCCGCGCACCCGGAGCAGTCCGTGCAGCGTGCCCGACTTTTCGTTGCGGTAGACGTTCGCCACTTCGCTCAGCCGGATCGGCAGATCGCGGTAGCTGCGCTGCTGGCTCCGGTAGATCAGGGCGTGCATCGGGCAGTTCATCGGCTTCACCCGGTACCGCACCTCCTCCGACTCCCCGGCCCCGGCCGCCATCGGCGGGTACTGATTGGCGGCGTACAGCGGCAGGTGACCCGAGATCTTGAACAGCTCCTCACGGGTGACGTTCGGCGTGTAGACGAGATCGTATCCGCTGGCCACGTTGTCGTCCTCGACCGCGCGGGAGAGCAGCCACTTGATCATCGCTCCCTTGGGATGCCAGAGCACCAGTCCCGGTCCGATGATGTCGCTGATCGAGAAGAGATCGAGCTGCCTGCCGATGACCCGGTGGTCGCGCTTCCGCGCCTCCTCCAGCCGGTGGAGATACGCGTCGAGGTCTTCCTTCCTGAACCACGCGGTGCCGTAGATGCGCTGGAGCATCTGCCGCCGCTCGTCGCCCCGCCAGTAGGCGCCGGCGGCGTGCAGCAGCTTGAAGTGCTTGAGGCGTCCCGTGCTCGGGACGTGCGGACCGCGGCAGAGATCCACGAACGGGCCGTCGGTGTAGACCGATATGGTTTCGTCGTCGCCCAGGTCGGCGATGCGCTCGAGCTTGAGCGGATCGTCCCGGAACCGGCGGTTGGCCTCCTCGCGGCTCACCACTTCGCGCACGAACGGGAAGTCCCGCTTCGCCACGTCCGCCATCCGCCGCTCGATCTGTTCGAGATCCTCCGGCGTGAACGGCCGGGGCACGTCGAAGTCGTAGTAGAACCCGTCCTCGATCGGCGGCCCGAAGCCGATCCCGGCGCCGGGAAACAGCTCGCGCACGGCGGTCGCGAGGATGTGGGCCGACGAGTGCCGGAGCACCTCCAGTGCATCGGCGTCGCGTTCGGTGAGAATGGCCACCTGCGCATCGTCTTCGATCGGCCGGTCCAGATCCCAGATGGCCCCGTTCACCCGGGCCGCCAGCGCCGCCCGGGCGAGCCCGGGGCCGATCGACTCGGCGATCTGGCGCGCGGTGGCCCCGCGGTGCAGCTCGCGGACCGAGCCGTCGGGTAGCGTGATCCGGATGGCACCGACGGCGGTGCTCACGGTGCGGCCTCCAGCACGGCCGGCCGCACGACCGGCTCCACGCCCACCCCGATGATCAGGTACAGACCGATCCCGACCAGGATGGCCACGCCCAGGACCACCCATCGCGCCACCTCGGCCGACGTCACGCGCTCACGCTCCTCAGCCATATGCTATCCTGAGTGTGGAAGTGCAGGTGCGCTCGGAAGATGAAGCGTGTTAACTTAACGAGCCAGACCCCCTTTTTGAACGAGGATCGTTCGTGCGCTTGCGGACCCAGCTCTCCGTCTTTCAGATCGTCATCTGGGCCACCGTCGGCGCCGCCGGCGGGGTTGTGGCTGGCTTCGTGCTCGCCGAGTGGCTGGGCAACGTGAACCCGCCCCGCGTCCGGCGGGCGGCCCGCCGGATGCGTGAGCCTCCGCCCGATCAGGCACTCAGCGCGGCGGGGGCCGCGCGCGCCACCGCCGCCGCGCTCGCCGCCGACCCGGAGCTCCGCGAACTGGGCCTCCAGGTCACCCCGGTGTCCGCCGGAACCGTCGAGCTCCACGGCTGGGTGCGCACGCGCCCGGCCCGCGCCCGGGCCGCCCGCGTGGCGCGCGGCGTCCCCGGCGTGGACTCGGTGATCAACAGCATCCTCGTGCGCGGCGAGGACGACCGGACGCACTCGCCGGATTATCTGGCCACTGACCAGAGCGCATGAGCGAGCCGCTGGCGCCGCAGTACAATCCCCAGGCAATCGAGTCGGAGTTGTACCGCTTCTGGAAGGAGCGGGGACTCTTCGGGCCGGATGGGCCGATGGACCGATGGGCGCCTTACGTCGTCATGATGCCGCCGCCCAATGTGACCGCCGTGCTGCACATGGGCCACGGGCTCAACAACACCATCCAGGACGTGCTGGTCCGCTTCGAGCGCATGCGCGGGCGCGCGGCGCTCTGGCTTCCCGGTACCGACCACGCGGGCATCGCCACCCAGAACGTCGTCGAGCGGCTGTTGGCCGCCGAGGGCCAGACCCGTTTCGACCTCGGGCGCGAGCCTTTCATTGACCGGGTGTGGGGATACGTGCGCGAGACCGGCGCCGTCATCCTGCGCCAGCTCGAGGCGCTCGGCTGCTCCGCCGACTGGTCGCGCACCTACTTCACGTTCGACGAGGATCTTTCCCGCGCGGTGCGCGAGGCGTTCGTGCGACTGTACGAGAAGGGGCTCATCTATCGCGGCCACTACATCATCAACTGGTGTCCCCGCTGCCTCACCGCCCTCTCCAACGAGGAGGCGGAGAAGGAAGAGGAGGACGGCCGGATCTGGCGGCTCCGCTATCCGCTGGCCGACGGTACCGGCCACGTCACCGTGGCCACCACCCGACCGGAGACGATGCTGGGCGACAGTGGTGTGGCGGTCCACCCCAGGGATGAGCGGTACGGTTCGCTGGTCGGCCGACAGGTCCGGCTCCCCCTCACCGAGCGGCTGATCCCGATCGTCGCGGACGACGCCGTGGACCCGGCGTTCGGCACCGGTGCGGTGAAGATCACCCCCGCGCACGACCCGCTCGACTTCGAGATCGGGCGGCGCCACGGGCTCGCGAGCATCGACGTGATGACGCCGGAGGCGCGGATGAGCCTGGCCGCGCCGCAGCGCTATCAGGGCCTCGATCGGTACGAGGCGCGGCGGCGAATCGTCGAGGAGCTCGAGCAGCTCGGCCTGCTCGAGAGCCTCGAGCAGCATCGACATGCGGTGGGGCACTGCTACCGCTGCGACACTGTGATCGAGCCCCGGCTCTCGGAGCAGTGGTTCGTGAAGCTGGCGCCGCTGGCCCGCCCGGCGCTCGAGGCATATCGCGAGGAGCGGCTCCGCTTCGTCCCCGAGCGCCGGGGCGACGACTACGCGCGGTGGATGGAGAACATCCGCGACTGGTGTATCTCCCGGCAGCTCTGGTGGGGGCACCGGATTCCGGTCTGGTACTGCCAGGCCGAGCGCTGCGCGCGCATGATCGCGAGCCGGGTGGACCTGGAGCGCTGTCCGGACTGCGGCGGCCCGGTGCGGCAGGACGACGACGTGCTCGACACCTGGTTCTCCTCCCAGCTCGTGCCGTTCTCCGGCCTCGGCTGGCCCGACGATACGCCGGACCTCGCGCGGTTCTATCCCGGCCACACACTTGTCACCGCGCCGGAGATCCTGTTCTTCTGGGTCGCGCGCATGGTCATGGCCGGCATCGAGTTCATGGGCGACGTCCCGTTCTCGACGGTGTACCTGCACGGGACCGTGCGGGATACGCAGCATCGCAAGATGTCGAAGTCTCTCGGCAACGGCATCGATCCGCTCGACGTCGTGGCGCTCTACGGCGCCGACGCGCTGCGCTACACGCTCGTCGCCGGGAGCGCGGTGGGCACGGACGTCATCCTCGACCCGGACGACATCGAGAGCTCGTTCGCGCCCGGCCGCAATTTCGCGAACAAGCTCTGGAACGCGGGCCGGTTCATCCTGTCAAACCTTCACGGCCCGGTGCGGCCCCTGGCGGGCCGGCACGCGGACGCGGTGCGGCCGGAGGAGCTCGGGTTGGCCGACCGCTGGATCGTGGCCCGCTGCGATGCGACCGTCGCGGACGTCACCGACGCGCTCGAGCGGTTTCGCCTCAATGACGCCGCCGCCGCCGCGTATCGCTTCGTGTGGAGCGATCTCGCTGACTGGTACATCGAGCAGATCAAGCCGCGGCTCGCGGGCGACCAACCGGGCGGCGACGTGGCGCGCGCGGTCGCGGCGCAGACCTTCGACGTAGCGCTCCGCCTGCTTCATCCGGTGATGCCGTTCATCACGGAGGCGCTCTGGCAGCGCCTCCCGGGTCGCGCGGCGGGCGACTCGATCTCGGTGGCGCCCTGGCCCCGGCCTGACGAGCGCGCGAAGGATGCCGCGGCGATCGAACAGTTCTGCGCGGTGCAGGAGTTGGTGTCGGTGGTGCGTACGCTACGCGGAGAATACGGGGTGCAGCCCGGGCAGACCGTGGAAATCAGCGTGACGGACTGGGGTCCTGACCAAGTGTTTTCGAGCGAGGCAGACACCATTCGGCGCCTCGCCAGGATTTCGCACCTCGGCAAACGGTCTGCGAAGGGGCAGCTCGGCGCGCACGCGGTGCTGAGGGACGGAACCGGAGTGTTCATGCCCGCCGAGGGTGCGTTCGACATCGGACGCGAGAGCGAACGCTTGAAGAAAGAAGGCGATCGTCTCACCCGCGCCATCGAGTCCCAGCAGAAAAAGCTCGGCAACGAGCAGTTTACGTCGCGCGCTCCGGCGGAAGTGGTTCAGCGCGAGCGGGAGAAGCTGGCTGACTGGCGCGAACAGCTGCGGGAGCTCACGCGGAAGCGCAGGGATCTGGAGTTGGTGTGAGCCGCGGCCCATCTGCTCCTCTGCTCCTCTGCACTTCTGCTCTTCTGTCATGCGCCAACGTTCAGCCCCCGCCCGGCGGCCCGCCCGACGCCGTCGCGCCCGACCTCATCACCGCGATTCCGGAGTCGCTCGCCATCCTGCCTGGCTTTGATGACGACGTGGAGTTCCGATTCAGCGAGGTCGTCAGCGAGGGCAGTCAGCCGAGCCAGGGGCTCGGGACGAGCGACCTCGAGCGGCTCGTCATCCTGTCACCGACCAACCGCGTGCCCGAGGTGCGCTGGCGCCGGCGGCGGATCACGGTGCGGCCCGCGGAGGGATGGCAGCCGGACCGGGTGTACCGCGTCGAGCTGCTGCCCGGCATCAAGGACGTTCGCGGGAACCAGGCGAAGGAGCGTCGCATCGTCACGTTCACCACCGGGGCACCGGTCCCGGAGGACTCGTTGTCCGGCACCGTCATCGACTGGAAGGTCGGACGGCCCTCGGCGGCCGCGCTCGTGGAAGCCGTGCTCCTGCCGGACAGCCTCGTCTATCGCGCGGTGACTGATTCGTCGGGGAGCTTCCGGCTCGGTCCGTTGCCGCGCGGTGAGTACGTGGTCTACGGGGTGCTCGACGGGAACAAGAACCTGCGGCGCGACCCGCGCGAGGCGTTCGACTCGATTCGCGTTCCCCGCGACTCCGCTCGCGCGGGCGATCTGTATGCGTTCGTGCACGACACGCTTCCGCCGCGGATCCAGACGGTGTCCCCCTCCGACTCGGTGACCGCGACGGTCACGTTCGCGCTTCCGCTGGATCCGGCACAGCGCCTCGACAGCAGCGCGGTCACCCTGCGCAAGCTGCCCGATTCCGTGGCGGTGGCCGTTCGCGCACTGCGGATTCCATCACCGCAGACGGAAGGCCCGAAGCTCCCCGACCGCGAGCCTGGCGTTCCGGCTGATTCCGCGCGGATCGCGCCACGTCCGCCGGACACGCTGCCGCCGGCACGCGACACAGTGCAGCCTGGCCCGGATTCCCTCCCGGGCCGCCCGGCTGCCCGCCGGCCCGCCCTCAACGATCGCCTGGTGCTCGAGGTGGTCGAGCCCTGGAAGCCCGGCGACCGGTTCCTGGTGGAGATCCGCGGAGTGCGGACCGTGAGCGGTATCGAGGGCAACGTTCGCGCACCAATCGTGGTGCCGGAGGCGGCCACGCGACCAGCGAAGGCCGCCGACACCACGACCACGGAGCCACGGTTGCCGCAGCAACCCGAATCGGAGTCGGTGCCCGACTCCTCCCGGTCGCTCTCGCCCTCCCCCGGCAGCTCCCGTCCATGACGGACCCCCGCCGCGCGCTCCCCTCGGTGGATCGCCTGCTGCGCGAGCCGGCCGTGACCGCCTTGTTCCGGCACGCGCCGCGCAACGCCGTGGTCGCCGCCGTGCGGGACGTGCTGGACGCCGCGCGGACGCGCCGAGCCGGTCCGCCCGAGGACTGGGCCGCGGAGGTGCGGGAGCGCCTCGCCGCCCGCACCATGCGTTCGCTCCGTCCGGTGCTCAACGCCACCGGCGTGGTGCTACACACGAACCTCGGCCGGGCGCCGCTGGCCGCCGCGGCCGTACGCGCCATGGCGGACATCGCGTCGGGCTACGCCAGCCTCGAGATCGATCTGCACACCGGCGCGCGGGGGAGCCGGACGGATCACTGCCGCATGCTGCTGGCCGAGCTGGCCGGCACCGCCGACGCGCTCGTCGTGAACAACGCGGCGGGCGCGCTCGTGCTTGCGCTCCAGGCGCACGCCGCGGGCCGCGAGGTCCTCATCTCCCGCGGCGAGCTGATCGAGATCGGGGGCTCGTTCCGGATTCCCGACATCCTTCAGAAAAGCGGCGCGCGACTGCGCGAGGTGGGAACCACCAACCGCACCCACCTCGACGATTACCGGACGGCGCTCGGGCCCGAGACCGGAGCGATTCTCACGGTACACCGCTCGAACTTCGAGCAGCGGGGCTTCGTCGCGACCCCTGAGCCAGCCGCGCTCGCGGCGCTCGCCCGGGCGGCCGCTGTCCCCTACATCTACGACGTCGGCAGCGGTCTCCTGCTCGATCTGGCCCCGTGGAAGCTGACCGGCGAGCCGCGTGTGGCCGACGGCGCGGCGGCGGGCGCGGACCTCGTGATCTTCAGCGGCGACAAGCTGCTCGGTGGACCCCAGGCGGGCTGCCTCGCCGGTGGAGAGCGCGCGGTCGCCGCGTGCCGGCGAAGCCCGCTCGCTCGCGCGCTGCGGGCCGACAAGCTCACGCTGGCGGCGCTCGAAGCCACGCTGGCGCTCTACGCGGAGCCGGCGACCGCGGTGCGCGAGATACCGGTGCTGGCGATGCTCACGGCCGATCCCGCCGAGATCCGCTCGCGAGCCGAGGCGCTCGCCGGGGCCTGCCCCCCGGAGCTGCGGGCCGAGCTGCGGACCGGCGAATCCGCCGTGGGCGGCGGCGCGTTTCCGGCAGCGCGGCTCCCCACCACCCTGGTCGCGCTGGACCCCGGCACGCTCGGCCCCGACGGGCTCGCGCTCCGGCTCCGCGTCGGGGAGCCGCCGATCGTAGCGCGGGTGGCCGAGGGCCGCGTCCTGTTGGACCCCCGGACGCTCCCGAGGGACGCCGGCCCGGCGGTCGCCGGTGCGCTCGCCGCCGCCCTGACGGACTGACCCGCGCCTTCCTCTCCCTCCCTCTCCCTGCCTCTCCCTCCCTCTCCCTGCCTCTCCCTGCCTCTCCCTCCCTCGTTTACCTTGCGCGCCATGCCGATGCGTGTGGCCGTCGCACTGTCCGGCCGAGGCAGTAACCTCGAGGCGCTTCTGCACGCGCTGCCGCCGGGCGGGCCGGTGGCCGTAGTGCTGGTGCTCAGCAATCGCCCGACGGCGGGCGGCCTGGACATCGCCCGGGCGCACGGTATCACCACGCATCTGCTCGCCGATCCGGATGACTCGTCGGCCTGGCTCGGCGCGCTGGCCGCGGCCCGCGCGGATCTGGTGGTGCTGGCAGGCTATCTCAAGCTGGTCCCCCGAGGAGTGATCCAGCGCTGGCGGGGCCGCATCATCAATATCCATCCGGGCCTGCTGCCCGCGTTCGGCGGTCCCGGCATGTACGGCCGCCGGGTGCACGCAGCGGTGCTCCAGGCCGGAGCGCGGGAGAGCGGCGCGTCGGTGCACCTGGTGGACGAGGTGTACGACCGCGGTGCGGTGCTCGCCCAGCAGCGCGTCCCGGTCCTGCCAGGCGACACGCCGGACTCCCTCGCGGCCCGCGTGCTCGCGGCAGAGCACCGGCTGCTCCCCGCTGTGGTGCTCGCCGCCGCGGACGCGGGTCACCCTGTTCCCGTCCCCGCGGCCGCCACATCCGCGGCCGCGAACCTCAACTCGTGACTTCCGGTCCATGCCCCGCGCGCTGATTTCGGTCAGCGACAAGCGGGCGATCGTGGCGTTCGCGCAGGGGCTGGTGGACCTGGGCTGGGAGATCGTGTCCACCGGCGGCACGGCCGCGGCGCTCAAGGAGGCGGGCGTGCCCGTGCTCACGGTGGAGTCGGTCACCGGATTTCCGGAGCTGCTCGACGGCCGGGTCAAGACGCTGCACCCGCGCATCCATGCCGCGCTGCTCGCCCGCCGCGACCTCCCCCAGCACATGGCCGCGCTGGCGGAGCACGCCATCGCTCCGCTCGACCTCGTGGCGGTCAATCTGTACCCGTTCCAGATGACGATCGCGAAGCCGGACGTGCCGTTCGAGGACGCCATCGAGAACATCGACGTGGGCGGCCCGTCGATGCTGCGCTCCGCGGCCAAGAACCACGAGTCGGTGATCCCGGTCGTGGATCCGACCGACTACGCGCGCGTGCTCGGTCTGCTGCGCCAGGGCGCGGTGCCGCCTGACGTGCGCCGCGAGCTCGCCGCCAAGGTGTTCGCCCACACGGCCGACTACGACACGGCGATTGCCCGCTACCTCACGCCGGAGGAAGACGGGCTGCCGCGCCGCATGGGCCTGTCGCTCGAACGGCTCCAGGTCCTCCGCTACGGCGAGAACCCGGATCAGCGGGCGGCGCTCTACGTCACCGAGGAGGCCCGGGGCCTCCGCGACCTCCGGCAGCGCCACGGCAAGGAACTCTCGTTCAACAACCTGCTCGACGTGGACGCGGCCGCGTGGGCGGTGGCCTGCTGGCCCACCCGCCCCGCCTGCTGCCTGGTGAAGCACACCACGCCGTGCGGCCTCGCCGTGGCGAGCACGGCGGCCGAGGCGTTCCGCCGCGCCCGCGCCACCGATCCGGTGTCCGCCTTCGGCTCGGTCGTCGCGTTCAACACGGTGGTGGACGAGGCCACGGCGGCGGCGATGAACGATCTCTTCGTCGAGGTCGTGGTGGCCCCGTCGTTCCACACGGAGGCGCTCGCGATCCTCACGCAGAAAAAGGCGATCCGCGTGGTGGAGCTGCCTATGAGCCGGGCGAGCGGTTCGCTCGACTACAAGCGGGTCCGCGGCGGCTTTCTGGTGCAGGATCGCTTCGCCTTCGACCCCGGCGATCAGGGGTGGCGCGTCGCCACCCGCCGCGGGCCCAGCGAGGTCGAGTGGGTGGATCTGCATTTCGCCTGGGCCGGCGTGGCGTCGGTCAAGTCCAACGCGATTCTCCTGGCACGCGGAGAGATGGCCATCGGAATCGGCGCGGGACAGATGAGCCGCGTCGATGCCGCGTTCCTCGCCGTGCACAAGGCGCGGCAGCAGGGTCACGATCCGCGCGGTGCGACGCTCGCGTCCGACGGCTTCTTTCCGTTCGCGGACGGGGTCGAGGAAGCGGCCGCAGCCGGCGTGACCGCGATCATCCAGCCGGGCGGCTCCGTGCGTGACGAGGAGGTGATCGCCGCCGCCGACCGCCATGACATCGCGATGGTGCTGACCGGCCGGCGGCAGTTCCGGCATTGATGCCACGACGTACCGAGGAATCATGACCCATCCGGCAGCACCCGTGCGCGAGCGGCCGCCCTACGTCTGGGCCGCGGTGACCTCGCTCGTCGTCCTCGCGATCTACGTCGTGACGCTCGCCCCCACCACGGCGTTCTGGGACACCTCCGAGTACATCGCGGCGGCCAAGGTGCTCGGCATTCCCCACCCGCCCGGCAATCCCCTGTTCGTGCTCCTCGCCCATACCTGGGGCCTCCTCCCCCTGGCCGAGGCCTACGCCGTGCGGATCAACCTGTTCGCGGCGGTTTCGAGCGCCGCCGCGGCGGGACTCTGGTTCCTCGTCGCGGACCGGTGGCTCCGCGAAATCGTGCCGGTGCGATGGGTTCGCCTCACATCGGCGTTCGCCGGTATCCTGGTCGGCGCCACCATGTGGACCGTCTGGAACCAGTCCACCGTGAACGAGAAGGTGTACACCGTCTCGCTGCTTTCCATCGCGCTCTGCATGTGGCTCGTCGTCCACTGGGGCGATGAACCGCCGGGCCCGCACCGGGAGCGGTGGCTCGTGCTCATCGCCTACGTACTGGCGCTGAGCAGCACCAACCACATGATGGGGTTCCTGGCGGTGCCTGCCCTCGCTGTCTACGTGCTCTGGACCGACTGGCGCACGGCGATCCAGCCGTGGGCCATCCTGCTCGGTGTGACCCTCGTCCTCGCCGTGACCGGTTCGTGGACCGACATCGGCTTCGACCGCCCCAAGGGGATCGTGCTGCTCCTCGTGGTCCTCGGCACGATCGGCTACGCGCTCTGGCGCTCGCCGCGGAACCCGCTCGTCTGGCTCGGGCTCGTCGCGGTGGTCGTGGGCATCTCGCTCAACTACATCTACCTCCCGATGCGGGCCGCCCAGTTCCCCCCGATCAACGAGGGAGAGCCGATCGGGTGGCAGGCACTGCAGGACGTGCTGAACCGGGTCCAGTACGGCAAGCCCTCGCTGCTCGAGCGGCAGGCCCCGTTCAGCGCCCAGCTCGCGAACTTCTGGCAGTACTTCAGCTGGCAGTTCGCGCGGGACTGGGGTCCGTTTGCCGGAGTCGCCACGGCGCTCTTCACCGGCGTCGGTCTCGTGGGCCTTTGGAGTCTCTGGCGGAAGGACCGCCGCGCCGGGGTCGCCGCGGCGGCGCTGCTCGGCGTGCTGAGCGTCGCGCTCGTGTTCTACATGAACTTCAAGTACGGGTTCTCCCAGTACCCCGACCAGCCCGACCTGCCGCGCGAGGTGCGCGAGCGCGACTACTTCTTCATGGGTTCGTTCTCCGCCTATGGTGTGTTCGTGGCTCTCGGCCTCGGCGCCCTGCTTCAGGCGACAGCCGAGCTCTTCCGTGGCCGACTCGGCGAGCGCGGGTGGGTTGCAGCCACCCCGATCCTGGCGGTCGCGTTCATCCCGCTGTTCGGCAACCGGCTCACCGCCAGCCGCGCCCACGAGCGCCTCGCGCGCGATTTCGCCGTGGACATCCTCCAGTCGGTGGAACCGTACGGAATTCTGATCACCGCCGGCGACAACGACACCTTCCCGCTCTGGTACGCGCAGGAAGTGGAAGGCGTGCGCCAGGACGTCACGCTCGCGAATCTCTCGCTGATGAACACCCGGTGGCATCTCCGCCAGCTCCGCCGGCGGGAGACGCCGGTGTTCGACCCGTCCCGCTCCGCGGAACTCTGGCGGATGGGTCGCTGGACCCAGCCGACCGAGCCGGCGTTTTCCCTCGACCTCGCGGAGCTCGACAGCCTCCCCGAGGTGATGCAGGTGCCGGAAAAGGGCGGCGGCATCCGGGTGGACAGCATCGCGATGGTCTTCGGGCAGGAGTATCTGCTGTTGCAGGATCTGGCGACCATCTTTCTGATCCGCGACAATGCGGGAAAGCGGCCGATCTTCTTCAGCTGGAGCGATGGCGGCTATCCGGACCAGACTCTGGGCCTCTCGGCCTACCTCGTGAGTCAGGGATTGGTGCGAAAGCTGATGCCGAAGCCGGTGGAGCCCACCGATTCGATCGTCCTCAGCACCGGGCTCGGCTATCTCGACCTGCCCCGCACCCGTGCGCTCCTCTGGGACACGTACAACTGGCAGTCGGCCGCGCGGCAGCGCCCCCGCGGTTGGGTGGACGCGCCCTCATCGTCGATCCTCCAGCTCTATGCGATCGTGTACGGTGGCGCGGCGGACGTGCTGCGCAAGGCGGGCGACTCCGTGGCCGCCGCCCGCGCGGACTCGATCGCGCGGGAGGTCAGCTCGAATATCCGGCGATGACGATCAGTCGATGTGCAGGGGGGTGGTCGCCGCAAGACGGCCGCTCGCCGCGCCTTCCGGGCTCGTCTGTGCGCGCCAGGACTCCCAGGTGAGCGGGCAGCCGTTCCCGAACGGCGGGTCGGGGTGGCCGGGCCGGCCGAGCAGATCATGCAGCATCTCGTGGCGCACGACCAGCTCGTTTCTGAGGTACGCGCTCGCGATGTAGATATGGTGGTTGTTGTTCCAGCGCCCGACGCAGCGGCCGCTGGGACACTCGAAGCTCTCCCCGTCCACAACGTGCCAGACCAGCCGGTCGAAGTTCCCCATGCGGCCCGAGCACGCTTCCGTCTGGGCAAACCACGCACGGTACTCCGGGGGCGCCTCCATCGGCTGATCGCCTTCGGGCGCGAAGTTGCAGGCCGCCAGGACCAGCGCGGCGGCGGTGGCAAAGTGGCGCGCCGGGCGGCGCATCAGCGATGGCATCGGGTCTCCTGTGCGTGCCGGCCGCGGGGAGCGGCCTCGAGTCACAGGGTTTCTTACCGGCAGAGTACGGACCGCAGTTGCCCCGAGCGTGCGAAAGCGGTTGAAGTCTGCGTGTCAAGTCTTAGTCACGCAAAGCATTGAGCGGTGGAGTCGATCGGTCGACGGGGTCGTCGAACCGCACTCTGCCGGTCTTCTCCTCCAGGAGAACCGCCGCAGAATGCGGTGCGACGACGCCGAGTTCCGGCACCCTTAGAACCCGGTGCTGACCCGAACCACCAGGTTGCGGCCGGGATTCAACGCGTAGGTTTTGTAGCGGCTCAGGAAGCTCGTGTAGTCCTCGTCGAGCACGTTTCGCAGCACCAGATCCAGCCGCACTGGATCGCGGCCGACCGGCAGCGCGATCCCCGCACCCACGTCCACCAGCGTGTATCCGGTGGACTGATAGCCGCTCGCGGTGAAGAACTCCGCCTCGCTCGGATCCAGTCTCGTCTGCCCGCTGTTGGACTCCCCGCTGATCGACACGTACGGGCTCTCGAACGCACCCAGCCGCTCTCCCTCCAATCGGACCGAGTAGATCGCCCGGAACGGCGGGATAGACGGTAGCGGCGCATCGGTCGAGGTATTCTGCCCGTTCGTGTAGTCGGCTCCCGCGTGGAAGTGCAGATACCGGGTCGGGTGGTAGTCGAGCGCTCCCTCGAAGCCCAGCAGGCGGGCGTCGCCTTGCGTCACCGCGAAGATCTGGAAACCCGATTCCGGGTCGATCTCTGCGGTCGGGCGCGCAAAGATGAAATCCTGGATGAAGTTGGCGAAGGCGCCCACCTCGGCCCGCAGGGTGGACGTCTGCACCCGCAGCGCGAGATCGGTGTTCACCGAGCGCTCGTTCTTGAGCGCCGGGTCGCCCCGCTCAAAGGATATCGTGCCCTCGTGGACGCCATTGGCGAACAAGTCGAAGCTCGACGGGGCGCGGAAGCCGCGGCCGACGTTCAGAACCAACGCCACCGGCGACGTGAGGTGGTACAGCACACCCAGGTTGCCGACGACCGAGTTGTAGGTCCGGCGCTGCGCCGTCACGCCGAGCTCGGAATCGTCCTCGACGTCGAGACGGCGGTAGTCGTAGCGCGCTCCCACCGAGAAGCTCCACCGCCCGTAGTCCGCCTGCTCGAAGGCATAGATTCCACCGGTCTTGACGGTGTTGTTGGGGATGAGCGTCTCGGCCCCGAACTTGTCGAAGCTGCTGGTCAGGCCGGACACGCCGATCACGCCCGCCCAAGGCCCCACGGGGGCGTGGTGATAGTGGACGTTGGCGGTGTACGTCTTCAAGAGCAGGCCGAGCGCTACGTCGGTCGCGTCTTCCGCCTCGAATTCACGTCGCCGGTTGCGCTCGAACCCGGCGTCCACCTCGAGGCGCGATGCGCCCAACGGCAGCGTGGCGCCGACCTTGGCCCGCTTTTCGTCGATACGCTGGCGCGGAGTCGCAGTCGGATCCTCGGCCGGGTCTTCGTGGATCTCGAGCCGCTCGTTCCGCTGGGTGTACATCGCGTTCACGCTGCCCCAGGCGGCCTGATACCCGACGGCGCCGGTGCCCCCCACCGCTCGGTTGCCGCTGTTGAACAGCGCACCAGCGGGCGTCTGGATATCGCTGCTGGTGCGGCCGGTCAGCGACCCGCGAAAGCCGAAGCCGCCGTTCGCGCCCGAAACGCCCAGCGTGCCGTCCGGCTGCTCGTTGTTGGTGCTGTACGCCATACTGAGGTCGCCATGGACGAACCCGGCGCGGCCGAGTGCCTCCGGGAGCTCTTTGGGCACCACGTTGACCACGCCCCCCAACGCGTCGGATCCGTACAGGACGCTCGCCGGACCGCGGATGACCTCGATTCGCTGCGCGTCCCCGGTCTCGACGTTCGGTGCATGCTCGTCTCCCCACTGCGACGTCTCGAGCCGCTGCCCGTCCGCTACGACGAGCACCCGATTCGAGGTGAGGCCGCGGATCACCGGCTTGCCGATACCCGTGCCGGTGCCGAGGCTGCGTACCCCGGGCAGGTTCTCGACGGTTTCGCCCAGGGATGGGCTCTGGCTCCTGCGGAGATCGTCCCCACCCAGTGCGCTGACCGGCTGAGGCGAATTGAGGAGGGTAGTCGCGACCGGGCTGGCCGTCACCTGCACCGGCTCGAGCTCGACCACGGACGGCTGAAGGACGATGTCGGCCACCGCATCGCGGTCCACGACCCTGATCCGCCTGACCGTCGGGGTGAACCCGATCGCGGCGATCAAGAGCTGGTAGGTTCCCGCCGGCACTGCCGAGAAGCCATAGCGTCCTTCGGGCCCGGTCGAGGTGGTTCGGCCGAGCTCGACCAGCGTGAGTCGCGTATCGGGCACGGGCGCGCCCGCCGTGTCGGTGACCGTCCCGGTGACCGCGTAAGACGGAGCACGCCACCCGTGCGGCACGGGCGGCTGAACGGCGTGCGCGGCCGTGACTGCCGCGAGAAATAGGGCGTGCATGTTGGCTCCCTGACGAGATGAATGTCGGCTGCGTCCGCCGCGTGGCGGAGCGGGCGCCGATCAGCACATCGTGAGTTTCGACGACAGGTCAGGCGAGGGGAGCCGGGGGCGCGCGCGGAAGCTGGAGGAGGTTGGTGTCCGCCGAGCGCGGCGGAAGGGCTGGAGCGGAAATCTCGTGGGGGCAGGCCGTGTCGAGGGCCCGTACACCGGCCGGTGCCAGGCTCGCCAGCCGCGGGGTCGGGAACGCGCCGGCGATCGCGCAGCGCTCCGTGTGCGCGCCGCAGCCGCCGGGCAGGTCGACGTGGCTGGTGGGTCGCGCCTGGCGATGGGTGTGATACAGCAGGCCATCGACCTCGGGGAGGCCGATGCCGCCGACGAAAACGACTGCGAGGATCAGCCCACGAATGCGCCGTGCAGCGCTTTCACCCATAGCACCGAGTCTAAGCAATCGGACGGCGGTTTGTCCATCGGACGCGATGCTGCGTGGCGAAACCTGCGCCGGGACGGGACGTGACTCGAACGGTGTTGCCTACGTCGCGTGGAGGGAAGAAGTTTCTGGCTCGGGCGTGGTGGCAGAGTGGTCGAATGCAGCGGTCTTGAAAACCGCCAAGGGCGGAAGTCCTTCGAGGGTTCGAATCCCTCCCACGCCGTTGTCGCACGGCTGGTCCGGCATCGCTTTAATCGGTGGGCTGCTTCGTCAGCCGCCGATCAGCCCCCGCACCTTGGCCGCAAGATCGTCCTGCGTGAACGGCTTGGCGAGAAACGGCGCGTTCGGCTCGAGCAACCCCCCCTGAAAGATTTCCGACGCGAAGCCGGACATGTAAAGCACCGGCTTGCCCGGCCAGCGCATGGCCACCTGGCGGCCCAGCTCCCCGCCGTGCATGCCGGGCATTTTCACGTCGGTCAGCACCAGGTGGATCGCGCCCGGATCCTGCTCCAGCGTCGCCAGGGCTTCGCGCGCGTGACCGGCCTGCACGGCGCGGTAGCCCGTGTGCGTAAGCATGCGCGAGGCGAGCTGGCGCACCGCTTCCTCGTCATCGACCACAAGCACCGTGAACCCGCCGGGCGGACGGACGAACGACCCGGCCGGCACATGCTTCACCATTGACGCTCCACGAAGGGTCGCAGGACACTAGCGCGCCGCGGAACATAGAGACCGCCGCGAAGGAGGGGCAAGGCTGCGGCTTCGTCCGAGCCGCGGACGCCGCTAGCTTTGGAACGCCCCCCAACAGAGCGCGCCGCCGAGCGCGCCGCCGAGCCGACGCGGGGTTGCGGCGGTCAGAGCGGAGTGCGAATTTTCCGCTCGCGGTCGCACGCTCGGGTCAGGCTCGACGCGTGCCCCGGAGTGGTGGCCGAGTGGCTGAAGGCACCGGTTTGCTAAACCGGCATAGGGGTTATAGCCCCTATCGAGGGTTCGAATCCCTCCCGCTCCGTTGAACCAGGTGAGAAGTGAGAGGTGAGAGGGAGGCCCGGAGTGGGTCCGGG
>JBOHSN010000058.1:0-26157 GCA_050733215.1 Gemmatimonadales bacterium
GGGCGAAGCACAAGGCCCTGCGCCGAGCCTCCATGAGGCGAGCCCAGCGAACTCTGCAACTCACAAACGGGAGCGAACTTGCGAGCCGCGTCCCCATCGCTTTCGAAAAGTGGCAGAGTAGTGCTAGGGACTCCGTTGGCCCGGCGGCGGCACCACGCTGACCGGCGCGTCCCAGACAATCCGCCATTGGCCATCCCGATCCTGCCGCCAAAGAACCACGTAGTTCCCCGAGTCCCGGAAGGACGGCATCGATGCCTGTGGCGAACTTGACCGCGTTCGTCCACAAGCTCCGGAGCGAATCACGCCCAATCAGCGGTGGGCTGTTGGGCGGCAGCTGCCACACCTCGGGCGCGAAGAGGGCGACCAGGGAGTCAATCTGCCCGGCTGCGTACCACCGTTCGGCGTTGGCGTTGTGTTCGTCGATGATCCGTCGCACTGCCTCGGGATCCGTGCCGGGCGGCCGCTGGCAACCCGGCAGCGTCGCGGCGAGCACGAGCCCGAGCCCGAGGAGCAAGCGGTGCATATCGTGCCCTCCTCAAGCGGAGGTCCGCGGCAGCCCAACGGATCACGCATCAACTGCGGGCGGTCGGCCCCGCCGATACGAACTTTAGGTGCTCCACCCCGCGTCGGCGCTCCGACGGCATGCGCTTGTCAGGCCGCGGGTGGCGGTGCGACGGCCCGCTCTCGAGCTCTCCGCCGCCGCCACCAAGCGATGGCGGCATACCAGAGCGCGACTTGAACCAGGGTCATCCCCGCGACGCGCCAGAAGAAGCCGCGCTGACCGGGTACGGCGATAACGAGCAGAATGCCTGGAAGCTGGAGGATCCACGGCACAGCACCCAGTTGCCCGTGCGGACCGCCGAAGGCCGCGAGCACAAGGAGGCCGGCCTCGCCGATCGTTGCATATCCCAGTGCACGCCAGTCGAATCGCGTCATCGTGGTCGCGTCCGCCCCAATCTGCGCATCAGCTGCGGACGCCGCAGGCGCCTCCCAGAAGCGGGAGCCGGTTTCTTGATCATCGACCACGATCCTGCTCAAAACGAACGCTGTCGGCTGCGGCATGATACTCGGTAGTCCACCGCAGTATCTCAAAGTCGGGATCCGGGATAGCTGAGTCGATCCGGAACCCAACCGGTAGAACGAACGCAACGCGCGGGCCCGTCGTTTCAACGACGTGAACCAGATGGCGCCCTCGAGAGCATGTCGAAGACCAGAGAGCCCTTGGTGTAGGCCAAATTGCGATGCTCAATCGTCGGCCGCAACTCTGCCAGTGGCTGGTCGACTCCCGCCCCGACGACCGTGAAGTACGCAAGCGCACTATAGATCGGATCATACTCGAAACCGGTCGTGCGCATCCGTTTGGCAGCTCCCGGACCCTCAATGGTTTCGACCGCGCGCCGTCGTCTCGCGAGGACCTGCCGCCCGGGAGATCGGACCTGCCACTGCGAGCGGGACGCTCTCCGCCGCGACGTCCGGTGGTTCTGCGTGCCGGAGGTGGTTGTAGACGTGGGCCGCGCTGATCGTGCCGGCGATCGGCGCCAGCCAGTAGAGCCAGTGCGTCTGCCACAGGCTGCCGACCAGGGCCGGACCCAGCGACCGGGCGGGGTTCATGCTGCCACCGGTGAGCGGGCCGCCGACGAGAGCGCAGAAGCCGACGGTCAGTCCGACCGCGAGCGGCGCAAACCCATTGGCCACACGCCGGTCTGTCCCCACAGCGATGATCACCAGCATCAGGGCGAACGACAGGAGCCCCTCTACGCCGAACGCGGCGGCGGGGGGAAGCACCGGCAGCGTGGCGCCGAGGCTACCGACGGGCCCCAGCGCCGCCCAGCTGAGAGCCGAGGCGGTGATGGCACCAAGACACTGCGCTCCGACGTACGGGAGCACGTGGCTGCCCGGGAACCGGCCGACCGACCAGAAGGCGAGGGTCACGGCGGGGTTGATGTGTGCTCCGGAGAGGTGCCCGAGACTGTAGATCATCGCGATCACGACGAAGGCGAACGCGAGCGCCACCCCGACGTGAGTGACTGCGCCGCCCGTGTAGGCGTTCACCATCACAGCGCCGGGGCCGATCAGCACGAGAAAGAACGTGCCCAGCGCCTCGGCTGCCGCGCGGCGCAGCACCATCGCCGGGTTGCTGGATGCAGCGGTGGTACGCCGAGGAAGCATGGTCACCCGCCGTTCGGGCCGCTGGTGACCGGCGCACGGGCGGATCCGCCGTTGCGAAGGTACTCCGCAAATGCGTCGGGAAGCTCGCTGTCGAGAATGCCCTGAGCTGCCCGATCCACATCGTAGGAGACTCTGACGAACTCCACCTGAATGGCAGCACCGGTTACCTCCACCAGCACGTACCCGGCGCGCCAGTCCCCATCCTTCGGCCGGCCCACGCTCCCGGTGTTGAGGAAGTGAATGCCCGCGATCTCACGGTGCCACGGCTTGTGCGTGTGCCCGAAGGCGATGAGGTCGCCCGCTTTCAGGCCCGCGTGGTTCGCCATCTTGAGGCAGAAGTCGTCGGGGCGATCGTCGGTCCAGTACACGGTATTCAGCGTCGGCGTGCCGTGCACGAGCACGAGGCGTGGCCCAGCCAGGTGCCCACCCATCGGCAGGAGATCGATGCGGAAGGGCAGCGCAGCGAGAAACCGCTTCGTCTTGGTTGACACGTGGGCCCGGGTCCACTCGTAGCTCACGTGAGACTGCTGCTCCTGCACTGGATCCTCGTACCTGCAGCCGCAGTGCTTGTAGTCGGTTGCCACGGTGCTGTCGTAGTTGCCGGCCACCCCCGGGATGTTCGCCCGCTCGAGCAGGGCCACGGTTTCGTCGGGCCACGGCGCGTACCCGACGAGATCGCCGAGGTGATAGGTCGCATCGACGTCCGGCCGCCGCGCGATGTCGGTCAGCACCGCCTCGATCGCGGGCAGGCTGGCGTGAATGTCGGAGATGAGTGCGTACTTCATACGCCACCTCTCGGGTGAGCAGCAGCACCCGACGCGCTCTCGGCATCTGGCTGCGCCACACCAATCTCCCGCACGCTGGACTGGAGGGCGAGCCTTTCCAGCTTCTCGATCGGGAGGGCGAGCAGCAGATCGATGCGACAGCTGATCATGGTCAACGCATCGACGAACGCAGCCTGCCGCAGGGCGTCTGACCCTGCTACAGCCGCCGGATCCGGCATCCCCCAGGGTGCCGTGATGGGCTGCCCTGGAAAGACCGGACAGCTCGCGCGCGCGCGGTCGCAGACGGTGATGATGAAGTCCCACGGCTCGTGCTGCACGGCGTCGAGCCCCCGCGGCGCATGGCCTCGCCAGTCGATCCCACTCTCCCGGAGCGCCCACACGGCCAACGGGTGTACCGCGTCGGCGGGACGCGATCCGGCACTGTGTGCCTCGAAGCGGCCCGCGCCCTTGCGGTTGAGGACGGCCTCCGCCATCTGGCTTCGGGCGCTGTTGCCGGTGCACAGAAACAGCACGCGAAAGGGACGGGTGGGTGGACGGATCATGTCAGCATGGCTCCTCAGCGCGCGCCCTCACGCGCGTTTCCGCTCGCCCACGCTCCCGGTCGAGTTGAGGGATCCCGCGGAAGCAGGTCCGAACGCACGACAGCAATGTCCGGTGGACTGGTACCGTGGGCTCGGCCAGCCGGTAGTGCGCGAACTTCCACTGGCGAGAAACCTCGACCAGGCCGGCGCGATGCAGGTAACGGAGGTGGCGCGACACCGTCGATTGGGGAACATCGAGCAGCTCGACCAAGTCGCAGACGCAGAGCTCGCCTGCCACGAGCAGGTTGAGGACTCGGATTCGGGTAGGGTCCGCGAACCCCTTGAAGAGCAGATCCAGGTCCGAAATTGCCGGTGCCACGCCCGGTGACATCTTGGTCCTATCCTAGTAGGCGGATCAAATCTTGATAGGCGGATACGAATGGGCAAGGGAGTATACCCCTGACGGATGCGATGGGGGAGGCGGCGTACTCCCGACGCACCCGTTTAGGCGTCAGAACTCGTTCGCGTAGCTCACGAACTTGAAGCTGCCGCCATACCCGACGATCGAGCCGAACATCCGCCGGTTGTCCGGCTGCCCGTCCGCGGTGAACTCCAGGGCACAGCGCTTCGACTCCTCGAGGGGGGCGCGCACGTTGGAGGAACGGGTGCAGCGCAGCGCTCCGTACTCAAGCTGTTGCCTGCCGTATCGTTGGAGCACCCGGACGAACCCCTTTGCGCCGTTCCCCTGAATCAGGAGCCAGAAGTTCGCGGGGTCGAGCTCGTACGGCGGATCGTGATAGATGTGGCTGGGATAGTAGAGCCAGGCGAACTCCGGCTTGGTCAGGACCATCTGCGCCAGCTCCATCGTGTCTCGCCGCGCGACCGCCTCCAGGAAACGCTTCGCCAGCAACTGGGGAGTCGGTGAGCCGCCGCGCAGCCGATCCGTCGAATCCACGCCCACGCGGAAGCGCCGGAGGTGCTCAGCGATGGGCAGGGCGCTGTCGACGACGGAGCCCGGCGGCGGTTCTGCGGCGGCCGTTGACACGATCTGCGGGCGTTCAACCGTTGCGTCAGCAGCCTTGTCGGTGTCGCAGCCTGCCAGCAGCGCGCACGCAGCCAGCAGTGCTCGTCTCGTCATCGTCTCATCCCTTCTCGCAGGATACGAAGCACGACGGCCGGCGTGCGAAACGCCGGCCGCCATTGAGCCTCTGCGAGCGCTCAGTTGTCTGCGTAGTTGGTCCAGGTCTGCCACCACTTGTCGGCGCCGCTCGGATCCGCCGCGCCGCGGAACGCGGTCCCGACTACGACCGAACCGGCCCGGGTGGACAGCTCCCCGGTGAACGTCACCAGCCCGCCGGATGCCGCCGCCGATCCCGCTGCCGGCGTCCAGTCCAGCGCCGCCGCGTCGGCAGGGTCGGTCGGCAGCGCGGTGAGCTGGCTGGCGGCCGTGGTCGCGGCCTCGTGCACGATCGCGTTCGCACCGGCGTCGACCGCCACCTGGTTCTCGGCATCGATCAGCGCGGGCGTTTCGACTACGAGCAGGTTATCCAGATCGAGCAGACCGGCAGCCTGTCGAGCTCCGGTGGTCGCGGCGTCACGCACGCTGTAGCCGGCCGTCGGCCAGCGGCCGATCAACCCGTTCACGTAGAACCCGCCCGTGCCGCGGCGCAGCACCATGCCGCGACCGCCGCCCGCGGGAATCGTCACACCTGTCGGGGTGCCGATCAGCGTGAAGTTGGCAACGATTGGAATCGTCAACGGCGGCGAGTCCTGGCCGTTCGTGCAGCTCGCGCCATTGCAGCCGTCGTTCTCGATGCCCTGCGGATCCGACGAAACGCCGCCGGCGCCGGGACGCGGCTGGAGGATCTTGGTCTGGAGGGCGACGAGATACTGGAGCCGCCCGGAATAGCCCTCGGACATGTCGAAGTGATCGTCGCCGGACTCGTACGAGACGAAGTACTTCCCATCGACGGCGCCGCCGAACCACTCGAACGAGTCGTCGAGGCCCGCGAGCGACTGGAGGTAGTTCAAAGCGGTCCCGCTGCCGACCGCGGCGAACGTGAATGAGTTGAGCTCCGCATTCTCGGCGGGTGCGTATCCGGCGAACTCCACGCGCACGTAGCGAAGCTCGCCGCTGTTGTCGGCATTGTTGTTCCCGCCGGCGTAGTTGATCAGCGGGTTGTCGGCGGTGGTGCCGGTGCCCTCGAGGGTGGTGGGATCGGCCCGGTTGATCTGTCCGTTGCCGATGAGGATCAGCCCGCCCCAGTCGCCCGGCTGACGGG
Organism: Gemmatimonadales bacterium; assembly: GCA_050733215.1. GTDB lineage: Bacteria > Gemmatimonadota > Gemmatimonadetes > Gemmatimonadales > GWC2-71-9 > DASQPE01. Next base: position 5,758 of record JBOHSN010000058.1, read on the forward strand.
TGCCCAGGGTCTGTGACGAGGTGAACACGATCGGGTTCGCCGCCGTGCCGATCGCCTGGATCCGGGCGCCGCGCAGCACGAAGAGCGACGAGCCGACGGTGTTAAAGTCACCCTCGATCCGGGTGCCCGGCTGGATCGTCAGCGTCGCCCCCGATGTCACCTTCCGGAAGCCTTGCAGGCGGTACACGTTGTCGGCGACCCACGTCGTGTTGGTCGTAATGTCTGCGGCGACGTTCACGACCTGGCGACCCGGGGCCAGCGTGGTGACCTGCGCGTCGCTGGAGAACGCGCTGGTCGTGCTGCCGGAGACCGCTGCGACCCGATACCGGTAGGTCGTGTTGGGCTCGAGGCCGGTATCACTGAATGGCGGCGTCGTAGGTGCGCCCACCTGGGCGAACGTTGCGCCCGAGGCACCCGGCGCCCGCTCGACGATGTAACTCGTCGCGCCGATCACGGGCGCGAACGTGACGTCGGCCGTGGTCGAGCTCGAAGCCTGGGCGCTGACGCTGGCAGGCGGGTTCACGCCGCCGGGATCGACCGGGTTGTCGTCACCGCAGCCGGCGAGCACGCCGGCGATCGTCATTGCGCCGAGCCCGAGCACACCACGAAGAGTTCTGATCATTCCCCTACCCCTATGTATGAGGATGGACGAATCCGGGCGCCCCAGGCGCGAGCCCGCAGCGCTGCTATGCAAGCAGCGCTGCGTCACCCGGTGGCCACACGGCGGTCACACTCATGTCACGTCCGCAGGAGCGGTCAGGGCTGCCAGGAGAAGCCAAGTCCGAACGTGCGACCGACTTTGTAGGTCTCGCGGATCACCGGTCCCTGCACGAGCTTGTATGGCGAGTCGAAGAGGTTCTTCGCGTCCAGGCGGCCGGAGAGCCCGGGGAACACCGGGAACCGGAGCGAAAAGTCCATGACGTGGCGCGGCCGCTCCTCGACATCGGGAAGCGGGATCTCCCCCGCCTCGGTAATGCGCGGGCCCGTGACGTTGTAGAGCGTGGTGGCGCTCCAGGCGCCGCTGCCCGACGTATAGGTCAGCCCTGCATTCACCACGTACGGTGCCTGTCCCACCATGCGCCGTTCGGGGTTGGTGATCGACGCCGAGCTGTTGGCGATGTCGATCTCGCTCTGCATCAGGGTGGTATTGGCGAACAGCGTGAACGGCGTCAGCGCGCGGCTGAATGTTCCCAGGTTCTTCCGGAACTCCAGCTCGATGCCGTAGTTGTTCGCCGCCTGCGCGTTCACGTAGCTGATGATGCGCGTCCCCGACGTGGCGAGGTAGACCCGCTCGATTGGATCGTCGAAGCGCTTGGCGAACAGGCTCACGCTCACGATCTCGGCGCCCGTCGGATACCACTCCCATCGAAGATCGAGGTTGTCGATGCGGGCGCGCCGGAGATTCGGGTTGCCGATCACGTTGTCGAACCCGATGACCTCGCGGAACAGCAGGGGCGCGAGCTCCCGATACTCGGGGCGGCTGAGGGTCCTCGACACGCCGAGCCGAAGATTCTGCGACCGCGAGAGCCGATAGGTCAGCAACAGCGACGGCAGCAGGTCGTTGTATTCCGGCGAGGTGACCGTCGGAACGCCACTCGTCGAGACCGCGCCCACCTCGACATCCGAGCGTTCATACCGCACGCCCGCCGTGGCGTCGAGCCGGCTGCCGAGCGGCAGCGAGAGCATGGCGAAGCCGGCTGAGAGGCGGTCCTCTGCCCGATAAGAGCCGCCCTGTCCCAGGGGCACGACGCGGAAGGACGTGGTGTTGCCGGTGGAGAATCTCCCGTCGAAGATCTGCTCGGGCGGCAGCTGCAGCGCCATCTCCGGCAGCGATCCCGCCAGGCTGATGCTGTAGTAGGTGTTGTCCGCGTCACGCTCGACGGACCGGTAGTACCCGCCGACCTTGACCACCCACGGATTGCTTACATTGCCGAGGAGGAGCTGATAGCTGAGCTGTCCGTCCACCGCGTTCTCATCGAGAGTCGCGAACGTGCGGACCGCGGCCTCATTGCTGATCCCGAGCCACCGCGTGCTGACCGGCGAGCCGTTGGCGTCGAGCTGCGCGGTGTACACGATTTCCGAGCGGTCCGGCTCCTTCCGCGCGACATCCGAATAGGCAGCCGCCCACTCCACCTGGTGGCGGCGGGCGAGCTGATGGAGGGCGGAGAACCGGCTGGACAGCACATTGCGCTCGACATAGCGGAGCCGCTGAATCTGCAGCGGAATGCCGAGATTCTCGCTCCGCGGCGTAAACTCGAGCCGCCCGTCGTTGTCCATCGTCCGGCTGTAGGTGTTGTTGAACGAGAGCTTGGTGTGGCTCCCGAGCGTCGTGGTGAAGTTCGCCAGCCCGCCCCAGAGAACGGTCGCCCGGCCGGTCTCCCCCTCGTATCGGTCGATCTCGGTGGGCGCGCCCCCGGCGCCGGCAAGCGCGAGCGCGCGCACCTGATCGGACTTCACTTCCTGCGCGTAGGAATATGATCCCGACAGCAGGTACCCGAGCTCCTTGCCGAACAGGCGATCGCTGCCGCCCACCGACAGGCCGAACGAGCCGCTCGGCGAGCCGTTCCGCTGCCGGGCCGACCAGACGTTGCGGAACGAGTTCACGATGTCGTTCGTTGCCTGCGGATTGGTCACGCCGATCAAGTTGGGATTGGCCGCGACCGGCGCCGGGAGCTCGCGGCGATTGGAGCCGAATGCGAGCCAGTCGGTGCTGGCCGCCGGCGCGAAGTTGCTCTGGGTGCCGGTCGAGCGGGTGTTGAACCCGGATCCCGCGTTCATTGTCAGCGTGCGGCGGGCGGGGAACTCCCGGGTCTTGATATTCACTTCGGCGCCGCTGAAGTCTCCCGGGCGGTCTACGGTAAACGTCTTCGAGGTCGTGATCGCCTCGATCAGCGAAGCGGGGAACAGATCGAGGGGTACGACCTTCCTTTCCGGCTCCGGGCTGGGAATGCGTGCGCCGTTGAGGGAGGCCTGGGTGTACCGGTCGCCCAGACCGCGCACAGCGACGTACTTCCCGTCCTGCACAGTCACCCCGCTCACCCGCTGGATCGCCGCCGCGGCATCGCTGTCCGGGCTCTTGGCGATCTGCTCTCGCGATACGGAGTTCACGATGTCCACAGCATTGCGCTGCTCATCGAGAGCGCGCGCGACGCTGCCGCGCTCGGCCTCGGCCGAGACCGTGATCTCGGCCAACTCGACCGTCTGCGAGGTCAACGAGATGTTCTGCTCGACAGCCGTTCCCGCCACTACTTGAAGTCCAGTGACGGTCTTTGGCTGATAACCGATCAGGCGGCTTGTCAGGCTGACCGGCCCCGCGGGCACGTTCGATATGGCGAAACGTCCATCGACGGCGCTGGTCGCGCGCAGGTCCGTTCCGTTGATCTCGACCTGTGCGCCCGGGATGGGCGCGCCCTGCCCGCCGTCGACGACACGGCCGACAATACGACCGGTCTCGGGACCCGGCGTGTCCTGCGCGGCCAGCGCCGCCGGTACGAGCAGCAGCGAGGCCGGCAACACGAACAAACGAACCGCACGGAGGAGGCGCATGGGCACCCGCGGTTGAGTGGAAGCGAGGATCGATTGTCGGGGGGAACCTGCGGAAAGCATGTCTCGGGATACGCACAGGTCTGCAACGACTGCGTCACAGGCGCTCTCGGCGTGCGCGCGCCGGGACCGGCGGATCAACGAAACGTCACACTTGCGTCACGACGAGCCTCCTGGCCGGTCCAGAATGCGACCGACCAGCCGGCGCAGATCCCGCACCTGGAGCGGCTTCGGAATCGTGTGGGTGGGCGCCGGTTCGCCGTCGGCGGCCCCTTGCGACGGGCGAGGCGCACCGGCGACGATGAGCCGGTCGCGCCAATCGGGATGCTCCGCCAGCAGCGCGGCGACGAAACGCCGCTGACCGCCAACCGAGAGGCGCCCGTCCGCGATCACCAGGTCGTAGCCGCGCTCGGCGGCCAGCCGGAGCCCCTGCTCACCGGTGCGCGCGGCGGCAACGACGTGTCCGTCCGGCGCGAACAGCGCGTGCACTAGGCGGTGCACCCCGGGGTCGTCGTCCACCACCAGCACCCGGCGGGCCGGCACGGGGGGGCGCTCGGCATCGTGCAGCGGGAGCCGGACGGTGAACTCCGCGCCGCCCCCCCGCGCCGGCTCGTAGGTGATGCGCCCCCCGTGCGCCTCGACCATGCCATAGCTCAGCGACAGGCCGAGTCCGGTCCCCTGACCCGGGACCTTGGTGGTGAAGAACGGCGTGAAGAGCTGGGCGACCTGCGCCGGCGGCACACCGGGGCCGGTGTCGGTGACCTTGAGCAGCGCCTCGCCGCCCTCGCGCGCCGTCGCGAGGACGAGACGCCGCGGATGCCCGGGCGCGACTCCGGACATCGCCTGGGCCGCGTTCATGATCAGGTTGAGCAGCACCTGCTGAAACTCCTGCCGGTCCCCCAGGACGACCACCGGCTCCGGGGACAGCTCGCGGACGAGGTCGATCTGGCGCTGCTGGAGGTCATAGACGATCAGCAGGGCAGTGCGGGAGACGACGTCGTTCAGGTCCACCGGACTTCGGTCCTGGCCGCCCTTCCGGGCAAAGGTGAGCAGGTTCCGCACGATGCGCCCGGCCCGTTCCGCCTGCGCGTGAATGACCCGGAGGTGCTCGCGCGCCGGTGCTGGGTCGGGCAGCATCCCGGGTTGTACCAGCAGCTCGGCCAGCCCGGCGATCGAGGTCAGCGGATTGTTCAGCTCGTGCGCCACGCCCGACACGAGCTGTCCGATGGCGGCCATCTTCTCGCTGTGAATGAGCTGCGACTGCATGGCCCGCTGGCCGGTCACGTCCTCCACCAGCACCACGACAGCGCCACGCGCGGGCCCGGCGAGGGGCGCCGCCGTGAGCCGAAGGACCCGGCGGTCGCGGTCGACCCGGATCTCGATCGGTGCGGGGCGCTCGTCTTCCTGCGCCGCCGAGGGCAGTGCACGCGCCGCCAGCGCGCCGTCCGCGACCGCGTCGGCGAAGTCAGCGCCGACCAGTTGGCGGGGACCGCGGCCCGCGAGCTCGCCCAGCGCCCGGTTGGCCCGGAGGATCGTGCCCTCCGAGCCAACGACCGCCAGGCCTTCCGAGAGCGCGTTGAAGGCGGTCTCCCACTCTTCCGTGCTGCGCCGCACCATCTCGTAGAGACGGCTGTTCGCCACCACCACGGAGGTCTGGGTGGCGACGGTCGAGAGGAGCCAGAGATCCTCGGTGGTGAACTGGCCATCGCGCCGATCGGCGACGGCCAGCGCGCCCAGGGGCAGTCCCTGCGCGCGGAGCGGCGCGACTGCCGCCGAGCGCACCTCGGTGCCGCCGAGCAGCGTCACGCCGGCGCCGGCTGTGCCTTGCGCCACCTCGATGCGCTCCCGCACCAGCGCCGACCGGACCAGGGCGGCCTCCAGGCCCTCGAAGATCCGGCCTTGCAGCGGCGCCAGCGTGCCGCTCGCCGCGGCCACCCTCAGCCGCCGGCCATCGGGGTCCTCGACCAGCGCCAGCAGCGCGCCCTCGGCCTGGAGGAATCGGCCGGCGTAGCGCGCGACCTGCTCGGCGATGCGATCCAGCTGGATCGACTCCGAAAGGACGTAGCTCAGCTCCTGGAGCGAAAAGAGCTCGCTGATCCGGCGGTCCAGCTGGCGGGCGGTATCCTCCTGCCGCCGCTGGGAGTCGCGGAGGCGGGCCCGCACCTTCAGCACCCCGCGCTCGAGCGCGAACACGCCGGCGAGCACGACCAGCAGTCCGGGCACCACCCCGCCGATCCCGAGCGCGGCGAGGGTGCCGCCGAACGCCGCCGCGAGGAATGCGATGCCCAGCAGCGTTTCGGGCGCCAGCGAGAGGAGCCAGGGAGGAAGCGAGATGGGCAGACCGCCTGTCTTTGGCTAGGACTGAAAACCTAGAAGCAGCCGCGAATCGACGCGAATGCATTCGCGTTCATTCGCGTTCATTCGCGGCCCCCTTGGCCAGGAGGAGCATCGCCTCGGCCAGCTCCGGAACGCCCTCCCCGGACTGGCTGCTGGTGGGCTGCACCTGATCGTCGGGCAGCTCGAGCTCGCGCGCGAGCGCCCGCACCCGCTCCATCCGCTGCCCCCTCGGCAGCTTGTCCGACTTGGTGAGCACCGCGAGCACCCGGCGCTCGCTCTCGGCCAGGAGCTCCTGGAACTCACGGTCATCCTTCGAGGGCGGATGGCGAATGTCGAGCAGCCAGACCACGCCGGCGAGCGTCGCGCGCTGGCGCAGATAGCGCCGGACGAGCGACTGGTACCCCGCGCGGGCTGACTTGCCGGCCCGGGCGAAGCCGTACCCCGGCAGATCGACCAGATAGAAGGAGGGCAGCCGATACGCGTTGAGCAGTGTCGTCTTGCCGGGGGCGCCGCTCACTCGCGCGATCGGCCGGCCCACGAGGCTGTTGAGCAGGCTCGACTTGCCGACGTTGCTTCTGCCTATCAAGGCGATCTCAGGGAGAACAGGCTGCAACCTGACCATCGGGTCCGGGAACGAGCCTACAAACTCGATGCTCAGGTCGGTAAAGGGGGCGGACATGGGACAAAGTAGGCGGTACGGGCGGTAAAGGCGGTAGGGGCGGTAAGGTTTGGCCGGTAAAGTACGAAAGGCCGCCGGGCGCGTGCGCCTTGCAGCCTTCTTTGACCCGTCCGGCCACCTTACCGTCTTTACCGCCCGTACCGCCCCTACCGCCTATTCGTCAGGCCTCTTTCTTCGCCCTTGCTCTTTCGGTCACGACGAGCGGTGCCACGCCATCAGCAACGCACTCCTTCGTGATAACCACCTCTCTCACATCGTCCCGACTTGGCAACTCAAACATGATGTCCGTCATCATGGTCTCGAGGATGCTGCGGAGGCCGCGGGCGCCGGTCCCGCGCTTGATGGCCCTGCCCGCCACCGCCTTCAGCGCCTCGTCATGGAAGGTGAGGCCGACGTCCTCGAGCTCGAAGAGCTTCTTGTACTGCTTCGTGAGCGCGTTCTTCGGCTCGACGAGGATGCGGACCAGTGCCTCTTCGTCCAGCGCCTCGAGCGCCACGCTCACCGGCAGCCGGCCGACCAGCTCGGGGATCAGCCCGAAGCGGAGCAGGTCGTCCGGCTCCACCTCGCCGAACGGATTCTGCTTGTCGAGCTCCTTCACTCCGGCGCCGTGGGCGTTTGCAAAGCCGATCTGCTGCCGGCCGGTGCGGGCCTGGATGATCTTCTCGAGCCCGTCGAACGCGCCCCCGCAGATGAACAGGATGTCCTTGGTGTTGATCTGGATGTATTCCTGTTGTGGGTGCTTCCGTCCGCCCTGCGGCGGGACCGAGGCGACGGTGCCCTCGAGGATCTTGAGCAGGGCCTGCTGCACGCCCTCGCCCGACACGTCCCGCGTGATGCTCGGGTTCTCCGATTTCCGCGCGATCTTGTCGATCTCATCGATGTAGACGATGCCCCGCTCGCACTCGGCCACGTTGAAGTCGCCGGCCTGGAGCAGCCGCACGAGGATGTTCTCCACGTCCTCGCCCACGTACCCCGCCTCGGTGAGCGTGGTGGCGTCGGCGATGGTGAAGGGCACGTCGAGGATCCGGGCGAGGGTCTGCGCGAGGAGGGTCTTCCCGACGCCGGTGGGGCCGATGAGCAGGATGTTGGACTTGTCCAGCTCGACTTCGGCTTCCCGGCCGTTGCTCGCGTTGATCCGCTTGTAGTGATTGTAGACCGCGACGGCCAGCGTCCGCTTGGCCCGCTCCTGCCCGATCACGTACTGGTCCAGCACGTCCTTGATCTCGGTGGGCGTGGGGACCTGCGTGATGCTGTCCGCAACCTCGCGCTCCTCATCCTCCGCCAGGATCTCGTTGCAGAGGGTGATGCACTCGTTGCAGATGTAGACTGACGGGCCGGAGATGAACTTCCGGACCGAGTCCTTTGACTTGCCACAGAACGAGCAGCGGAGGTGCTTGTCGTTGGACATTGAGAGGTGCGCGGCTGGGGTGGACGGCTCCGGGTAACCTGTGCCCCGCTCAGGAGGGCGTCAAGGCCTTCTGGCCGTTCCCGCCGGTCGCGACGAGTTCCTTCCGCGGGTTGAAGACGGTGTCGATGATCCCGTAGGACTGCGCTTCCTCAGCGCTCATGAACCGGTCGCGGTCCATGTCGCGCTCGATCGTCTCAATGGTCTGTCCGGTGTGCTTGGCGTAGATGGCGTTGAGCTTCGACCGCAGATACAGAATCTCGCGGGCCTGGATCTCGATGTCGGCCGCGGTGCCCTGCGTTCCGCCCGACGGCTGGTGGATCATGATGCGCGAGTGCGGCAGCGCGCTCCGCTTGCCCGGGCTCCCCGCCGCGAGCAGGAACGATCCCATCGACGCCGCCATCCCCATGCAGATGGTGTTCACCGGCGCCCGGAGATGCTGCATCGTGTCGTAAATGGCCAGTCCTGACGAGACGACCCCGCCCGGCGAGTTGATGTAGAGGTAGATGTCCTTCTCGGGGTTGTCGGCTTCGAGAAAGAGCAGCTGGGCAATGATGATGTTCGAGACATCGTCGTTGATCGGCGCGCCCAGGAAGACGATCCGGTCCATGAGCAGCCGGGAGAAGATGTCGTACGTCCGCTCCCCGCGGCTCGAGCGCTCGATGATGTACGGCGGATACAGGGTGGCCATCGGTCAGGTGCTCGTCTCGTCAACGGTGGACTGCTGAAGCAGGAAGGCGAACGCTTTTTCCTCGGTGATGCCCCGCTCCAGCTCCGGCAGCCGGTTCGCCTTCTGCAACGTGGCGTACATCTCCCCGGCGGGCACGTTCCGTGCCGCCGCCATCGCCGCGACCCGCTCGTCGATCTCCGACTCCGTGGCCCGAAGCCCCTGCGCCTCGACCACGGCGTCCAGCGCCAGGTCTCGCTGGACCTGGGAAACCGCCACGGGCCGGAACTGGGCCTCGAACGCCTGGAGCTGCTCGTCGGGGACGCGATACATGTGCGCCAGTCCGTGCAGCACGCGGTGCACCAGGGTGTCGGGCGCGGGGATGCGGTTGGCCTCGATCAGCTGGCCGAGGAGGGCCTGGCGGACCCGGGCGTCGGCCTCGCGGACCGCCTCCCGCTCGAGGTCCTGCTGGAGGCCGGCGCGCAGCGCGTCCAGGCTGTCGAACTCCCCCAGCTCCCGGGCAAAACCGTCGTCCAGCGCCGGCAGCTCCTGTCGCTTCACCTCGTGCAGCGTTACCCGGACGCGGCGGCTCTGGCCGCGGCGCGACTCGTCGGGATGATCGTCCGGCAGGCGGATGTCGGTCTCCACCGTCTGGCCAGGCAGGAGGGCCATGATCCGCTCCTCGAGCTCCGGCACCGCCTGCTGGTCACCCAGCACGAGCGAGTATGGCTGCGCCGCCGCCGCAACGCCATCCTCGATCGGCGCAACCTCGACCCGCACCATCTGGCCTGGCGAGGGCTGCGCGCCCTCCACCGGGATCCAGGCCGCCTTCTGCTCCCGGATGCGCTGCAGCTGCTCGTTCACCGACGCGTCGGTCACCGCCGCCAGGTTCCGCGACACCCGGAATCCGCCGAGCCGCTCGAGCGCGATGTCCGGGCGCACTTCCACCAGCAGCTCGAACTCGATGGCGTTCCCGTCCTCGAACTTCAGGTTCTTGATCGAAGGATCGGCGATGGGCTTGAGCGATTCGGCCGTCCGAGCCGTTTCCCAGCTCTCCCGGATCACTTCCTCGAGCACGGTCTGGCGGATCTGATCGCCGAACCGTTTCCGCACGACGCCCGCCGGCGCCTTGCCGGGACGGAACCCGGGCAGACGCGCGCGGCGGCTGAAGTACTGGAGCGCGCGGTCTTCTGCCTGGCGGACCCGCTCGACGGGCACGGTGACGCGAAGGGATTTGGAGGCGACGTCCTCGCCGGTCTTCTCGACTACGATATCCGTCATGGGGGTAAAGTAAACAGGTGGCAAGGGGGCGAAAGGGCGGTACGGGCGGTAGAGGCGGTACAGGCGGTACAGGCGGTACAGGCGGAAGGGGAGCTGCGAACGTGACAAGGCGGCAGGGGGTGATCACCCTGCCGCCTTTGCATCTGTGCAACCCCGCCTGTACCGCCTCTACCGCCCTGTCGCCCCGTGCGAACGCCGGGAGTCGAACCCGGACCCCTTGCGGGACAGGATCCCAAGTCCTAATGACGGGGTGAACACCTGACCACAGCGGACCACACGGGCGTTCTGAATGTTGGAGTTATGCCTCGGGTCTGTTGTCCCGTGTAGTCTGCAGTTGTCTCCTGTTCCGGCAAAGGTCCGGCAAAGGTACCCGCGCCGGCCCCAGACCCCCCAAATGCCAGAAGGCCCCGGCGTCTGTAAAGGCCTGGTCGCAGGGTCGCGGCAGGATGTCAGAGAAAAGTTGGAACCAGGGGGTCTTCGAAAAAATTACAAATTCAGGCTAGGGAAATATTTCGTTGGCACGGATGTCCAGGAATTGGCAACCGTCTATACCTCCGCCGCAGCCCGATCTCCCGGCGCGCCTACGCCAGGCGTCCGGCCCCGTCCCTTGCGGGCGACAACACGTACGTCAGCGATCAGCTCACCGTCCGGTTCGTTCGCCAAGGGGGTGGCCGCCCCACCGGCCTCATCGCGGCGATGAACCGGACGTGGAACGTGCGACTGGGTCCGGCGGCTGGATCGGGCGCTGCTGGCTTTTGAGGGCCTACCGCTGCAGATTTCCCGTGCCATTCTCAAGGGGGTGAATTCCCTTGGCCGACGTGGCGGCGCCGCTCAGCGACGCCCTCCGTGACCGCTACACGCTCGGGCGGCAGCTTGGACGCGGTGGCATCGCCACGGTCTACCTAGCCCACGACCTCAAGCACGACCGCTCCGTCGCTCTGAAGGTCCTGCACCCCGAGCTCGCGTCCACCCTCGGCTCGGAGCGCTTCCAGCGCGAGATCCGCACCGCTGCCCACCTCCAGCATCCCCACATCCTTGGCGTGCATGACTCCGGCGAGGCCGCTGGCCAGCTCTGGTTTGCAATGCCCTACGTCGAGGGCGAATCCTTGCGGGACCGACTCCGGCGCGAGAAGCAGTTGCCGGTCGACGAGTCGATCCGGATCGCGACCGAGGTTGCCCGCGCCCTCGATTACGCCCACCGCCAAGGAGTCGTACACCGTGATATCAAACCCGAAAACATCCTTCTTACCCAGGATGGCGACACCCTGGTAGCGGACTTCGGGATTGCCCGTGCGCTCGCCTGCGGGGACGAGCGGCTCACGGCAACCGGAATCGTGGTCGGCACCCTAGCCTATATGAGCCCGGAACAGGCCGAGGGCAAGCGAACTCTCGATGGCCGGAGCGACATATACGCGCTCGGCTGCGTGCTCTACGAGATGCTTGTGGGGACCCCGCCGATTAGGGCAGCTACGCTGCACTCCATAATCGCCAAGCGGTTGATGGGCGGGATACCCATGGTGCGTCCGGTGCGCCCCAGCGTCCCGGAGCACGTGGAGCAGGCGGTCGCGCGGGCCCTCGCCCCGATTGCTGCGGACCGGTTCGCCACGGCTGGAGACTTTGCCCGGGCGTTGCAGCCGCCGCCGACCGGCGCCACAGCCGTGCCCACCGGCGTCACGACGCCGGCCTCGGGTCGGGTGCCCCCACCCCCCCTCGAAGACTTCGACCGGGGTGGTGGAGCAAAGGCCTGGTTACGGGAGCTCGAGCTGTTCGCCGCCAGAATGTTCAGCGGTCCGAGGTCAACTAGAAAAAAATAGATTTGGCTGTCGAGATAGTTCGCCCCGAGACACCTCTTCAAAAAAATGCGAACGCCGGGAGTCGAACCCGGACCCCTTGCGGGACAGGATCCTAAGTCCTGCGCGTCTGCCAGTTTCGCCACGTTCGCGTGCCTTGCAAGATAATGAGTTAGGCGGCAGGGCAGAGGTCGGCTAAATCTCGATGTGCTGTTATGTGCCATTAATGAGCCCGCCAGGCGCGTAGACACTTCTGCGGCCCCGATGTCGGACATGTTCAGGGGTGGGATTCCCTAGAATGCTCACTTGCGTTTCCTGGACTTCTTTCCGCCAGAAGTATTGAGAGCGACGGCCGCGCGGATGAGCGCCTTGAACGCATTCGCGTCAATCTCCTCACCCTCGTGAATGTCGATGGCGCGCCTTGCGTTCCCGTCAAGGCTCGAGTTGAAGAGCTTGGCAGGATCTTTCAAGGAAGCGCCCTTAAAGAAGGTCAGCTTCACTATCGACTTGTACGACTCTCCCGTGCAGATGCCCCCGTCATGGGACCATATCGGGGTCCCCATCCACTTCCACTCTTCCACAACATCAGGGTCGGCCTCCCTGATGAGGGCGCGCATCCTTGCTAGTGTATCGCCTCTCCAGTCACCCAACTCGGCAATCCTTTCGCTGATTAGTTTGGAGGCCGCCTTGCCTGCTGCCTTTGGTTGACTCTTCATCTTCCTACCTTTCGTTGGGGATAGGCCGCATTGCCCACGTTTCCAACGTCCGACCTCCCGATTCGTAGGCGTCCCAAGGGCAGATCGTTGAGATTGCAGGTTACGGGCAGGCTCCTTGTAAGCTTGCCACGGCTAGCAAAAAGGCAAGGGACACGGTCCGGTTGGCTGTGTCCCTTCGATGGCCCTCCGAGGCCAAGGTTGTCCCTGCTGCCTCAGAGGTAAGTCCTTGAATGGGATGGATTGTCCCTGCGTGTCCCTCCGGCAGCCTTCCTCCTAAGTCCTGCGCGTCTGCCAGTTCCGCCACGCTCGCGAGTGCTTCAAACGTAACGACCTGCGTGCCAGCCACGAGTACCCCGGGGGAGGGGTATACGTCAATGCGCTCCCCAACCCATTTCGGCATCGCCCGCGCGCTGTCCGCACGTGATGAGCAGCTCACTGAGACCGGTATGGCGGTGGGCACTCCCGCGTACATGAGCCCCGAGCAGGCGGAGGGCGATCGCCACCTCGACGGGAGGACCGCCGAAATCCCGGTCTCGAGTATGTCAAGGTCGAGCCCTACTGGGCGTCGCTGCGCCACGATCCGCGCTTTGCCGCGATCGTGGCAGGGATAGGGCTGTCGCCGTAACCCTCTCGACAGGCCTCGCCGAGCAAGCCATGCGCGAGCGGGAGCCTCGTCCGTCCGCATCTCACCGCCGCGAAACCTCCAGACCGCTCCTGCAAGCCGCATGACCCCCCCACCAGTCCGGCCCGGTTTCGGCCGGCGGGAGCGTGCTCCCAGCGCGAGCGGAACCCCTTTCCCGCCACCGGCTTGCCGGCGATCGCGCAAGCGGTTGCAGTCGCGCTATTTCCTGCGGTACGCTCGTTGCGCTTGGAAGGGCATTTCCTTCTCGAGCAGACCGATGCCCGTTTCGCTTCGTGCCCTTCGTCTCGCTCTCCTGGCCGGCGGCTGCGCCGCGGTTGCGTCCTGCTCGCCCGAGCCGCTCGCGCCCACGTACGTCATCCAGGATTTCATCAGCAACGTGACCGCGCGGACCGGGACCGTGATCGGCGTGGTGCGGGACACCGATGCGCCGGTCCCCGCGACCGGCCCAGTCCCCACGGTGGCCGGCATCGCGACCGTCGTGAACGGCGGCAGCGCCCGCATCAGCGTCTCGGCCGATGCCGGCAGCTTCCAGCGCGTGTTCATCTTCAGCCCCTCCGCCCGCGGCCACTGGGAAGTGCTGTTGCCGGACGGCGTGACCATCGAGGATCTCGTGCTCAGCGTCGCGCGCACGGTGCGCGCCGGCAACCTCCGCCTCCGCTACGAGCTCGAGGCCGTGGGCGGCGAGGCGGGGCCGTACGCCGAGCAGACGCTCTCGGTCATCAACGTGGGCACCGGCGACGTGCAGGTGAGCGTGGCGTGGACCGGCGCCAGCGACGTGGATCTGCACGTGTTCGACCCTGCAGGCGAGGAGATCTTCTACGCCAACAAGACGGCTGCGAGCGGCGGCACGTTGGACCTCGACTCCAACCCGGCCTGCGACATCGACAACAAGAACAACGAGAACATCGTGTTCCCGACCGGCTCCGCCCCTGCGGGCGAGTACCGCGTCGTGGTCGATTACTACGACGATTGCGGTGTGGCGAAGTCGGATTGGGTGGTGACCGTGCAGCGCAAGGACCAGGAGCCAGTCACGTTCGTCGGCAGCTTCACCGGTGTGTCAGGCGTCAACCCGCCCGCCGAGGTCACGACCTTCACCTACTGATCCGATCCCGGGGGCACGCCGCCCGGGTGCGCCATCGGCAACGGCCGCGGCCTTCGGGTCGCGGCCGTGTGGGTTACGGATATATTCCGCGCTCCCCTCTCCATCGCCATCCATGCCTCTCCCGATCCGACTCGCGGGATCGATGCTCGCCGCCTCGCTCGCCGCCGCCGCCGTGCCCGCGGCCGCCCAGGAGCTCATCGCGATCAGGGCCGGGCGTCTGGTGGACGTCGAGCGCGGCGAAGTGCAGCGCGACCGGCTGATCGTGATCCGGGGCGACCGGATCGAGTCGGTGCAGCCGGGCGCGGCCCGCCCGCCCGCGGGCGCGCGGGTCGTCGACCTGTCGCGCTACACGGTGGTGCCGGGCCTGATCGACTGCCATACGCACCTCGTGGGCAACATTCTCTCGGCGAGCGCCGCGGCGCCGCTCGAGACCACCGCCGCCGAGGACGCCTTTGCCGGGGTCCGGAACGCCCGGGCGACCCTGCTGGCCGGATTCACGACCGTCCGGGACGTGGGTAGCTATCGCGCGTTCGTGGACGTGGCGCTCCGCGACGCGATCAACGACGGCACCGTGATCGGGCCGCGCATGGCTGTGGCCGGCCCGTACGTCACCGTGTCGGGCGGGGGCGGCGAGATCACCGGTCTCGCGAGCGACATCGTGCTGCCGCGCGAGCTCCGCTTCGGCGTCGCCAATTCGGCCGACGAGGTCCGTGAGCGGGTACGGCTGATCCTGAACGGCGGGGCTGACCTCATCAAGGTGATCGCGACCGGCGCCGTCAGCGTGCCCAACTCCACGCCCGGTGCGCCGGAGTTCACCGAGCCCGAGGTCCGCGCTGCCGTCGAGGAGGCGGCAAAATACGGCAAGTTCGTTGCGGCGCACGCGCACGGTGCCGAAGGGATCAAGCTGGCGCTCAGGGCCGGCGTGCGCTCCATCGAGCACGCGTCATATATGGACGACGACGGGATTGCGCTCATGAAGGAGCGCGGGGCCTGGCTCGTCGCCGATATCTGGAACGGCGAGTGGTTCGCGGCCCAGGGGAAGCAGCAGGGTTGGGACCCCGCGATCCTCAGGAAATTCACCGAGACCACCGAAACCCAGCGGGCCGTGTTCCGGAAGGCGGTGGCGGCCGG
Organism: Gemmatimonadales bacterium; assembly: GCA_050733215.1. Lineage (GTDB taxonomy): Bacteria > Gemmatimonadota > Gemmatimonadetes > Gemmatimonadales > GWC2-71-9 > DASQPE01. Next base: position 21,052 of record JBOHSN010000058.1, read on the forward strand.
AACCAAGATCGCCTACGGCACCGACAGCGGGATCTATCCGCACGGGCTGAATGCCAGTCAGCTGCCGGTGATGGTCAGATTCGGCATGATCCCCATGCAGGCAGTCCAGTCGGCCACGATCGAGGCGGCCCGACTCATCGGCTGGGACGATCGGCTCGGGTCGATCACGCCGGGCAGACTGGCCGACATCGTCGCGGTGGAGGGCGACGCGCTCGCCGACCTCGGCAGCTTCATGCGGCCGGCGTTCGTGATGAAGGGGGGCGTGGTGTATCTCGATGTGCGGGGGGGCAGATGAGCAGCGGAGCGGATGAGCGGATGGTTCGTGGGAGTACCCCTTCGGCGGCGAGCTTGGGTGTGGCGGGGGATCGCAACTCATCTACTCATCTGCTCATCTGGAAGCGTAAGCATCCCGGCGCCTCTTCTCACTCGACGACCTTCTGGGAGAGCCGCCCGTCGGGGAGTCCGGATAGCCGCCGGCTCGCGTACCTCCGCACGGGGTCCCCCGCCTCATCTACTACGCTTCGCAGAAGCTCGCCACCGTCGCGGTTGACGGCGGGAGTGAAGGACTTGTCACGCCCAGACTCGACCGGTGGGTGAGCCAACCCCGCTGGAGCGCCGATGGGTCTCGATCTACTTCATGCTGGAGGAGGACCGCGCGTACCACCTCGCCCGAGTGCCGGCGGCCGGGGGCGAGGTCGAGCGGATTGTCACCGGCCCGCGGGTGCTGAGCGCGCTTTCGGTAGGGCGTGACGACCGGATCGCCGTGCTCGCGAGCAGCGTGGACGCCCCGCCCGAAGTGTTCGCGGTGGAGCCGGGCGGCGCGCTGCGCCAGCTCTCGCGGCACAACGCCGGCTGGCTCGCCGAGGTGGAGCTGGGAGCGACCGAAGAGATCTCCTTCCAGAGTCGGGACGGCACCGCCGTTCGCGGGTTCGTCGTGAAGCCGCGGGGTTATGTGGCCGGACGCCGGTACCCCACCGTGCTCCGCATCCATGGCGGGCCCGTCGCGCAGTTCCAGCCGAGTTCGACGATCAGCTCCAGGCGCTGGCCGCGCAGGGCTGCGTCGTTCTTGCCGTGAATCCGCGGGGCAGTTCGGGCCGGGGCGAGGCGTTTGCAACGGCGATCTTCGCCGACTAGGGCAACAAGGACGCGGAGGACGTGCTTGCCGCGGTGGACTGGGCGGTGACCCGGGGCATCGCCAACTCGACGCGCCTGGGTGTCGGCGGCTGGAGTTACGGCGGAATCCTCACGAATTACGTGATCGCCCAGGACCGCCGGTCCAAGGCGGCGACCAGCGCCGCCGGGATGTCCAACATCCTCGCCGGCTACGGCACCGATCAGTACGTCCGGGAGTACGAGACGGAGCTCGGGCGGCCCTGGGAGACCACCAAGGTCTGGCTCAAGTTGTCGTCCCCATTCCTCAACGCCGATCGGATCGTCACGCCGACGCTCTTCCTGTGCGGCGAGAAGGACTTCAACGTGCCGCTGCTCAACTCCGAGCAGATGTACCAGGCGCTCCGAAGCCTCGGCCGCGAGACGATGCTGGTGATCTACCCCGGCGAGTATCACGGGATCGATCGGCCGAGTTTCATCCGCGACCGGCTCGGGCGCTACATCGCCTGGTACGACCGGTTCCTGAAGGGAGACGGGCGCTCCGGCGGGCAGCCGAACGGAGAGCCGGTGCCGATGTCGCGACGCACGGATCGGCGGCAGGTGCGCCACCTCACGGACGGAGCGCATCGTAGCGCATCGCGGAGCCTGCATCCTGCAATGCATCATTATCTATCGCTCATCGTAGGGAAGGAGTGCCGAGCGATGCGACAGCTTCATCGATACATGCGGCTCGCGAGTGTCGCGGGGATGGGTCTGGGATGCGCCATCGGCGGCGCCGCCGCGCCGGCACGCGTGGACTCGGGGCCGGTCGAAGTGCGGGTCGAGAACCGGAGCTGGTCCGACGCCGCCATCTATCTCATGTCGGACGGGTTCGTGCAGCGGATCGGCCTGGCAACGGCGGTCGGCACAACGAGCCTCTGGATTCCGGCGCGGCGGCTCGGCCACTCCAACGACATCCGGATCGTCTCGGCGCCCATCGGCTCCAATCGCTCGCACGCCACCGAGCCGCTGCTGGTGCGGCCGGGTCAGCTGATCGAGCTAAGGCTGGAGAACAATGTGGGACTCAGTAGTTGGGGAGTGTGGTAAAGAAGGCAAGTGAGTAGGCGGTAGGCGGTAGGCGGTAAAGACGGTAGGGGCGGTAAGGTTTGGCGGAAAGGGACCAAGTTGCCAGGCGCCTGCGCCTGAACACCTTCGGTACACGGCCGCCAAACCCTACCGCCCCTACCGTCTTTACCGCCTACTTGATTCCCTGACCCCCTGACCTCCTAACAACCGTTAGGATCGTTCCAGTTGGTGAGCGGCCCGCCATCCGGGATCGACGCGTTCGCGTTGCGCTCGCTCAGCGGATAGACCACCCGTGCGGGGATCGCCGCCGACCCCGCCGCCGGCGCCAGCGCCGGGATGCAGGTGCGGCGGTAGTCGCTCCAGGCCTCGAAGTTCTGGAACAGCACGGCGTACTTCTCGGTCATGATGGTCTCGAGGCCGGTCACCGCGAGCGGGCCGAGGCCGAGCGCGCTTCGCTCGGCGCTCACATACGGCTGCGCGGCCGCGTTACCCGCGCCCCCGCCCCCGGCGAGCTGCCACGCCGTCTCCGCCAGAATGAGCTGGTTCTCGACATAGGTGACGATCGGCTGCCGGAACGTCGGATTGAGCCTGGCCGGATTCACGTCCGACGGCAGCACCTCCGGGCCTTCGCCAGGCGCCGCCCCGACGAAGTCGCCCTGGGAGTTCGGCGCGAAGTATTGCGACAACCGGGGGTCGCCGGCCGTCTGGAGCTGGTCCACCAGCTGCTTGCCCGCGGCCAGAAAGCCCACCCACTGGACGGTGAACTGGAACCAGAGGTTGGCTTCGACCGAGGCGCCGCTGTGGTAGTTCCGGTAGTCGCCGGCGCCGGAGGGGTCGGTGATGCCGTTCTGGGCGGCGTCGAACGCCGCCTGATAGGCCGGCTGGCCAAGCTGCTCCGCAGTGTGCAGGTGGAACCGGGCCTTGAGCGTGTTCGCCAGCGCACTCCACTTCGCCAGGTCACCACCGTAAATGAGGTCCACCGCGACCGACGTGCCCGTGCTCGACGCGCCGAGGTACGCGATCGCGTCGTCCAGCTTGGCCTGGGCGGCGGCGTACACACCCTGCTGCGGGTCCAGCACCGGGGTGGCGTTCGTCGTGTCCAGCGCCTCGCTGTAGGGGACGTCGCCCCAGGCGTCCGCGGCGAACCCGATGGCCCACGCCTCCAGCACCGCGGCGACGCCGGCAAAGCCCGAGTCGCCCGCCGCAAGGGCACGGGACTGGATCGTCCGCAGGTCCTTGAGCCCTCCACGGGTATACACCTGCTTCCATTCGATGAAGTAGTCGTCGTCGCCCACGATATAGAGCGACAGGTCGTTGAAGTCGCGGAGCGGGCCGGAGCACTGCTGCAGCCACACGCAGAGCGTCCGCGCGAGGTGGCCCTCCTGGAGCCCGGTCATGCTGGTCTGCGCCGAGACAAGGAGGTTCGCGTCCGTCGCGGTGAGCGGCTGGTTGGGGTTGTCCCCGAGCTTGGGGCCAGTGAGAAAGTCTCCACAGGCCGTCGCGCCGACCCCCAGGCCGAGCACGAGGGCGATAGCTTCGATGCGCGTGCGCATGTTCTAGTCCTCGAGTCGGGTGGCGGTCAGCGATTCAGCGTGACGGAGAACACGAACGACCGGGTCTGCGGGTTGTTGAACCAGTCGACCCCACGCGTGCCGGTCTCGGCGCCCGCCAGGTTGGTCTCCGGATCCACGCCGGTGTAGTCGGTCCAGATCGCGAGATTCCGCCCCGCCACCCGGAAGTCCATGCTGCTGAACCCGAGCCGCCGGGCGAACCCGCCGCTCAAGGTGTAGCCCGCCGAGATCTCCCGCAGCTTTACGAAGCTGGCGCTCTCGTAGAACGGCACGCCGAGGAACGTGAATGTGCTGTAGTAGTTCTGGAACCAGCCCTCGTCGAGCGTCACCGGAGTGCCTACCCCGGGGCCGGCGACCGCCGCATCACCGAAGAAGTCCTGGCCGAACGTCACAGTCTGACCCCGCAGGTCGCCCGACTCCTTCGACGTGCCAAGCGCGTTGAGCGCTCCGCGGGTGCCGTTGTAGACCAGGCCGCCTTTCCGCACGTCGAGCAGGCCGGAGAAGCTCCATTTGCCGAGCCGGACCCCGGTGCGGAACGAGCCGGTCCAGTCGGGGTTCGGGTCGCCGATGACGCGGCTGTCCGGGTCGAGCAGCGGGAACCCGGGGCCGTTGCCCGCGTCGAGGCCGGTGTTCTGGTAGGTGCCGTCGTTGATGAACAGCGCCTGCTGGCTGTTCTGCTCCGCCGTGCAGATGTTGTCCACCGCCACCGGGCTGCTGCCGGCGTCGAGGATCGTGAGGCCGCGGCCGCACCGGATGTAGTCGTAGTCACGGAAGGCGCCGATCTCCTCGCCCACCTGGGCATAGGTCAACGCGAAGGCGCCGGTCCCGCCGTACGGCACGAAGTCGGCGCCCGCGAGCTCGAGCACCCGGTTGCGGTTAGTGCCCACCAGAATGCCGACGTCCCAGCCGAAGTTGGCGCGGTTGATCGGCCGGATGTTGAGCGACCACTCGGTGCCCGTGTTGCGGATCGACCCCCCATTGGCCGCGACGTTCACAAAGCCGGTCGTGGCGGCCACCGGCAACACCAGCACCACGTCATTGGATGTGCGGCGGTACCAGGTGAAGCTCAGGTCAGCGACGTCCCGGAACAGCCCCAGGTCCAGCCCGGCCTCGAACTCCTTGGTGCGCTCCGGCTTCAGGTTCGTGACGCGGGTGGTGTCGCTGTACAGCCCGCCGAAGTTGTTCTGGGTGGCGGTGAGGATCGTGCCCCAATTGTCGAGGTAGCTCGCCCCGGCGAGGAAGGTGACGTTCGTGAGGTAGGGCGGCGGCTGGGTGCCGACCTGCCCGTACGCCGCGCGCAGCTTCCCGTAGCTCAGGATGCCGCCGAGGTCGCCACCGCGGAGCTTGGTGAACTGCCAGG
>JBOHSN010000059.1:0-25680 GCA_050733215.1 Gemmatimonadales bacterium
CGCGAGCGCCGCGCCGAATGCCGTCAGCGAGTCGGCGGCGGCCGGCGCGACGCGCGCCGCGGGCCTCCACTGGCCCTGCTCGAGCCGAAAGGCGAACACCTCGCCGGTGAGCCGGCGCGACGCCGGCGCGCCGACGAATGCGTCGGTCGCGCCGAGGAGCACGCTGGCGCCGTAGGCCAGCGCGCTGTCGGACGGCGGGGCGAGTCGCGCCTCCTCCGACCAGCTGCCGCTGGCCTCCGCGCGATACAGCACGGCGGTGCCACCCAGCCCCCGCAGAACGCCGGGCCCACCGGCGAGCACGCGCCCACCCGCGGCAGAGAGCGCCACGCCGAGCAGGCGTCCCGGCGCTTCCCCCCGGGCCACCTCGGCCGCCGCCGACCACCGGCGCGAGCGCGGGTCGCGCCGGAATGCGTACACCGCGCCGCGCGCCGAATCGGCGCCCGGGGCGCCCACGACGAGCAAGTTGTCGTCGAGTGCCAGGGCGGCACCGAACCCGTCGCCATCCCGACCTCCGGCCGCCGTGAGGGTTGCCGCGAGCGACCACGCCCCGCGGCGCCGCTCGTAGACGAGCACGGAGCCACCGGGGCCCTGGCCGGGTGCCCCGACGGCCACGAGATCTCGGCCCGCGGCGAGCGCGGTGCCGAACCCGCCTCCGCCCGCCTGACCGGGATCGATCTCGCCCCGGCTCACCCACTTGCCGTCGCTCCGGCCGTACACGAAGACGCGGGGGCCGTCAGCCGCGGGACGCGGATCGCCGGAAGCCACGCGGGCCACGAAGAGCTCGTCGCCGTGGAGCGCGATGGCGGAGGCGAAGCCGGTCGCGGATGGTCGGATGGCCCGATGGACAGATGGACCGTTGACAGCCCGCGAGCCCTCGGTCCATCCGACCATCGGACCATCTGGCCATCCCAACAGCATCGGGCCCAGCAGCATGAGCCGCATCATGGCGTCAGCGGCTCCTGCGGACGGTGCTTCACGATGAAGAGGCCCTCACGCATGCTCGTCAGCACGATCGTGCCGCTCTTGAAGAAGGGATAGTTGGTCCAGGTGCCCGCGAACCCTGGCACGTCCTCGCCGAATGGCACGGTGTCGAAGTAGGCGCTCTCCCGGGGGTTCACCGGATCGGAGATGTCGATCACGCGGAGCCCGGCGACGTAGTTCGATTGGTACATGTACCTGCCGCGGACGTACAGGTTGTGGTCCGTGGCGGACGTGGTGCCGAGGAACTCCTTTACCAGCACCGGCTCCTCCAGGTTCGACACATCCCAGACCAGCGTGCGGGTGCGGGGCACCAGCCCGCCGATCTCGTCGCCCTCGTCGTTCACGTAGAAGTACTTCTGGTCCTCGGTCAGCCAGCCCTGGTGGGTGTACGCCGTGTTGGGATACGACGCCACTGCGATCGGCTTGGGCGCCTTCTTGTCGGTCACGTCCGCGATCCCAACGGCCGTCTCCGATGAGTTGAAGCAAATCTCTCGCCCGTGGTAGCGGCTATCTGGCCCCTTGTAGACCACGCACTGCGTCTCATGCGTATAGCCGGTGCGCTGGAGGCCGGTGGACGGATCGGCGTAGCAGCCGGCGAACGTGGGATTCCTCGGATCGCGGACGTCGATCATGTGGAGCCCGCCCCCACAGGTCTCGCCGCCGGCGCTGTTCCCGCTCGGGTAGGCGAACCCGGTTTCCTCGTTGAGGGCGATGGTGTGCGCGCTCCAGATCCGGTCGTAGTGAGCCGTCTCGGTGAAGGTCACCGGTGCGTTCTTCACGTTCCGTAGCTGGGTCAGGTCGAATACCTGCATCCCGTGCGGACCCGCACCGTCGGCGACAATGAACGCGTGGTCCTTGTAGACCCGGATCCCGCGCCAGAGGTTCGCGGTCGCGCCTGCGTGGAGCGGCAGGTTGCCGAGGTACACGGGGTTCGACCCGTCGGTGACGTCCACGAACGACGTGCCGTCCATCCGCCCGACCAGCGCGTACTCGCGGTTGGTCGTCGGATCGGTCCAGCCCCAGATGTCGTTCAGCATGATACCGCGCTTCCCGCCGATCGCCGCGTTGGGCAGAAACGCCTCGAGATCCACCTGTTCGCAGGAGAAGATCTCGATCTTGCCGCTCTCGCATTTCCGCTCGCGGCCGGTGATGGCGGGCAGCGAGACCGGCTTGTCGGTGACGGTACCGCGCTCCTTCCACTCGCCCGTGGCGCGGTCGCGCGCGTACGCCACGGCGGTGCCCTCGAAGAAGTCATTCATGGGACTCCCGATCACCGCCGCGTCTCCCGCCGCAGTGATCGAGCCGCCGAACTGCGCCATCAGACCGTTCTTCCTGGTGGTGAGCACCTGCGTCTCACGCCATCCCAGCGCGCCGTCCGGCCGGAACACGTGGACCTCGCCGACGTTCTCGTTCGCCTGCTGCGCGCCGACGAAGACGGCCCCGTCGGTGCGGGCGAGCGTGAACCCGAACAGCGTATTCGGCTGGGCCGCGGCAGGGACGAGCTTGCCGGCAGGCTCCCACTTGCCCCCGTTCGAGCGGAACACATACACCGCACCGATGCCTCCCGGCATGCCGACCAGCGCCTCGCCAGGCGTGAGGTGCACCGCGAAGCCGAAGCCGGTCGCGCTGTCCGCGCCGGCGGTGAGACGGGCCTCCTCCGTCCATCGCGTGCCGTCGCCTCGATAGACGACGGCGGCGCCCGGCTTGGGGAGGAGCGGGTTGGGATCGGTGTGCCCCGGCGGAGGGCCGGACACCACGGGGCCAGGGACGCCAATCAGCACCCGATTGCCGGTCAACGCGAGCACCCGGCCGAAGCGATCGTGCGGCTCGCCGCCCCGCGCGATCACCATGGGCTGGGACCACTTCCCGCGCCGGTCGCGACGGTAGGCATACGCGACTCCGCGCGACGAGTCCGCACTGGGCGCGCTCACGACGAGCAGCGCGCCGTCGAGCGCCACCGCCAGCCCGAACTCGTCGCCCTTACCGCCGGCCGGCGGGTCGAGCCGTGCGGTTCGAACCCAGCTCGACCCGCGCTTCTCGAACACGTATGCCGCGCCGTTGTCCCCGTGGTTCGGCGCACCCACGACCACGACGTTGCCGCTCACCGCGAGGGCGCTGCCGAACCGGTCGCCCAGCGTGAGATCGTCCGACGTCATCGTGGTCGTCTCCCGCCACGCCTCCCCCGCCCGCTGGAACACGTGGATGGCGCCCGGGTGCGACGGGTTGAGCGGGAAGCCCTGGACCGCACCGGTCCGGCCCACGAACAGCTCGTTCCCCTGCAGCTTCACGGCGCTCGCGAAGCCGATGGGGGCTGCCGGGGCGACCTGCCATGCGTAGCGGGATTGGGCGGAGAGGGGTGCGGCCAGGAACAGGAGCATCAACCAGCGCAAGAAGGTCGGCATATCGAATCCAGAGGGGTGAGAAACGGTGCGGGTTTGAGGCGCGGGAAACATACGCGGAATCCCGCCGGTTTGGTTCATGCCGGCTTGGACTACCGCAAGCGATGCAGCGCTTACCGGCCCACGGCGCCCGACAATTTCGTCCGACGGGGCCGTCGGCAGCGAGGCAGAGGCGTCAAGATTGTCGGATGGATGGTTCGGAGCCCGCCGGGGCCTGACGCCGCATGGGCAAGTGGCACAATGCGTTGCGACAGACGCAGCACCCAGCGCGCCAGTGGTTGCCTCGTGGAACGGCGCTTGCCCCTACCGTTGCCCGGTTGCTGCTCGAGACGGACGCGTCCGGCATGGCGCGAATGCGGGCCGGCACCAGGATGAAGGTTGCAGTCCCATCTGGAAGGAGAAGTGACTCGGATGAAGTACTTCGACGCTGCTGCCCAGGAGGCGGCCGGCCGGCTGTTCGCCGAGGCTCAGGAGGAGCTCATCAGCCACCTTCTGCGCAGCAACGTCACCGAGGTGGCTCCCCCGATGCAGCGGGCGTGGCTGGAGGACACCATCGCTTACCTCGGTGACCGGTACCCGAACCTGTCCGGAGCGGCGCTCCGCCGGCTTCGCGCGCTCGCCGACGGCTATCTCGCCGACGGCATCCTGCAGGCACCCGAGCGCAGGACCGCCTGATCGTCCGCTGACCTCTGGCCTCAGGTGAGCCGGTCGTGTAGCGTACTGGCACCCGCTGACCGGCCTCTGATTGTCCCAGCTTTTCACGCGCCTCCAGACCGCGCTTGCCGACCGCTATCGGGTGGAGCGGGAGCTCGGTCGCGGAGGTATGGCGACCGTCTATCTCGCGCAGGACGTGAAGCACGACCGGCCGGTCGCGCTCAAGGTGCTGCACCCCGAGATCGCGATGACGCTCGGTCCCGAGCGCTTCCTCCGCGAAATCCAGCTCACCGCCCGGCTCCAGCATCCGCACATTCTGCCGATCCATGACTCCGGCGAAGCCGGCGGCCAGCTGTGGTACTCGATGCCGTTCGTGGCCGGCGAATCGCTCCGCGACCGGCTGCTCCGCGACGGCACGCTCCCGCAGGAGGAGGCGCTCCGGATCACCCGGGAGGTGGCGCTCGCGCTCGACTACGCCCACCGCCAGGGAATCGTGCACCGGGACGTGAAGCCGGAGAACATCCTGCTCTCGGACGACCACCCGCTGGTGGCCGACTTCGGCATCGCCAAGGCGTACACCGCCAGCGAGACGCTGACCGCCGCCGGAATCCCGATCGGCACGCCTACCTACATGGCGCCGGAGCAGATCGAGGGCGAGCCGAACATCGACGGCCGAGCCGACGTCTACGCGCTCGCCAGCGTTCTGTTCGAGATGCTGGCAGGCGAGCCGCCGTTCACCGGGAAGACCCCGCACGCGGTCATGAAGCGGCGGCTGTCACGGCCGGCGCCCTCGCTCGCCGAGGCCCGGCCCGAAACCACGCCCGCGCTTGCGGCGCTGGTGGACAAGGGGCTCGCCGCCGAGCCGGGGAATCGGTGGGCCACGGCAGCCGAGTTCGCCAGGGCGGCGGCGGTGGTCGGAGGGGAGGGAAGCGGCACGTTCACGGTCGTGACCCCGGCCGAAGCGGCCTCGCGGGCGCCCGCGGTTCAGTGGCGTCGGATCGCGCTCGCCGGGGCGGGCGTGCTTGCCGTCGCGGCGGCGGTCCACCTGCTCCGTCCCGGCGCCGCTGCCACGCCGCCCGCGTCGCCGCTCATCGCCGTGGTCCCGTTTCAGAACCTCGGCGATCCGGCCGACGAATACTTCGCCGACGGCGTGGCCGACGACATCCGCGGCCGGCTCGCGAGCCTCCCCGGCGTGCGGGTGATCGCCAGTGCGAGCGCCGCCGCCTACGCAGACTCGCCCAAGCCGCCCGGGCAGATCGCGCGCGAGCTCGGCGCCGACTATCTGCTCGTGGGCAAGGTGCGGCGCGAGGCCGCGGCCGGGGGCGCCGGCCGGGTGCGTATCAGCCCCGAGCTGATCCAGGTGACGGGCGGGTCCTCGCCCACGACGCGCTGGCAGCGGGTGTTCGACACGCTGGTGGCCCACGTCCCCGACGTGCAGACCGAGATCGCCGAAGCGATCGCCAGCGCCCTCGAGGTCGAATACGGCGGCGAGTCGGGCCTCGCGCGCATCGCACGGACCCGCGAGCCGATTGCCTACGAGGCGTACCTCCGGGGCCAGGAGATCATCCGGCAGGGCGCGAGCAGCCCCGACGACCTTGCGCGCGCCATCGCCCACTTCGAGCGGGCGGTCGGACTGGACTCCAGCTTTGCCGCCGCCTGGGCTCAGCTCGGCTGGGCGAAGGGGGCGCTCTACCGGAACGCTCCCACGGAGAATCCCCGGCTCATCGACGACGTGAAGGCGCACGGCGAGCGCGCCCTCAATCTCGGCGGCGCGGAGCCCGAGGCACGGCAGGTACTCGCGTTCTATCACCTGATCCAGGGGGAGCGCGGGGCGGCGGTGGAAGAGACCCGCCGCGGGCTCCGGGCCGATCCGTCCAACGCGCGGCTCGTCGGGTACATGGCCGCCTTCCTCGAGCTCGACGGCCGCTGGCCCGAGGCGTTGCAGTACCGGCGGCGCGCGGTGGCGCTCGACCCCGCGGCAGCCGGGCACGCGGCGGGCCTCGCGACCAACCTGCTGTGGCTCCGCCGCTATCCGGAGGCACGGGCCGCCGCCGATCGGTACCTCATCCTCGGGCCGTCGAACGCCGAGGCGTACCAGCTCCGCGCGATGGCGTCGCTGGCCGAAGGGAAGCTGGAGGACGCCCGCGCGGCGATTCGCGGGGGCGAGTCGCGGATGCCGCGGGACGAGCTGCTCGCGTTCGTGGCGACCTACTGGGATCTGGTCTGGCTGCTGGATGAGAGGCAGCAGTCCCGCGTGCTCGACCTCTCGCCCGACGCCTTCTACGGCGACACCACCTGGCTTCACCTCACCCGCTCGAGCATCCACGTCCAGCGGGGCGACACCGCGCGCGGGCGGCAGGAGGCAGAAGCCGCGCTTCGGAGCCTGGCCGGCCAGGCAGCGCAGGACGCCGACCTGCACTCCCGGCTCGGTCTCGCATACGCATCCCTCGGCCGCACGGACGAGGCGGTGCACCATGCCGAGCGGAGTCTGACGCTGCTGCCGATCGCGAAGGATGCGCTGGTGGGGACGCTGCTGGTCTATCGGTTCGCGTGCGTGCAGGCGCGGGTCGGCCGCCGCGCCGATGCGGTCGCGACCCTCCGGACGCTGCTCACGCTGCCGTTCTACGCGTCACCGGCCTGGCTCCGGCTCGATCCGAACTTCGCCACGCTTCGCGACGATCCCGAATTCAGGCGGCTCGTGACGTAAGCGCGGCGCTGCTAGGGCTGGTGCTGGCCGTGCGCCGGAGGATCCGGCGGTTGGAGCGGCTCGAGCGACATCACCTCCAGCCCACCCTCCAGCATCGTGAGGCTCACCGGAGGCGTCACCCGCTCGGCCTCGCCGTCGCGGGCGAGGTCCAGCGGCCGCGGACTCGTCAGCGTCACCACCGGCGCATGGAGCATCTCGAGCCCCGCCCGGTGCGGCGGCTCGCCGCGGCCAAGCGCCGCCACCGCCCGCATCGCATCCGCGACCAGGCGGAGTCGGCTGTGCCCCGGCGCGATCACCAGCTCGAGGTTCCGCGCCGCGATCGGCGCGGCGTCTCCCGGGAGCCGGAAGCTTCCCCGCCCCAAGCCGATCCACATCCCCGCGATCGATCGCTCGCGCTGCGTGCCGCACGCCTCGACGCCGATGGTCACCTGACGCAACTGCCACAGGGAATGCAGCGCGGCGGCGGCAATGGCGAGCCGACGGCCGATCTGGGGGCGGAGGCGCTCCCGGGTACGAACGAAGCGGGGGTAGATCCCGATGCTCACGTTGTTGATGAACGGCCGGCCGTTCACCGACCCCACGGGTACGCGCATCACCTGTCCTTCGGTGAGGGCCCGCGCAGCCGCGGCAGGGGAATCGATGCCCAGGCGCCGCGCGAAGTGGTTCAGCGTGCCGAGCGGCACGGGGAGCAGCGGGACGCCGGTGCCCATCAGCGCCTCCGCCGCGCCCGAGAGGGTGCCGTCGCCGCCTCCCACCGCGACCATGCCGGACGCGGCCGCCCGGGTGACTGCGGGCTCGACCTCCGCGGCCGTTACCGGCTGGAGGTCGATCGCGACGCCCGCCGCCGCGAACGCCCGCTCCACGCGCGCGATCGCGCGGGGATGCGCCCCCCGCGCGTCGCGATTGAGGATGAGTGGCAGGGGCGTCACCGAGCCGGCTCGCTAGTGGTACGTCCGCGGGAATGATTCGGTCCAGCGCTTCGTCCGGACGGTCCGTCCGTTCTCGAGCAGCGTGCGGGTGAACCTGAGGTGAAGTGCGGCGGCGTCGGACCGGAGCCGCACGTTCGTCCGGAGCTCGAGCCGGCGGCGGCCCAGTCGAATCACGTGCGCCGCGTCACCCCTGAAGCTCGATGCGGCGGGGTTCACGTCGCTGGTCTCGTACACTTCGGTCTCGCTGGCCCGGTACTCGCGCGTTCCGATGGCGTACGCCGAACGGCTGGTCCATTCGACCCTGGTGGTGCGCGCCATGGGGTCGTAGATCACCCGCTGCGAATATGCCGGCCCGTCGGCCCTCAAGGTCCGCGCGTCGGGCGCGGTGTCGCGCGGCTCCGGCGTCGGTAGCGACGGCACCGGAACCCCGGCGGGTGCGGGTGGGAGTTCGGGCAGGACGAGCGACGTCTCGCCGCCGAGCGCGAGCGTGGTGGTCATCCGGTGGGGCGTCGGCCAGAGCATCGGGAACTGCGCGTTGGACACCGCGAGGCGAACGCGGTGGCCGAAGCGGAACGTCCAGGTCGTGAAATGCAGGTCGAAGGCGAGGTGGACGTCGGCGCCCGGCGTGAGCCGCTCGGGCTCGAGCGTGGATCTCGCGTGCGCCCCGTTGATCGCGGCCGCCGTCACGAGCGCGACCTCGCCGGTGGGGCTCACATCCTCGAGCCGCGCCGTCCAATGGGCGAGCGGCGCCGACGCGCTCACCCAGAGGGCGACCCGCGGAAACCCGACGATCCGGAGCGGCGCATCGAGCGGGGCGCTGTCGTACACCAGCGACTCGGCGTCGTCGCGCGCCATGTCGCCGGTCGGGTCCCCCCACCAGTCGCCCGCCGCGGTGCCCGAGCTCGGCACGTAGCGCAGCGAGTCGACCGCGGGTTCGCTTCGTGCGGGGGAGAGCAGACCTCCCGCTGACGGAAACAGCGTGCGCGACCTCGCCCGCCGGATCGGCCAGTCCTCGAGCTGCCACTCGCCGGCGGTGGTGGTCTGCAACGGATCGGGCGGTTGTCCGCCGCGCACGAACACGAGCAGGCGCGGCTCGTCGAGCAGCCGGGTGGGCCGGCCCTTGAGCCAGTGGTCCCACCACTCCACCCCGCGCAGCCGCCACTCGTAGTTGGGGCCAGGAGTTCCGTTGTCGGGCCAATCGTGCATCCACGGCCCGATCTCCGCCTTCACCGGAGCCCGCAGGCTGTCCAGCATCCGCAGCACCGGGTCGCGATAGCCGTCGAGCAGCCCGCCGATGAGATAGGTCGGCACGGCGATGGCGCCGTAATCCGCGCGGAGCGTGCCCCGCCGCCAGAACTCACCGTCCGACGGATGCCGGAGGTACGTGAAGATCCACGGCTCGCGGTCGAACCGGTCGCGGAAGTAGGCGGCGTCGAGCGGGTAGTCGGGCGGACGGGGCAGTCCGTTCTCATGGTCGATCTGGAGCGCGTAGGGATCGATGTGCAGCACGCCGTCGATGTAGCGGACATCATCGCGATAGAGATCGTCCGACGAATGGAACGCGAGGATGGCCTTGAGGGCAGGCGGACGCCGCATCGCCACCTTGAGCGCGTTGAACCCGCCCCATGAGATCCCCCACATTCCCACCGCGCCGTTGGAGCCCGGGAGCCGGGAAAGCTGCGCGATGATTTCCACGCCGTCGCCGATCTCCTCGTCCGAGTATTCCCGGGTGGGGAGCATCCCCTCGGACGACCCGGTGCCGCGCACGTCCACCTTGGCCGAGATGTAGCCCCGCCGCGCGAACCAGCTGTGGAGCGGCCAGTCGCGCCGGTAGAAGTTGTCGTCCTTGCGATAAGGCAGGTACTCGAGCAGCACCGGAAAGCGCTCGCCGGGCTCGCGCGGCACTGGGCGCCAGTAAGTCACCGACAGCCGGACGCCGTCAGGCATGGTGAGCCAGGCGCGTTCGACGCTGAACTGGTAGAGCGGGTCGGGGGTCGGCGGCCCCGACGCCAGCAGGGCAACGAGGGCGAGCGCGCGCATGGCGGAGGAGTATGTTTCCCCCAGTCCAACCCCGCCAGTCGAGGAGTCCCCGCATGCGTCGCCTGCCGGTCGCCATCGTCTTGCTGCTCACGCCACGGGTCGCGCGGGCGGCTACGCCCTGATGCCGACCCTCAGCCGGCGGGACTGGATTGCCTGCTGTAGCGCGCTCGCCGGCACGCTTGCGGTGCCGCATGAGGCGCGGGCGATCGCCGCGCTCGGCCCACTCGCGCCGCCGTCTCCCGAGCCCACGACGCTCCGTCTCTGCTTCAACGAGAATCCCCACGGCCCGCCGCCCGCCGCCGTGCGCGCCGCGTCGGCGGCGCTCGCGCGCGCGAACCGCTACGCGGACCAGGAGGAGTTCGATGCGCTCGCCGCGCTCATCGCCGAGCGCGAGGGGGTGACGCCGGCGCACGTGTTGCTCGGCATCGGGTCGAGCGAGCTGCTCGGTCTCGCCGCGGTCGCGTTCCTCCACGAGGGCGGCGAGCTGGTTACCGCCGAGCCGGCGTTCCCGCATCTGGCCAACCTGGCGGAGCGGATCGGCGCTCGGATCCGCCGGGTGCCGCTCGACCTGAGCGGGGTCCACGACCTCGACGCCATGGCGGGGGCGGTTGGGACCGACGCCCGGCTCGTGAACGTGTGCAACCCGAACAATCCGACCGGCACCATCGTCGCGGGGGACCGGCTGCGGGCCTTCTGCGAGCAGGTATCCAGCCGGGCGCCGGTGCTGGTGGACGAGGCGTATCACGAGCTGGTGGATGCACCCGAGCACGCGACGATGGTGCCGCTCGCGCGGGACGGCGCGCCGGTGCTCGTGATGCGCACGTTCTCGAAAGTGTATGGAATGGCGGGCTATCGGGTGGGCTACGCCATCGCGCCTCCCGCCGTGATCGAGCGGCTGCGCGCGCACCAGACCACGGACCTCGGGCCCGCGGCGCTCGCCGCGGCGATCGCCGCATACCAGGACCGCGCGTTCGTCGAGCGCTCCCGCCGGCTGGTGCGTGAGGCGCGCGAGCTGACGGCGCGCGGGCTGGACGCGCTCGGCATCCGGCACATCCCGTCCCACACGAGCTTCGTGTGGTTCGAATCGGGCCCCGCCCGGCGCGATTTGCCCGTGCGGCTCCACGCACGGGGCGTGCGCATCTCCTCGGACGTGAAGCCGCTCACCGGCGACTGGGCGAGGGTGAGCATCGGGACCGCGGGTGAGATGCGCCGGTTCCTCCGCGAGCTGCGGGCGGTCTGGGGCTAGGTCAGCTGACCCGCCGGTCGGTGACCGGAGCCGCCGCAGGGTCGCGACTCGGCAGAGTACCGTCGCACTGACCCATCAAGGCAAGGCGCGATGACCGTCGACTTTGGCCCACTCCCCGCACCCGCCCGGAAGCTCCTGTTGGGCGCCGCGATGCTCCTCATTCTCGCACCTCCCGCGGTGGCACAGCAGAAGTCCGAGGCCCACGAGGGATGGCGGCAGTACATGGTGCACTGTGCCCGCTGCCACGGCGACGACGCAATGGGCGGAACGATGTCGCCCGATCTCCGTACCTCGGTCTCCCGAGGGATGGATCAGCCGTCGTTCCACGCCGTGGTAATGCAAGGCCGCCGGGAGAAGGGCATGCCCGGCTTCAAGGGCGTGCTCACCGACGAGCAGGTCGCCACGATCCACTCGTACGTGGCCGCGCGCGCCTCCGGGAAACTGAAGGCCGGCCGGCCCGCGTGACCACGGTTACGGCGCCGCGGCCTCGCCCTATCGGGCTGCGGTGTGCTCCGGAGCGGGCAGCGGACCGAGCCGGAGCCGGACTACGATGATCCGGGGGATTACCAGGACACCGGCTACGGCAGCGCAACCCGGGTGGCAGAGACCGCCTGTCGCGACCAGATCGTGCGTCGCTGGCGGGTGCCGGAGTCGCGGGTGCGCACCACCGGCCGCAGCACCAACGCCGACGGCGAGAGCCTGGTGAACTGGGAGATTCAGGACGGCGGCGCCGGCTACTGCCGGGTGGACGTCAACGGCAACGTGAGCGCGCTCGAGGTCGAGCGGACTCGCGACGGGCGCACCGGTGACGGCGACTTCGACGACGACAACGACGATTTCGGGTCGCGCGAGGTGCGGTCAAGCCAGCTCCGCGCGTGCCGCGACGAGGTGGTCCGCCGTCTCGACGTGCGTCCATCGGACGTGGGCATGAACGCGGGTGAACTCGATGACCGCCGGATGGCTTACATCGAGTGGACCCTGAACAACGGCCGGGCGGGAAGCTGCCTGGTGGACGACGAGAACGTCGTGGTGCGGTTCAGGAGCCGGTAGCGCCCACCGCCGGAACGATCCGGTTGGTGATCAGATCAGCGATCGCGGCCGTCTGCGGCCCGGCCCCCGTGCCGAGCCCCTGCCAGGTGGCCGTGGTCGCAACCACGAGCTCGAGCGCCGGAACCACGTAGACGTACTGACCGCCGTGCCCCCAGGCGAGTACGACGTCGGTGGCGCCGGCACGGCCCAGCCACCAGAGGTCCCCGTACCCCAGTGTTCCGAGATTGCCAAGCGAGGTGCCCGTCGCCAGACGCCGGGCCGTCGAGGACTGCACCCACGCGGCGGGGACGACGAAGCCGCTGCCGGAACGCCCCTGCTGCAGCACGAGCTGCCCGATCTTGGCCAGGTCCCGGGGCCGAAGGTAGAGTCCCGCGCCGCCGTTGGGAATTCCGCGGTTGTCGATCTCCCAGTCGCGCGACCGGATACCGAGGGGTTCCAGCAGATAGCGATCTGCGAACGCCACCGTCCCGCCCGCTTTGACCTCGATCGCGGCCGCGAGCAGATGCACCGCGGCCGAGTTGTAGTTCCAGCGGGTGCCAGGCGGCTCCACGACGTCGCGGGCGAGCAGATACTCGATCTGATCGGGCGCGAGCGCCCATCCGTTGTACTCCGCGACGTTGCCGCCCTCGTTCCAGGCTATCCCGCTTCGCATCGTCAGGAGGTCGGCCACGGTGATCGCGCCGTGCACGGCGTCGAGTGCGGGGAGCGGCGGTTGGAACAGCTCGGCCAGCGTCTGGTCGGTGCCGCGGATCACGCCCCGCTCGATCGCAGCGCCCACCAGCAGCGACATCACACTCTTGGTCACCGACCGGAGCGCATAGAGCGAGTCCGCGCCGCCGGCCCTGAAGTAGCGCTCCGCGACCAGCCGTCCCCGCCGCGCCACGACCACGCTGGTGAGCCCGGGCATCGTGCCGCCCAGGTCGAGCGCGGCCGTCAGCGCCCCGGCATTCACGCCTTGCTCGGCCGGCGGGCTGGTCACCCACTCGGCGGAGAGGTCGATCGGCGGGGCGGGCGCAAGAGGCTGCGGGTTGGGCGCGGCGGTGTCGCCGCACGCGAGCAAAGCGGCGGCAAGTACGCAGGTCGGGAGCAGGCGTGCGCGCGTGTGAATGGGAATCCTCTCGGCCCCAGGCTCTGTCCGGCGGGCACCAATCCAGACAGAGCCTATGACGCTCCAGAGGTACGCTCCTCACACGCGCGCGCACAGCGCCCGACCGGTTAATCTCCGGTGCGGGCGCGCGTCGAACAGCCAGCGCCCGACACCCCCACCCAGGAGACGGTCTCCATGCCGCGTCTGCGTCCGGCGCTCCTTTTCCCGACCCTGGTCGTGGCCGCGGCGGCCTGCGGCAGTCTCAAGGTCGTGCCGGTGCCCGAGCCGGGCGGCGAGGACCGCGAGGCCAGGCCCGCCACCGCCCGTCCGGTGCAGGCCACCGGGTCCGCGTGGGCCAGCCAGCTCGCGCTCGATGCCTGTCGCACGGAGATCGCCCGGCGGTGGCGGGTGCCCGAGACGCGCGTGCGGACGAGCTCGCGGGCGCACGACGCGAGCGACGGCAGCGACCTCGTGAACTGGGACATCGACGCCGCCGCGGCCGGCTCCTGCCGCGTCGACTCGCACGGCACCGTGCTGAGCGTGGAGACCGAGCGCACGCCCCAGCCGCGTCGTGAGGTCGCGAGGGAGCCGCACCCGGCGGCGCCTCCCCCCTCCGCTCCCCTTCCCCGGCCCACTGATCCCGCCGACCGCGACGCCGAAGCGGAGCCGCCGCGGGTAACGCGGGAGCAGCTCGACGCCTGCCGCGGAACGGTCGTGCGCGAGACCGGCGCCCGGCCGGACGAGGTGGGGTTGAGCGCCGGCACGCCCGACGACCGCGGCACCGTGCTCGTCGACTGGAGCCTCGGAACGGGTCACGAAGGGACTTGCCTGGTGGATTCGAGCGCCGCCGTGGTGCAGTTCCGCCGCTGAGGCAGGGCTGAAAGCAGAGACGGCCGGCTCACCTGAGGCGAGCCGGCCGTTCCGTTACCGATACCGCGGGTTGCGGCTTATCGGCCGAGCTTCCGAACGTTCTCCGCCGCGGGACCCTTCTGGCCCTGCACGACGTCGAACTCCACCCGCTCGCCTTCAGCCAGGCTCTTGAAGCCTTCAGCCTGGATGGCCGAGTGGTGCACGAAGCAATCCTTGGCCCCGCCCTCCGGGGTGATGAAGCCGAAGCCCTTCGCATCGTTGAACCACTTGACCGTGCCGGTCGTACGCATTGTTCCTGCTCCTGATAGGTGTGTGGTCGGAGTGCGGACATGCGCCGTACGGCCGAACACTTTGAATGAAGAGGGGCCGGCGCATTGGCCAGCCCCCTCGGATCCCAGTGGATTTTCGGTGTGCTGCCGCGCGCTTTAACCCCGGCGCAAAGCTAGCGGGCCCAGCGTTACCGCGCAAGGCGGGGTCGCACCTGCCCGGGTACCCCGACAAAGTTGTCGCAATCAGAGGGCGGCCCGCACCTTGCACGAGAGCCCCCTAGTCCCCAGCGTGAGCGGGTGAGCATGGAGCAGGTGACCAAGCACTATCTGTTGGCCAGCGATTTCGACCAGACGCTGAGCTTCAACGACTCCGGTATCGTCCTGAGCGAGCTGCTCGGCATTGACGGCTTCGAGGAGCGGGCGGCAGGCCTCGCCGCGATCCACCTGGTGCAGCAGGGCGCGGAGCTGGCCTATCTGCTTCTGCACGATCCGGAGTACCGGCGGGTCAGGCGGGAACACCTCCAGGAGGTAGGCCGCCGCATCCGGCTCAAGCAGAACATCCGCTCGCTCAGCCGTCTGCTCGACGGCCTCCCCGGGTACCGGTTCGCGTTCTACGTGATCTCCGCGGCGCCCGAAGAGGTGATCCAGTCGGCGCTGGAGGGCATCGTGCCGCCGGAACGCATCTTCGGCACGCGCTTCCGCTACGCTGCGTCGGGCGAGATCGAATCGATCGTGCGGGTGGCCGCGGGCTACGGCAAGGTCGCGGTCGTCGAGGCGCTTCGGAGCAGCCTGGGAATCGGCCACGACCGGCTGGTGTACGTCGGCGACGGGAGCTCCGACGTGCACGTGATGCTGCACGTGAACCGGCTCAACGGGCTCACGATCGCCGCGTCCGAGAACCGGTATCTGACGCCCATCGCGCGGCGCACGATCCTGAGCGATGACGGGCTCAGCGTGCTCGTGCCGATCCTGGAGGAGATCGTCGGGATGAACCCGGCGGCCATCCACGCGTACTTCGAGTCGCACGGCTTTCTGGTGCAGGAGTGGGAGAAGACGCGTACCGACTCGGTGACGATCCGTGACTCGCTCGCGCCGGTGGGCAAGTGAGCGCCGGTGCCCCGCAGTGGATCGGCTGGGTCGCCACGGCGCTGTTCGCGACCTCGTACTTCCAGCGGACGCCGGCAGGGCTGCGCCGCACCCAGGCGCTGGCCGCGGGTCTGTGGATCGTGTACGGTGCCGGGATCGACGCCCCGCCCGTGATCGTAGCCAACCTCGTGGTGGCGTGCATCGCGGTGTATTCGTCGCTGCGCCCGCGCGACCCCGCCCCCCCACCGCCTGTCAGCCCGTGACGGGCATGCACGCGCCAGTCACCTGGCGCCTCGAGAGCGCCCCGGCGCGATCGTCGGCTTCGGACTCTCAGAACGTGGCGCCGATCGAGAAATGGAGATGCCAACGGCGCCGTGACTCGGTGGGCACGGACTCGATCGACTGGCCCGCGCTCAGAGCGTCGAGCACCGCCTGCGGCGACCGCTGATCGAGCTCCGACGGGTTGAGCTTGTAGCCGAGCGCGAACTGTACCGCCCCCACGATGGTTTCGTAGCCCACCCCGACGCCGGTTGACGCGAAGAAGTCGTCCTGATCGATCACGCCGGCGTTCAGGGCGAAGCGGGAATCCGGCGTCCACACCCGGGCCCCATCAAGAAACACGAAGCTCTTCCACTTGTCGCTCGGCAGCGGCAGCGGCAACTGCATTTCCAGCGAGCCGGTGAGCCGCGCGAGGCCACCGACCGGCGTGTAGCGTTCCGCGATCGTGTCGGTCACCGCTTCGCCCGCCTCGTTCTCCTCTGTGAGGACCCGGATCTCGGGCAGCTTGGGCCCGGCGAGCTGACTGCCCCAGCCGCGCACGTCGCGCGTCCCGCCGGCTGCGAAAGTGACGTCCCGCAGCCGGAGCAGCGAGATGAACGGCGACTCCGTCGCGGCGTCCTCCACGCTGCGGCCGAACGGAACGATCCGCCCCCCCGAACCGCGCACGGTGAACCCGATCCGGTCGGTGAGCGGCAGGTACAACGTCGCCGCGAGCTCGGCCAGGAAGTACTCGCTCGTGTTGAACCCCGGCGTCGTGACCTCGATCCGGGGCCTGAGGACGTATCCCTCGCGCGGGTTGGCGAACCGGTCGAGCCGGCCCCAGCTGCCCTCGAGCGAGAGCACGCTGCGGTTCCGGGTCGTGTCGAGCGACCCCACACCGGCCGGCGTCGCGAGTCCGAGCAGCGGCAGGTAGTCGGACGGGTCGAGGTCCTCGCCGAAGCCATAGTCCAGCACCCGCCGGTGCGAGATCGTGTAGCCCAGCGAGATCGAGCGGAGCGGCCCCGACGCATACACGACCGTGCCCTCGAAGCCGATCGCCTGCGAGCGGTCGCGGAGATCGTTCCGGTACTCCACGAACGGCCCGCCGGCCACCGACAGGTGCCGGTCGCCCACGAACGGCTGGAACACCGTCGCGCTTGCCCTGTAGAGCTGCTCCGGCGGGTCGGTCAGCGAGAGCACGCCGGACTGGGCCGCCACCCCGAGGGTGAAGGTGCGCAGTCCGCCGAGGAAGCTGCGGTGGGTCCAGTGGGCCTCGGCTGAAAGTCCGCCGCCCGACCCGACCCCCACTTCGCCCCGGATGAGGTGCGGCGGATTCTCCGCCACATCGAGCCGCACCGCGACGGTCGAGTCGTGTGCGCTGTCCTCCGGCACGTGCAGCGTGGCGTGCCGCACGATGTCCAGCTGGACGAGCTGCTGGCGACCCTTCTCCAGCGCCGAGCCGTCGTACCAGTCGCCGGCGCCGACCGGCAGGGGACGCACGAGGTGATGGGCCGAGACTGTCGAATTGCCGCGCACCACGACCTCGCGGATCCGCGCGCGTACCCCGGGCCGCACGTGCACGGTGACGTCCGCGGTATTGGCCGCCGTATCGATCTCCGCGACCGGCTCCGCGACGGCGAAGGGATAGCCGGCGTGCCGGAACCACCGCGCCGTGCTGTCCGCGAGCGCCAGCCGCTCGGTCTCGCCGTATCGCTCGGCCTGCTCGCGCTCGTGCTCGACGAAGTCCGACCACTCGGACTCGAGCTCGGACGGCACCGCCAGCGCGCCGGTGTCGCCGACGAAGTCGAGCGCGGCGATCGCGAGCGGCGGCCCCTCCCGGATCACGAACGCGACCTGCACCCGGTTGGGCGCCGCGTCGAAGCGCACATCGTACCGGACCTCCACCTTCGGGAAGCCGGATCGCTGGTAGTAATTGCGCAGCCGGATCCCGTCGCGCCCGAGCTCCAGCGGATCGAACGGGTGCACGCCCACCGCCGGTACGAACGGGATGAAGGCGAGGACGTCGCGCAGGCCGGCCAGACCCCCGCGCGCGGTGAGGGCGATACGCCGCCGCAGATCCGCTTCGTCCAGCGTGGGGCCGTCCTCGAAGCGAAACTCGATGGACGCGACCTCGGTCTCCGGGCCGACGCCGCTCAGCGCGTCCTGGCCGCGCACCGGCGCCGCGAGCGCGAGCAGGGCCAGTGCCTGCAAGACGAGCGCGACAGAGCCCCTCCTAATACGCATGGCGGGCGCGAAGCGAGACGCCGGGGCTGATGCTGCCGCCGCGAATCCCGGCGCGGAGCCACCGGTGCGCGGAGTACTCGAGCTCGAACCCTGGGCCGAGATTCGCGCCGGGGTCGGTGCGCGATCCGCCGCCCAGCTGTAGCGGAAGCTGGAAATTGAGGAAGAGCCGCGACGCGAGATACCGGCCGGCGGTGAGCGTGAGTCCGCGGGTGCCCTCCTGCCGGATCTGGAAGACGTCGAAGCCAAGCCCTTCTCCCGCCCGGGTGGATGCCGCTTCAGCGAGCGCTCCGAAGGCGACCTGCTGGCCGATGCCACCCCCGCCCGATTCGCGACCCGCGAGCGGGTTGTCCGAGGCAGGCCGCCCGGTGACGATGTACGAGAGCATGTCTTCCTGGCTCATGCTCGGGTCGGAGCTGAACGCGAGCGCGAGGCTGTCGGGGTGGCCCGTGGCGTGGACCGTGATGATCACGCCCTCGTCGTTCGCATTGCCCGCGGTCGGCACCTGGTACTCGGCGGTGACATCGAGGCGGGTCGCCTCGACCGGTCCCTCGAGTCGGATTTCGCCGCCGCTGAGCCGGAACTCGCGGCCGGAGATCTCGAGGTACGAGCGTCCCGGCACCGGCTCCACCTGGCCGAAGAACTCCATCGGCTGCATCGGCTTCTGCCGGAGCTGGAGAGTGCCGGCGAGCTCGATGTCCATCTTGGGCGTCCTCCGCTTGCGGATCCACACGCGGCGGGGCATCTCGACCGCGATGTCGAGTTGGAATCGCTCGATCAGACCCGGAGTCCCCTTCGCCTCCCGGATCACGGCCGGCCCGAAGTACCGCGCGAGCTGCCGCATGTCGTCGCGCGTGAGCTCGACGTTCTCGACCTGCACCGCGGCCGCCTGGGTCCCGACGAACAGCTCGGTGCGGCCCAACCGTACCTTTCCGGTGAGCGCGGGGGTCACGACCGTTCCGCCCAGGCGCACCTGGCCCGATGCGATCGAGCGGAGCTCCTTGGAGTCGGAGACGCGGAAGTTCCGCAGATCGGCCGTCAGCGCGAGCGTGGGATCGTCCAGCGGCCGGAGCAGAACGGTTCCCCGCGCAGTGACAGCGCCGTCCTTCCCGGTGAACACCCGGACCGAGTCGATCGTGACGCGGTCTCCCGCCAGCCGCCCGCGGGCTTGGGCTCGATCGTAGGTCACACCGATGGACGGCAGCGTGAGCCCCGCGCTGTCGAGCGCGAAGCTGCCGTCCGCCCGGGGCGCGTCGAGCGACCCGCCGATCCGGGCATCGAGCTCGAGGCGCCCCTTGAGATCGCGAGCAGCCTCCGGCGGCAGGAGCGGGTTGAAGAACGCGAGGCCGAAGCTGTCGCTCAGCGCACGAAGGTTCACGGCGTCGGCGGGGCCGCGGTCGATGTCGATGGTGTCGGCGGGAGTGAGACCGAAGCGGATCGGCAGTGTGCCGCTGACCGTCAGGAAGCCGCCTTCGTTCGCGGCCGCGACCGTGTTGATCCGCAGTCCGGCCGCGGTCCAGGCGAGCTCCATCCCCATGCGACCCACCTGCTGGGTGCCCCCGCGCTCCCGCACCACGAGCCCGAGCTTCCCTTCCAGACTCAGGGCGTCCGCCCGCCCGGCCAGCCGCAGCGATCCGTCCACCAGGCCGGGCACCGGCGCCAGGCCGAGGTCGTCGAGCACGTCGAGGTCCACGCTGTCGAGCTCGATCGTGAGGTCGCTCTTCCCCCACCGGTCGAGCATTCCGTCAATCTCGATGCGACGCTCCCCGTCCCGGAGCTCGAAGCGGTCGATCTCGATCCGCGGCCCCAGCACCAGGTTCGCGGGCCGCGCCAGCGACCACTCGGAGAGATCGAACCGCTGAACGGCGGCGTGCACGGTGTCGCCGCGCGTGGTGCCGCGCAGCGTCGTGGCGAATCGGATGCTGTCGTCGAGCGTGGCCGTGGCCTGGAACGCGACGATCGAGTCGTAGCGCGCGACCACCTTCGCCTCGGGGATACGCATCCTGCCATAGGCGCCCCCTTCGACGATCAGCTCGCCGGAGACGGCGGCGGCGCGCATTCCGTCGAGCGTCGTCGCAGCCTTCACGGTGACGTGCTCGGCGAGGTTGCCCGCAAAGAAGACCCGGTGCACCTCGGCGTTGCCGGCCGCGGTGCGGCGGCCGGCGCTGCCGGTGAGTGCGAGCGTCACCTCGGCGGAGTCGAGCGACACCGTGTCGGATCCGAAGAGCGAGGCCAGGGGGGCGGTGTCGAAGACGCGCCCCGCCACCCGAAGCGTGTCGTCGTGGACGCTGTCTCTGAGCGCCACTCGCCCGCCACCATCGAGCGCCGCGACGTTCGACCGGAGAATCAGGGTGTCCACCCGCACCGCGTCGGTGTCCGGGACCAGCGCGATATGCAGCGGATCGAGTCGCACGTCACCGATCGCGCCGGCGGTCGTGACCGAACCGTCGAGCGCGCGGAGTCCGGCGCTGTCGGTGAGCGCGTGAAGCGCGAAGCGCGACTCGAGCCGTCCGTCTGCGTCGGCGCGGCCGGTCCACCGGGCGAGCCGTTCAAGCCGGGCGCCGCCCTCCAGTCTCAGGTCCGCACCGCCGTGGCCCAGACTCCCGACGACGCGGCTGTCGAGCTGTCCATCGCGGCCCAAGGCGTGGATATCTCCGCGCAACGCGCCGTCCTCGACCCGCAACGTCGCTCGGCCGCTGTCGAGCTCCGCGCCGTTCACCCGCGACGGGAGCAGCTCGATGGCGAGGTCCGCGCGAAGGCTGTCCGCCGCGCGTCCGGCGGCCGTCGCGGTGAAGCGGGCGCTGAGAGCAGTGCTGAGGCCCGGCCGGTCGAGGAGCGCGCCGAGATCGACTGAGTCGGCGCGTCCCCGGCGCACCGCAAAGGCCGGCACGGCGGCTCTCGGGGTGCCGTCGCCCGCGAGCGCAACCGTGCCGTTCCCCATCTGGATCGTGGCGTCGTAAGTGAGTCGCTCGCCGGCGAGCTCGGCGGCCAGCGTGCCGCCGTCAAGCTCGACCGACGCGAGCCGGGAAGGCTGCAGCTCGACCGTGCCGCGCACGACCCGAGCGCGCTCGCTCCAGCGTCCGCGCGCTTCCGCGGTCAGGCTCACCGGGCCGGCGAGCGCCGGGGCGCCGAGCAGCGCGCCGAGGTCCATTCGCTCGAGCGCGGCACGCCGCACGACGAAGGCGCGGGTCGAGTCGAGGGGCCGGCCCTCGGCATCCATCGTGATCCGGCCGCCCTCGAGGCCCGCGTCGAGGGTTGCGCGCGCGAGCCCGTCCCAATACTGGAGGGTGAAGCTGCCGGACAACGGCCTCGGGATGGTGTCGCCGAGCAACTGGCCCAGGTCCACGCTGTCGATGACGCCGCGCCGCAGGTCCACCCGGATCTTGTCGCCCAGGCGCGCGGTGGCGACCGCGCGCACATGGCCGCCGCCGACCAGCAGATCGGGCCTGGCTTCGAGCCGCCCGCCGGCGAGCGCGACATCGGCATGGCCCAGCGCGACGTCGTCGCCGCGCTCTCGCACCGCGGTGAGGTCCACCCGGCCGGTCACCCGGGCCGCGGAGGGAGCGACGCCCGATCCGCCGAGCCGGAAGCGCACGTCGAGCACGGGGTTCCCCTGCGCACCGGCGAGCGCGCGGACCGCCGCATCGGTGCCGGGAAGCCGCCGAGCGGTGCCGGTGAGGCGATAGGACGGCAGCGAGTCGAACGGGCGCGCCCATCCGCGCGCGCGAAGCTCGCCGGCCGGGAGGTCGCCGAGCAGGGTCAGGTCGGCCCGCCCGGCGGCCAAGTCGGCCGAGAGATCGAGGCGCCGCAGCGTGGTGCCGCCCACCCGCGACGGTGCGAGCTCGAGGTCGATCCGGCCCTCGCTCTGCGACAATGCTGCGCCCCGAAGATCGGCGGTCATCTCGCCGGTGATGTCGCCGGCGGGCGCGGTGCGCAGGAGCTGTGACGGGTCGAGCCGCTCGACATCCGCTTTGGCCCGATAGCTGGCCGGCCGGCCTCGCTCTAGGGTGGTGCTGCCGTCGACCGCCAGCGTGGCCTCGCCGAGCCGGGCAGCGAGCTTCGCGGTGACGAGCCGTCCTTCGCCGGTGGCCCGGGCCTCGAATCTGAGATCTCCCTCCGGCCGCACGACGGGCGCGATCGCGGCGAGATCCTCGAGCGCGAGCGGTCGCGCGTTCAGCTGCACGTCGAGCCGATTCAGCTGCGCCGGCTCGTCGAAGCGGCGGGGCAGCACCGCGCGCCCCACGATGTCGGTCCGTTCGGTCTGGATGCGGATCGGATCGAAGCGGAGCGCTTCGGGCGCGAGCGCTCCACGCGTCGCCACGGCGAAGTACCGGTTGGTGCCGGGCGGGGCGACGGCGGCGCTGAGATCGTCGATCGTCAGCAGCACCTCCTCGCCCAGCATGAGGTTCCGGCCCAGGAGCGTGAGGCTCCGCACCTGGATGGCGGAGTCCGGCGACACCCAGGCTGTAAGCTGGACGTCGCGGAGCGCGAGCCGGCCCACGCTCAACGCGCCGCCGCGTGTGGTGTCGGCCGGGCGGCGGAGCACGCTCGCCAGGTCCCAGCCCTGCCCTTGCCGCCGCGCCGTCGCACGCGCGCCCTGGACCACGAGCTCGTCCAGCCGCGTCTCGGCGCCCCGGAGCCGCCGGGGGTCGTACCCCACCCGGAGCCGTTCGACCGTGGCCAGTGCGCGCTCGCCGCGCGCCAGCCGGACGTCCTCGAGCTGGAGGCCGTGCACCCAATCCCCGCTCACCCGTCCCACGGCGAGCCGGTAGCCGGGATTGAGCGGCACAAAGCTGGTGAAGCGGCGGATAAGCCAGGTCGCGACGGGAGGGAGCTGGAGCAGGGCGAGCAGCGTGACCACCGCCACGAGGGCCCCCGTGGCAACGACGCCAAGACGATGCAACCAGCGGCTGGACGCGGACATCGCATCCACGGTGCGGCCGGCCGGCCGGATCGGCCATGACCGTCGTCACGGAGGTAGCTTCCGGCGATGAGGCTGGGGGCGCTGGTCGAGACCTCGCGGCGGGTCGCCGAGGCGAGCGGGCGGCTCGAGAAGATCGGGCTGCTCGCCTCGCTGCTCCGCAGCGCGCCGGCGGACGAGGCCGAACTCGTCACGGCATATCTCTGCGGCTCGACCCGCCAGGAGAAGCTCGGCGTGGGCTGGTCGGTATTCCAGAGCGCCACACCCGGAGCGGCGGCGGA
This sequence comes from Gemmatimonadales bacterium, assembly GCA_050733215.1. Taxonomy (GTDB): domain Bacteria; phylum Gemmatimonadota; class Gemmatimonadetes; order Gemmatimonadales; family GWC2-71-9; genus DASQPE01. The sequence continues at coordinate 23,020 of JBOHSN010000059.1, forward strand.
GACGGCGTCGCTCGAGCTCCGCGATGTTGATTCGGCGCTCCGTGCCGTCGCGGGCACATCCGGCCCCGGCTCAGCCGATCGGAAGCGCCGTCTGCTCGGCGAGCTGCTGGCGCGCGCCACTCCTGAGGAGCAGCGGTTCCTCGCCGGCCTGATCATGGGCGAGCTGCGGCAGGGCGCGCTCGAGGGACTCGTCACCGATGCGGTGGCCCGCGCGGCGGGGATCCCGGCGGAACGGGTGCGCCGTGCCGTGATGCTCGCCGGCGATCTTCCCGCGGTTGCCGCCGGAGTGCTCGCCGCGGGCGAGGCGGGCCTGTCGCGGTTCTCGGTTCAGCTCTTCCGGCCGGTGCTCCCGATGCTCGCGGACACCGCCGAGGACGAAGACGCCGCGATCGCCGTGCTGGGCGAGGCGGCGCTGGAGTTCAAGCTCGACGGCGCGCGGGTGCAGGTGCACAAGGGCGGCGACGAGGTGCGCGTGTTCTCCCGGCGGCTGAACGACGTCACCGTCGCCGTGCCGGAGCTGGTCGAGACGGTGCGGGCGCTGCCGGCGCGCGAGCTCATTCTGGACGGGGAGGCCGTCGCCCTCCGTCCCGACGGCAAGCCATATCCGTTTCAGGTCACCATGCGCCGCTTCGGCCGCCGGCTGGACGTGGAGCGGCTGCGCGGCGAGCTCCCGCTCAGCTCATTCTTCTTCGACGCGCTCTATCGCGACGGGAGCTCGCTGCTGGATGAGCCGCTGGACCGGCGGCTGCTCGCGCTCGGCGACGCGCTGCCGGCGCCGCTCGTCGTGCCGAGGCTCGTCACGGGCTCGGCCGATGCCGCACGCGAGTTCATGCGCGGCGCGCTGGCGCGCGGACATGAGGGAATCATGGCCAAGGCGCTCGATGCCGCGTACGAGGCGGGGCGGCGCGGCGGCCGTTGGCTCAAGCTCAAGCCCGCGCAGACGCTGGACCTCGTGGTCCTCGCGGCGGAATGGGGACACGGCCGCCGCCGCGGCTGGCTGAGTAACCTGCACCTCGGTGCGCGCGATCCGGACAGCGGCGGCTTCGTCATGCTCGGCAAGACGTTCAAGGGGCTGACGGACAAGATGCTCGCGTGGCAGACGGAGCGGCTGCTCCAGCTCGAGGTCGGCCGCGATGCGCATACGGTGCACGTGCGGCCGGAGCTGGTGGTGGAGGTGGCGTTCAACGACGTGCAGGCGAGCCCGCACTATCCCGGCGGCGTGGCGCTGAGGTTCGCGCGGGTCAAGCAGTACCGGCCGGATAAGGCCCCGGCAGACGCCGACACGATCGCGGCCGTTCGGGCGATCCACCTCCGGAGCTCGGGAGAGCCGCGCAGCTAGCGATCGTGACCTCGCTCACCGCACTTCGGTGGATTCGGTCTCAGAATACCCGAATGGAAGCCGCGCCCTCCACCGTCCTCATCGTGGATGATGAGCCCGTCGTCCGCCGCCTCGCCTACCGCATCCTGAACGCCGCCGGCTACCGGGTCTTCGAGGCCTCGGACGGGGCGGAAGCGCTGGAGGTACTCCGCATGGCACCGGGGCGCATGGAGCTCGTGATCGTCGATGCCATCATGCCCAACGTGGACGGGGCCACTCTGAGTACCGAGATCTTCGAGACCTGGCCCACCCAGCGTGTGCTCCTCATGTCCGCACATGGCGAGGAGGTCTTCAGCCGACTGGGCCAGCGGCGGATGACCGCGCCTTTCCTCGCGAAGCCGTTCAGCGACGACGAGCTTCTCGCCAAGGTCGAGCGCGCGCTCAGCGAGCCCCTTCTGGCTTCCGCGCAGAGCGCTTCATAGCCGCCGATTCTTGCATTCCCGTCCGCTGCAACCCCCCGCATAGCGGTTCCCACCCGAGCCTTGCATCGCGCCGTCATGTGCCCGCCGATTCAGCGGCCGGCGGACCCGGGTCCGCCGCGCCCGGCGAGCGAGTCAATCTCAAGCGCCACGCATAGTTCGCACCTCCCATCCCGGCTCTGACCACCAGTCTGGCAGGAGGGTTGCCCGATCGTCGGCGGACGCCGCAACGCGTCCTTCGACGGTAATCGACAACCGACATCATGGTGAGGGAACAATGAAGACCGCTCTCGTTCGGGGTGTTGCGATGGGAGTCGCGCTGGCGTTGAGCGCCCACGTCGCGCAGGCGCAGGGTACGAGCCTCGGGTTTGGCGGCGGCGCCGCGGTGCCGACCGGCTCGTTCGGCGACGCTGCCACGACTGGCTGGAGCAGCCAGCTCGTGGCACGAGTGAAGCCCGGCTCGAGCCCGGTGGGCCTGCAGGTGGACGGCTTCTACAACCGGTTCGGCCTCGAGGGCGGGATCGACGGCAACACCCGTCTGATGGGCGGGACCGCCAACGCGGTGTTCGCCTTCCCCGGCGCCAGCCGCGCGCGGCCGTACCTGATCGGCGGGGTCGGCCTGTACAATGGGAAGGTCTCGGTTCTCGGCACCTCCGCTTCGCAGACGGATTTCGGCGCGAACGCCGGCGCCGGGTTCGACGTCGCGGTGGGCAAGCGCGCGGCGGTGTTCGCCGAAGGGCGCTTCCACGCGATCTTCATGGACGAGACCGCGTACATGGTCCCGGTGACCCTGGGCCTGCGCTGGTCGCTGCAGTAACCGCCGGGTAGGTGCACACAGAGGCCGCCTCGCCGTCAGGCGAGGCG
>JBOHSN010000060.1:0-25187 GCA_050733215.1 Gemmatimonadales bacterium
GAGGGCTGGACGGCGGTCGCCACCTGGACCGGCGTGCCGGTCCGCGCCCTTGCAGAGCTCGTCGAGCCCACGGCGGCGGCGCGTTACCTGCGGTTCGATTCGTTCGACACCGGATTCTTCAACGGCTGGGACATGGCGAGCGCGATGCACCCCCAGACCATGCTCGCCTACGGCTTCAACGACCGCCCCCTGATGCCCGACCACGGCGCCCCGCTCCGGCTCTACTCGCCGGTCAAGCTCGGCTACAAGATGACCAAGTACTTGACGGCAGTGACGTTTACACGCGAGCGGCCCGGCGGCTATTGGGAGGACCAGGGATATCCCTGGTTCGCGGGTATCTGACCGGGGGCGGCCGACGGCGGAGTTTGTTCCCAAGGGCCCGAGTGGCTGGGCTGCACGGCGAACGCTCGGTCTACGCAGCACAGCAGGACAGCTTCGCCACGTCCTTCGTGAATGCCTGCGCGGCGAGCTTGACCCCTTCCGACAGCGTGAGATACGGGTGGAACGTCGAGGTGAGATCCTCGATCGTGAGCCCGAACCTGACCGCGAGCGCGGGCTCGGTGATAATCTCCCCCGCATCGCTGGCCAGAATGTGGCCGCCCACGATCTTTCGGGTCTTGGCCTCCGCGACGAGCTTGATGAATCCGCGGGTCTCGCGGGCTGCCTGCGCTCGCGCCACATGCTCCAGCGGCAACTGCGAAACGAGGGGCTGCATTCCCGAGGCCCGCGCTGCAGCCTCAGTGAGCCCCACCGACGCGACCGCTGGATCGGTGAACGTCACCCTGGGCAGGGCTGAGAGGTCGTAGCGTCGGACGGTACCGCCCAGCGCGTTTTCCGCCGCGAGCGTCCCGCCGTAGGCCGCCACGTACACGAACATCGGGTCGCCGAGCACGTCGCCTGCGGCGTACATGTCCAAGTTCCCGATCTGCAGGAATTCGTTCACCAGGATCTCGCTTTTCTTCCCGCGCGCCACGCCGATCGTCTCAAGGCCAAGACCGTTGGTATTACCGCGGCGTCCGGTTGCGACGAGGAGCTGGTCGCCCCGGGCGGTGTGGCTCTGACCGTCTTGCTGGAAACGGATCGTATAACCGCCCTTCTCCCGACTCACCTCCTCGACCCGGACGCCTGCCCGCACCTCGAGCCCCTCGGCACGCAAGTAGTTCCCGAGGGCCTCGCCGATCGCCGGGTCCTCGGCCGGGACAACCCGGGGCTCGGCCTCCAGAACGGTTACCTCCGAGCCTAACCTGGCGAACATCTGCGCCAGCTCGAGCCCCACCGCACTGGCGCCTACAACCACGAGCGAGGCGGGCAAACGGTCGAGCGCCATCGCGCTGGCGTTGTCGAGGTACCCCGCTTCGGGGAGACCGCGAATTGCCGGGGCCCACGGAGAGGAGCCGGTCGCGATCACTGCCTTACCGCCGCTCAGCGTCCGGCCGTCGGCCAGACGGACCTCGTGACTCGAGGTAAACCTCGCCTGCTGCTGGAGGAGGGTGACTCGCTCGTAGGACCGTAGCACGTCCCAGTATTTGGCCTGGCGGAGCTCTGCAACCAGCTCGTCCTTTTGGCCGCGAACCGCCGGCCAGTCCGGCTGGCCGGCGGTGGCTGGAATGCCCCTGAACCCATGATGGACTCGCCGGTGGTTGGCTTCCGCGGCGCGGAGAAGGGTCTTCGACGGCACGCAGCCGACGTTGACACACGTGCCGCCGAGCGTGCCGCCCTCCACCAGCGCGACCCTCGCCCCCAGCTCCGAGCCCTTGATCGCGGCTGCGAAGCCGGCGGAGCCTCCCCCCACGACGATCAGATCGAAATCCGTTTGTCGGCGGGCACTCATCTCAGGTGCCCCCCGACCGGTGCGGTGTCTCCATTGTGTCGGACAGAATCGTTGCGCCGAATCCCGTCCGGTGGGTGAGATGCGCGGCAATCTGCTCCGGTGTGACCCGACTGGGATCGTACCGCACCACGCCGAGGCTGTCGGCCAGCGTCACGGTGGCGCTGTAAACGCCCGGCAACCTCTTGAGCGCGAGCCGTGCCGTCGCGGGGCAGCTGCCGCACGTCATGCGCGACACGTGCAGCCGAACGGTGGCCGTATCCGCCGGCTGCTGGCGCAGACTCTCGGCTCGGGCGGACCCGGGGCCCCAGTCACACAAGGGACAGACGATCGCTGCGCTGCCGAGGGCCCCGGCGAGCAGCGGGAGCAGTTGTAGACGCGAGATCATGGCGGGCCTCCGATTCGAAATTCACGGTTCACGTATTTGCTCCAGATCCGCTCCGGCAGGTAGCCGAGCATGCAACTTCCCGCGGCGAGCGCTACCCCGATCCAGAACCAGCCATCCGGGCCTAAGGGGAGAATGCCCAGCCCGTAGGCGAGCGTGACGGCGCCGGAGATCAGGTAGAGCGGACCCGTGAAGTAGCAGTGCACGCGACCACACCGGGAGGCGTTGGCAACGCAGCCGGTCCCGGCCACCGCGAGGGCAGTGGTCCACACGATCGTTCGCCAACCAGGGCTGACGAAAATTCCTGTGATAAGCGCTACCGCCGGCAACCCCCAAAGAGCGAACCGCATCATCGCCCGGCGAGTGAGATCGAGTTCATCGGGCGCGCAGCATTCAGTCATGCCGAACCTCCTACTCCAGAAACACCCCCGCCCACCAGGGGAAAGCTACCAGCGAGATAGCAATACCGGTCGCGAGCCAGAGCAGCCGCTTCATTCGGCGGCGGACTGTCGGGGAGGCGCAGAGCTGGCCCGGCTGGCACGCCTGTCGTTCCTCGCGGCTGACCGCGAGAAATCCCAGCAGGAGAAACAGCGTGGTCGCACCCACCAGGTAAGGGTGCAGTGGTTCGAAGATCGCCGCGAGGCCGGCACCACTCAGCCCCAGGAAAACGGCCACCAGCGGCCCCGCACAGCAGAGAGCGGAGCCGACCGCGGCGGCGACGCCTCCGGCGGCGGCGAGCATCGCTTTACTGATCGGCGACAGCATCGTGTTCCAGTGCCTCGAGAATCGGGCAGTCGTCAGTCGGCCGTCGGGCCGCACACGCCGCGGCGAGCTGCTCCAAGGTCTCTCTGATTCGGTCCAGGTGTCGGATCTTCTGTTCCACGAGCTCGATCTTCTGCCAAGTCTTTCGCGCGACCGGGTCGCAGGCGGCAGCATGTCTAACCCTGAGCGCCAGCAGCTCCTGGATCTCCTTCAACGAGAAACCCAGCTCCTGCGCGTGCTTGATGAACCGGAGCCGGTTCACGGCATCCTCCGTATACTGCCGATATCCGGACGGTGTTCGCCGTGGAGTGGTCAACAGACCTCGGCGTTCGTAGTACCGGATCGTCTGGATGTTGACGGCCGCGGCCGCAGCGACCTGTCCGATAGTCAGCGTCTTCATTGGGCATCCCGGCGTCCACCACCCACTATAGACCCGGTACGTTGGTATAGGGTCAAGGGGTGCCCACGACCACGAGGCGGCATCGGTACGACCGCGGCGTCCGCGATCGCGAAGCGCCGGTACTGGGAGGACCAGGGCGATCCCTGGTTCGCCCGGATCTGACTGGAACCTGCCGGGCCGCGGCGGCGTTTGTCGCACGAGATCTTGTCTCCGGTGCTCCGAGCCGCTACGGTCCATTATGCGCCTGGTTATCGCCACCTTGTTGCTGCTGATCCAGCTTCGGCCGTTGGCCGCGGGCGTGGTCTGCCTCGAGCAGACCATGGGCAGCGACGAATGCGCGATGCCGGCCCACGCCGCGGCCGTATCCCCACCAGGCGAGGCGCCATCGGTACCACACGCCTGCCCGGACGCCGTGCTGTGCAGCCCGGCCGGCGTCGCGGTTCTTCAGTCGGCCATCAACCTCCCGGCTCCCGACGAGCCTGTTGCTTTGCAGCTCGGCCTGGTGCCCGCAAGTCCGGGCGGGCCGGCGCTCGCCCCACCGTTCCACCCTCCCAGAGCCTGACCCCGACTTACCTCGCGTAAGGGGCAGGCGCGCACGCGCCTGTCCGAGACCAGTGCTCGCCTCAAGGCGACTCGCGTCCGGGAACCTCCCGCGCGCCGCGGATATCGGGTCCGGCACATGCTCTCTGGGAGGATGTTCTCATGTACCGCAATTTTCGCCTCGTCCTGTTGACGGCGGCCGCCGTTCTGCTGCTGGCGGCCCCCGCTCGGGCGCAGCACGCACACCTCAATCTGGCCGGCCTGCCGGCCGCGGATGTTCCAGCACGCCTTGTCGCCGCTCGCGCCGAGCTGATGCTCTCCTCGGAGCAGGTCCGCTCGCTCCAGGCGCTCTCGGACGAGCTCGCCCGGGAAGCCGCCCTTCACCGCGTGAGCTCGAAGCCGTGGGTCACCGCGATTCGGCTGACCTCCCCGGCGGAGGCGTACGACCGCGCGGTTGCCGCCCTCAACACCGAACAGCGATCCCACGCCGCGGCGCTCCTGGAGCGACCGGAGGGAGCGGCGTGACCGCCCGCTCGCTGTGCGCGCTAGCCGGGCTGCTCGGGATGTACCTCCCGGGCAGCCTGGCCGCCCAGGAGCCCGTGCGTGACTCGCTCCTGATCCGCCTCACTCATGAGGCGCTCGCCGCCAATCCCGGGCTCGCCGCGAACCGTAAGAGCGCGCGAGCCGCCGCGGTTCGAGTGCGAGCCGCCGGCGCCCTGCCCGATCCGATGCTCGAGACCGGCGTTATGAACCTGACGCTGCCCGACTTTGCGTTGCGGGAGAGCGACTTCACCGAGGTGGACGTTCAGCTCGCCCAGGAGTTCCCCTGGCCCGGCACGCTCGGCGCCCGCACGCGGCGGGCGGAAGCGGAAGCCCGGATGCGCAGCGCGACGGCCGGCATGCGGGCCCGCGACGTCGCCGTGCGAACCGCCGAGTTGTACTACCGCCTGCGCTACGTGATGGCGGCCCGCGGCACCCTCGGGCGCCAGCGGGTGCTGCTCGAGACTGCGGTGGACGTGTCGACGGCTCGGTATGCGAGCACCGCCGTGCCGCAGAGCGATCCGCTCCAGGCTCGCGTCGCCCTGGCCCGGCTCGAGACCGAGGAGGCCGAGCTCGCGGCGCAGGAGGCCGAGCTTCGCGCAGGATTGAAGGCGCTGCGGAACGTGGCTGGTGCGGACTCACTGACCGTGGAGCCGATCCGGCCCGACCTCGTCGCGCCCGCCGCCGAGCAGGTCCACGATTCAATGGCTGCCGTCAGTGATTCTGCACCGGATCACCCCCGGATCCGGGCCCGCGAGGCCGCGGTGGACGCCGCCGAGCGGACGGCCAGGGTGGAACAGCTCGGCGCCCGTCCCGACTTTACCGTCATGGCCCGGTACGGAGCGCGCCCGCTCGGCGCCGACTTCTTTTCCGCCTTCGTCGGGCTGCGCCTCCCGCTCTGGGCCGGGCGGAAGCAGCACCGGCTCGCCGAGGCGGCTCGCATCGAGGCTGACGCGGCCCGCGCCGAGGCCGAGGACGAGCGCGCCGCGCTGGGGGCGGAGATTCGGACGGCCCGAGCCGAGGTCACGGCGGGTGCCCGGCGGCTCCGCCTGCTGACCGACCGTGTAGTGCCGGCGGCGCGCGCCACCGTGGAAGCGACGCTCCGCACCTATCGCGTGGGGCAGGTGGAGTTCGTGACCGTGCTCGCAACCGAAGACGCCCTGTACCGAGCCGAGCTCGATGCGGCGCGGGTGGCGGCGGAGCACCTGACTCACCTCGTCATTCTCGAGCAACTGCTCGCCCCGGAGGAGTCATGACCCGCCGCTCGAACCTGGGCCTGTCGCTGGCCGTCGTGCTCCTGGTCTCAGCCTGTAGCCGTGGCGAGAAAGAAGGCGGTCACGCCGGCATGCAAGACATGCAGGGCATGGAAGGGATGGAAGGCAGGCCCGGCATGTCGGCGATGGAGGGGATGGGCCCCGGCGGAACGAATGACAGCGCCGTACCAATCAACCGGGCCGGTGCCGAACGGCTCGGGATCACCTTCGCCCGCGCCGCGATGCGGCCGGTAGGTCGGGGCACCCGCGTCGCCGGGACGCTCACGTATGCCGAGCCGCGGCGCGAGTACGTGAACGCGCGAGTGATGGGCTGGGTGGAGGAGCTGTACGCCGACTATCTGGGCAAGCCGGTCCGGAAAGGCGAGCCGCTCCTCGCCCTCTATTCACCCGAGCTGGTGAGCGCCCAGGAGGAGCTGCTCTCCGCGCTGCGGCTCGGCGACTCCACGCTCGCGGCCGCCGCCCGCCGCCGGCTCGCGCTCTGGAACGTGGCCGAGGACCAGATCGCGGCGATCGAGCGGAGCGGCACCGCACAGCGCCGAATCGTGCTGCGTGCTCCCCGGAGCGGCGAGCTGGCGGAGAAGATGGTGACCGAAGGCCAGGCGGTTCAGGCCGGCGACAACCTCTTCCTCATCGCCGACCGCACCGTGCTCTGGGTGGACCTCGCCGTGTTCGAGAGCGACGCCCGGGTGCTGCGCGTCGGCACGCCCGTCTCACTGAGCACCGACGCGATTCCCGGACGGACCTTCCGGGGCCGGGTGAGCTTCGTTCAGCCGCGGGTGGACGAGAAGAGCCGGACCCTCACGGCCCGGGTCGAGGTCCCCAACCCCGACGGCACGCTCCGGCCCGGCATGTTCGCGATGGCCGAGCTCGTGCCGGCCGCCAGCGAGCGGTTGAGCGTGCCGATCACTGCCGTACTCCCTACCGGCACCCAGCAGCTCGTGTTCGTCAACCGAGGCGACGGCGCGTTCGTGCCGCGACCGGTCCAGACCGGCGCGCGGGGCGACTCGCTGGTGGAGATCGTCGGTGGGCTCAAGGCCGGTGACGAGGTCGTCGCCTCGGCCACCTACCTGCTCGACTCCGAGACCAACCTCGCGAGCGCGATGCAGGGGCTGATGCTCCAGATGGGCATGGGGCTCGACATGGGCGGCATGCAGATGGAGGGCGGGCAGGCGGGCGGCCAGGATAGCGCCGCGAGGAAGGAGCCGCGATGATCGCCCGCATCATCGAGTGGTCGATCCGGCGGCGCGGACTCGTGGCCGCCTTCGCACTGGCTCTGCTCGTCGCGGGCGGGCTCTACGTCCGCACCATGCCGGTGGACGCGATCCCCGACCTGTCCGACGTGCAGGTGATCGTGTACACCGACTATCCCGGCCAGGCGCCACAAGTGGTCGAGGATCAGGTCACCTACCCGCTGGTGACAGCGATGCTCGGCGTGCCGAAGGCGAAGGTGGTGCGCGGGCAGTCGATGTTCAGCACCTCGTTCGTGTACGTCATCTTCCGGGACGGCACCGACTTGTACTGGGCCCGCTCGCGGGTGCTGGAGCGGCTGAATGCGGTGCAGGCCCGGCTCCCCGCCGGCGCCAAGACCGAGCTCGGCCCCGACGCGACCGGCGTCGGCTGGGTGTTCCAGTACGCCCTCGAGGGGCCGGGCCACACGCCCGCCCAGCTCCGCACGCTCCAGGACTTCCAGGTCCGCTACGCGCTCCAGGGACTCCCCGGGGTGGCGGAGGTGGCGAGCATCGGCGGGTACGTGAAGCAGTACCAGGTGCTGCTCGACCCGCTCCGGCTCCAGAGCTACGGGATCAACGCCCGCCATGTGGCGCAGGCCGTGCGCGAGGCGAACCGCGACGTCGGTGCGCGGACGGTCGAGGTGGCGGGAAGCGACTACGCCATTCGCGGCAAGGGCTACTTCCGCGGTGTCGAGGACATCGCCGAGGTGGCGGTGGGCGCGGCCGAAGGTGGCCGGCCGGTCCGGGTGGCGGACGTCGCCACGGTGACCATCGGTCCCGACCTCCGCATCGGGATCGCCGAGCGGAATGGCCAGGGCGAAGCGGTGGGCGGCGTCGTCGTGATGCGGGTGGGTGCCAACGCGCTCGACGTGGTGAAGCGGGTGAAGGCGAAGCTGGCCGAGATCGGCCCGTCGCTGCCGCCCGGGGTGCGGGTGGTGACCACCTACGACCGGACCGATCTCATTCAGCGCTCGCTCGCGACCCTCGAACGCACGCTGATCGAGGAGTCGATCATCGTGGCGCTCGTCTGCGTTCTCTTTCTGCTCCACGCCCGGAGCGCGCTGGTGGCCATCGCCACGCTCCCGCTCGGCATCCTGGCCGCCCTCGCGATCACCCGGTGGATGGGGATCAACGCGAACATCATGTCGCTGGGCGGGATCGCCATTGCGATCGGAGCGATGATCGATGCGGCGATCGTGATGATCGAGAACCTCCACAAGCACATCGAGCACGAGCCTAACCGGCCGCACTGGGAGCGGGTGCTCGCGGCCTCGAAGGAGGTCGGGCCGGCGCTCTTCATGTCGCTCCTGATCATCACGCTCTCGTTCCTGCCGGTCTTCACGCTGGAGGACCAGGAGGGGCGGCTGTTCCGCCCGCTCGCCCTGACCAAGACGTTCGCGATGGCGAGCGCGGCGCTGCTCTCGATCACGATCGTGCCGGTGCTGATGGGGTATCTGGTGCGCGGCCGGATCCGCCCCGAGGCCCGGAACCCGCTCAACCGCTGGGCGGCGGCGCTCTATCGGCCCTTGCTCCGATGGTCGCTCCGCGCGCGAGTGGCCATCCTCGCCGCCTTCGCCCTGCTGATCGCGGTGACGCTCTACCCCCTCGCCCACCTCGGGAGCGAGTTCATCCCGCCGCTCCGGGAGGGGAGCCTGATGTACATGCCCAACACGCTCCCCAGCGTGTCACTCACCCAGCAGCGACGGCTGCTCAAGCTGCAGGACAGCATCCTGATGACCTTCCCCGAGGTGGAGAGCGTCTGGGGCAAGGCCGGGCGGGCCAACACCGCGACCGATTGGGCGCCGATCTCGATGGTCGAGACCACGGTCAATCTCAAGCCGCAGGATCGTTGGCGTCCGGGGATGGATCAGGACGAGCTGATCGCCGAGCTGGACCGGGCGCTCCGGATCACCGGCGCGGTGAACAGTTGGACCATGCCGATCAAGAACCGAACCGACATGCTCTCGACCGGCATCCGCACCACGCTTGGTGTGAAGATCTTCGGGCCCGACCTGCGCGAGATCCAGCGGATCGGCGCCGGCATCGAGGGCGCGCTCGCGAACGTGCGGGGTACGGCCAGCATCTACGCCGAGCGGTCGTTCGGCGGTCGGTATCTCGATATCCGTCCGAAAGCCGAGGTGCTCGCCCGCTACGGGCTCACCACCGGCGACGTGCAGGAGGTGCTTGCCGTGGCCCTCGGCGGCGAGCAGGTGACCACCACCGTCGAGGGGCGGGAGCGCTTCCCGGTGCAGGTGCGCTACGCGCGCGACTTCCGGAGCAGCCCGGACGAGATCGGGCGGCTGCTGGTGAGCGGGATGGATGGGGTGCAGGTGCCGCTCGCGCAGGTGGCGGAGATCTCGTACGCGCCCGGCGCGGCGATGATCCGAAGCGAGAATGGCTCGCTCAACGACATCGTGTCCATCGACGTGCGCGGCCGGGACGTCGGAGGCTACGTGGCGGAAGCCCGGCAGGTCGTCGGGCAGCAGGTCCGCATCCCGCCGGGATACCGGCTGGAGTGGAGCGGCCAGTACGAGGCGATCGAGCGGGTGAAGAGCCGGCTCGAGTTCGTCATCCCGCTCACGCTGGCGGTCATCGCCCTGCTGCTCTTCCTCACCTTCGGCACCGTGACCGAGATGCTCATCGTCATGCTCACGCTGCCGTTCGCGCTGGTGGGCGGCGTGTGGCTCATGTGGCTGCTCGGCTACAACCTCTCGGTCGCCGCGGCCGTGGGGTTCATCGCGCTGGCGGGCGTGGCGGCCGAGACCGGCGTCGTAATGCTGCTCTATCTCGACCACGCGTGGGAGGACATCACCCGTGACGGACGCCGGCCGACCCGGGCGGAGCTGGTGGGCGCGATCGAGCACGGCGCGGTGAACCGGCTCCGCCCCAAGCTCATGACGGTCGCGGCGATCATGCTCGGCCTGCTCCCGGCGCTCTGGAGCCGCGGGACCGGCGCCGAAGTGATGCAGCGCATCGCGGCGCCGATGGTGGGGGGAATGATTACCTCGACGCTGCTCACGCTGATCGTGATCCCGGCGCTGTATTACATGTGGCGAAGCCGGGGTCTCGCCGAGCCCGCAACGGCTTGAGCCGGAAGAGGGGGCACTCGAAAGGAGCAGGATCATGCGATGGATGCGCTGTACGCTGGTGTTCGCCGGGGCTGCGGTAGCGGCCTGCGGCGGTCGGGACGATGCGAAGGAAGCTGCCCGCGATACCATGGGCGGAATGGCCATGGACACCTCGCGCATGGGCGACATGCAGACGCGCGGAGGCATGGCGGGGATGCAGATGATGTCCGGGATGCGCGCGCACATGGACTCGATGATGAGCACGTCCCCCGACCGGATGAAGGCGATGATGGCGGAGCACGACCGCATGACGGCACAGATGATGGACCGGATGGGCGCGGACATGCGCGGCATGAACATGGCCGTGGACCCCGAGTGGAATGCCCTGGCGGATTCGGTCCGGGCGGATCTCGCGGCGTTGCCCGGTCTCGAGGGACAGCAGTTGACCGCCCGGATGCGCGCGCATGCCGAGCGGGTGGGTCGCCTGGTGGCGAAGCACGAGCGGATGATGGGCTCGATGGCGAAGCCGTAGGGTTCATGACTATGCCGTCAAGAACCGCACAGGGGGCTTGGCCGGCGTGGCAGCCCTGGGCCGCACTCGCCGGTTTCGCCTTCCTGGTACACTTCGTCTGGGAGATGTGGCAGGCGCCGTTCTACCGGACCATGTTGGACGCGGACCATGTCACTGCTGTCAGGACCTGTACGATCGCGACCATCGGAGACGCTGCAATCACCCTGGTGGCCTTCGCCGCAGGGGCATGGCTCAGCGGCGGCCGGCCCTCGCTGGCCTACCCGTCACTCCGGTTTGTCGCGGTCTATATCGCCGCCGGGATCGCGGCGACGGTGCTGCTGGAATGGCTCAACGTCTACGTGCTCGAACGCTGGACCTACGCCCACCAGATGCCGACGATTCTCGGCCTCGGGTTGACGCCGCTCATCCAATGGCTGCTGCTGCCGCCTCTCGTGCTCTGGTTGGCCGCGCGTCACCTGGGCCTGCGGCCTCGGAGCATCGACTAGGATCGGGTCCGCGTTGCCGCTGCGCCGCGGGACCCCTTCTCTCGCGTGGCTGCTGCAGCCCGCGAACCCCGACCTGGAGCTTGCGATGAGATCTCGCCTCGCCCTGTTCGCGCTCTTCACGCTCGTCGTCCCCGCCGGCGCCTTCCTTACGGCGGCGAGTCGCGCCGACCCCGCAGAGCCGGCCGACGTCCGGAGCCGCTCGGGGTCGGGGCTCGATTCGGCGGCGGCGGTGGCGGTGCTTGACTCACTGCACCAGCGGATCGCGGCCGGCGACTCGGCGGGAGTGCTCGCGCTGCTTGCCCCGGACGCGCTGGTGCTGGAAGGTGGCGGGATCGAGACCCGCGACGAGTACCGGTCGCATCACCTGCCCGGCGATATCGCCTTCGTGCGCACGGTTCCGTCGTCCCGGAGCGTGCGGCAGGTCCGGGTCGCGAACGACGCGGCCTGGGTGACCTCGACTTCAGAATCGAAGGGGGCCTACAAGGGGCGCCAACTCGATCTGCTCGGCGCCGAGCTCACGGTGCTGCGGCGCCTGGGGGGGAAATGGCGGATTGCGGGGGTGCACTGGTCATCGCGCCCCCGCGCCGCACGGCATTGAACGGGAAAGCCGACGCGGTTGCTCCGCCGTGCCGGGCTCTGATCGGCACCCCGGCACGCCTGCCGTTGGGGAAGTCTCTGTTGACCTCTCTCGAACCAAATCCTAGCTCCCAGTACAGTGGGAGAGGGAGGGTGCCATGTCAGGCGAGGCGTGTTGCTGCGGCAGCTGCTGACCAACGATGGCTGTGAAGGCGCTCCCGGTCCTAAGCCGGGAGCGCTTCGTCTTATCCGGCACGCTGCCTCGGCCAATCAGACATGGATGACGGGCCCCCTACGCCAGATCTAAACGCTCAGCGGATGCAGCAAGGCAAGGCTGCAGACGTCCTGGCCGCGACCGGGGCGCTTGTGTTTGGCCTCGGGTTGGGTGTGCTGGTCAGCCGCTGGATTGCGCCGGCGGGAGTTTTCCTGGTGCTGGGCGGTGCGGCGTTGCATGCCCGAGGCATGATGGTCAAGCATCGACTCGAGGCCATGGCCGTGGTGCCGAAATGGTGGGTATGGCTCTATTGGCTGTGCTGGGCTGGGCTGCTCGTCGTCGGGGCGCTGGTGCTGGTCGACGGGATCTGGTAGCGCCTTCCACGCGGGCCGATCTCGTGGTATACTTCCCGGCTCTTGAGCCCCGCCGTGGGAGCTCCAAGGTCGCTGACCACCGGCGGATAGCCGATAGCGGATAGCCAATGAATCTCTCCGGTCCCAAGATCAAGATTTCCCGGCGCCTCGGCGTCGCGCTCACGCCCAAGGCCTCGAAGTATCTCGAGCGCCGGCCGTACGCGCCCGGCCAGCACGGACCCACGCAGCGGCAGGGCAAGCAGTCCAACTACAAGCGCCAGTTACTCGAGAAGCAGAAGCTCCGGGCGCAGTACAACGTGAGCGAGCGGCAGCTCCGGAACTACTACCGGCAGGCCACCCGCATCCCGGGCAACACCGGCGCCGCACTGCTCCGCCTGCTCGAGACCCGCCTGGATGCGCTCGTGCTCCGAGCCGGCTTCGCCCGCACCATCTTCGCCGCGCGCCAGTACGTCCGCCACGGCCATGTGCTGGTCAACGGCAAGCGGGTGAGCCTGCCGTCGCGCAAGGTGCTTCCGGGCGAGGTCGTCGCCATCGCCGAACGGAGCCGCACCAACGCGCAGATCATGCTCGCCGCGCAGGCCGCACCGCGCACCGCCGGGTATCTCGAGGTGAACGCCGAGAACTTCAGCGCGAAGCTGCGCGAGCTGCCGGAGCTGGAGCAGATTCCGGTGCTGTGCGCGGTGGCGCTGGTCGTGGAGTATTACTCTAGGTAGCTATCCGCTATCCGCTATCCGCTATCCGCTTGCTCCGATACAGAACGGCCCTCCGTGTCCCTGGACATCGGAGGGCCGCTGACATTCGGAACCCGCGGATAGCGGATAGCGGATAGCGGATAGCGGATAGCGGAGAACCTATTCCTCCAACTCCACCTCCGGCTCCCTCCGCACGTCCTCCAGCGCGCCGAGCAGTCGCGCGAGGAAGCGGTCTCGCTGGGTGCGAAGCTCCGCCGGCTCGTCGTGGTACGTCCGCTCGATGAGCCGGATCAGACGGTGGCGGTCGTCCGCCGAGAGCGTCTCCCAGTGCGCCAGCTTGCTCCACACCGCCTCGTGCGCCTGGAGCGCCTCGCCCAGGAAGTACTCTGTTCCCTCCGCGCCGGCGGCCATCACCTGCATCAAGTTCGGCCCCGTCACCGCCAGCGCCGCGGCCGGTCCGCGCGACACCAGTTGGTCCACTTCGGCCAGATCGATCACCCCCTCCAGCACCAGGTCGATGCACTCCCGCCAGACCGCGGCGAGGATCCGCCCCGAGGCGTTGCCCACCACCTCGCGCCGGAGCACCACAGGATGGCGGTGGAGCGCGGTGAACCACTCCTTCACCTGTCGGGTGACGGCGATCGCCGTGCGCGGCCCGGGGATGATCTCCACCAGCGGGACGATCTCCACCGGGTCCAGCGTGTGGGCGACGAGGTGCCGGTCGGGCCGCCGGAGCCGGGCGGCGAGCGAGCTCGCGTGCATCGTGCCGGTGAGGCTCACCAGGACCGCATCGCGCGGAGCCACCTGCTCGATCTGCTCGAGCAGGCGCTGTTTCGCGCTGAGGTCCGCGGGCATCGCGTCGAACACGAGATCCGACTCGCCCACGGCGTGGAGCAGGCTCCGGCCGATCACCAGCGACGCGGGTGCACCGGCCGCCTCGAGCGGATCGGCCCGGCCCAGATCGGTCAGGCGGCGTACCCGGTCGCCGACCTCGCGGCCGGCCTTCTGGAGCAGGGGGGACTCCGGATCGTAGAGCGATACGGGCCAGCCGCGGCTCAGGGCGAGCGCTGCCCAGCCACGTCCGCGATGTCCCGCGCCGATCACCGCGACGCGAGGTGGGTTCCCGTCGTCCATGCAAAGTCCTCGGGTGAAGCGGGGGAGAGTGCGTCTAGCATAATATGGAACTCGTCTCTACGCCTCGGGTACGGTGGCCAGAATGACTCGACGCTCGCTCAACCGGATGCTGCTGGCAGCCCTGTGGCTGCCCGCCGGGATGCCCGCCCGCCTGCCCGCGCAGGGAGTCGCGGTCGAACGCCGTCTCGCCGCGGAGCTCGGTCTTCGGATCGGGGACACCGTGCGGCTGGGCCTTTCGCCCGACTCGCTCCGGGTGACCGGCGTCGTCGCCGCCATCTACGAGCCGAGACCCGACCCGTCTGGCGTCATGCGGCGCGACCGGCAGGTCCGCGTGCACCTGCCGGATCTTGCCACGCTTCTCGGCCATCCCGACCGGGTCGACCGCTTCGGCATCGCGCTTCACCCCGGCGTGGCGCCCGAGAGCGCCGCGGCCCGGCTCGACCGGACCGCGTTCGGCTACCGGGCGCGCCCCTCCGCCGAGATCGCGTCGGAGTCGTCGCAGACATTTCTCGTGGTGAGCCGGTTTCATCGCGCCATCGGCGTCATCACCATCGTGGCCGGCGCCGTGTTTCTGCTCTGCATCATGCTGCTCAAGGTGGAGGAACGACGGCTCGACGCCGCCGTGATGCGCTTCGTGGGCGTGCGCCGCCGCACGATTTTCGCCGCGTTGCTGCTTGAGGCGGCGCTGGTCGCGGTCGCCGGCTCCGCATTCGGGGTGGTGCTCGCCTGGGCGGCGGGAGCGGCCACCAATGCCTACTACCAGCGGCTCTTCGACACCCGGCTCGTGTTCTCGCTGGTGACACCGGGGATCGTCGGCTTCAGCGTCGCGTTGTCGCTCGCACTGGGCCTCGCGGCCGGCGCGCTCGCCGCGTGGCGACTGGTCCGCACCCCGCCGATGGTGCTCTGGGGCCGCGCCTGATGCGGCTCGGGTGGGCCGTGCGCAACCTCGGACGCCATCCGCTCCGC
Organism: Gemmatimonadales bacterium; assembly: GCA_050733215.1. Taxonomy (GTDB): domain Bacteria; phylum Gemmatimonadota; class Gemmatimonadetes; order Gemmatimonadales; family GWC2-71-9; genus DASQPE01. The sequence goes on from JBOHSN010000060.1 coordinate 15,000, forward strand.
ACCGCGCTTTCCCTGCTCGGGATCGCGGTGGCGTCGGCCATGCTGCTCGACATGGTCATGCTGAGCGGCGGCCTTGAGCGGTCGTTCGAGCGCCTCCTCCTGGGCCGAGGCTTCCAGATCCGCCTGAGTCCCAAGGGCACACTGCCGTTCGATACCGAGGCCACGCTGAGCCCGGCGAGCACGGTGATCCGCGCTGTCCGCGCCGACCCCGGCGTGGCGGCGGCGGGCGGCGTGCTCGGCGGCTCCCTGTACGCGCGGCAGGGCGATTCGCTGGTCACCCTGTTCGGCTATGGCATCGATCCGTCGGCGCAGGCGCTCTACGAGCTGACTGCCGGCAGGGATCTCTCGCCGGACGACACGCTGGGCATGGTCCTGAGCCGATCGGGCGCGGACCGGCTCGGCGTGGGCCCCGGCGACAGCGTACGCCTCGTCGGCGGACTGGACCCGCAGCTCGCCACCGCCGCTACCGAGCGCACGCTCCGGGTGCGCGGCGTCGTGCGCTGGCTGTACGACTACCGGGGGCAGCGTTCCGCCGGCCTGGTGCTGCCGCTCATGCAGCGCCTCACCCGCCAGGGCGACGACCGGGCGTCGCTGGTGATGGTGCGCGCGCGGGACGATGCGGACGTCCCGGCGGTCGCCGCCCGGCTCGCGGGACGGAACCCGCGCCTCCAGGTGAGCAGCGTGGCCGAGCTGGTGCAGCAGCTGCGGGAGCGGCTGGTGTACTTCCGCCAGCTCTCGTACATCCTGGGCTCGGTGAGCCTGATCGTGACGGTGCTTCTCGTCGCCACGCTGCTCGCGATCACGGTCAACGAGCGACTCGGCGAGATCGCCACGCTCCGCGCGATCGGCGTGAGTCGCCGGAGCGTGGTGGCGCAGGTGGTGGCCGAAGGCACGGCGCTCACCGCGCTCGGCACCGCGCTCGGCATAGGGCTCGGGCTCGTCACGGCGCGGTACCTCGACGCGATCCTCACCAGCTTCCCCGGACTGCCCGCGGCGATCTCGTTCTTCGTGCCCGACGGGCGGGCGCTCGCCATCGCGGCCTCGGTGCTGCTTGCCGCGGGCGCGCTCGCCGGGCTCTACCCGGCCTGGCTCGCCGCGCGCGCACCGATCGCCGCGACGCTTCGCGCGGAGGCCACGTGAGTCTGGTCGTGGGCTCCGACATCCGCCGCGATTACGCGATGAGCGGACAGCCCGTGCATGCGCTGCGCGGAGTGAGCCTCACCGTCGAAGCCGGCGAGTATGTCGCCATCGCGGGGCCGTCCGGGTCAGGGAAGTCCACGCTGCTTCACGTCGTCGGCGGCATCGACGCGCCGTCGTCGGGGACCGTGAGCATCGAGGGGCGCCGGCTCGATCTCCTGTCCGATCGGGAGCTCACGCACCTCCGCCTCACGCGGCTCGGCTTCGTGTTCCAGCGCTTCCACCTGCTGCCGGTGCTCACCGCCCTCGAGAACGTCGAGCTGCCCATGGCCGAGGCCGGTGTGGGCCGCGGGGATCGGCGGGCGCGTGCGCGCGAGCTGCTCGACTACGTGGGGCTCGATACGAGGGGTGGGCACCGGGCCACCCAGCTCTCCGGCGGCGAGATGCAGCGGGTGGCCATCGCCCGCGCGCTCGCGAACCGGCCCGCGCTGCTCCTGGCCGACGAGCCCACCGGCGAGCTGGATCGCGAGACCGGGCACGAGATCCTCGAACTGTTCCGGCGAATCAACCGCGACGGCGCGACCCTGGTGGTGGTGACGCACGACGACCGCCTCGCCGCGGAGGCGAGCCGCGTGATCCACATGGAAGACGGGCTGATCGTGAGAGCCCGATGATTACCACCCTCGCCTTCCGCCACCTCCGGGTGAGGCCACTCCGCTCGCTGTTCCTGCTGATCGGCTTCTCGCTCGGGGTCGGCGTCATGGTCGTGCTGCTGAGCGTGGGCGAGGCGATGCTCGACCAGTCGCGCGACGTGGCGCTCGTGGGCGGCGGCGAGGTCACCGTGCTGCCGGAGGGCATCGACGTCGAAGCAATGCGGAGCGGTGGAGTGAGCGGGATGTTCTTCGGCATCGATCGCGCGCGCTATCTCACTCGGGTGATCTTCGGCGGGCCGCGCCATGCCGACGTTGTGCGCGCGGTCGCCCCGGCGATCGAGAACGAGCTGGTGTACCTGGCCGCGGCTCGCGACACCGTGGCCGTGCGGGCCGGCGGCGAGATCCCGAGCCGGGCCGCAGCCGTGGGAGCAGAGCTGGACCTCCGCGCCGGCGAGTGGCGGGACACCCCCGCTGATTCCGCCTGGATCGCGCCCACCCAGCAGCAGCTCTACGACGAGCTCGACCGGTTCCACATCCCGTTGCGACGCGACTCCGCCTGGGGTGAGTGGCACTACTTCAACGTCGTGACCGGACCCGGCGAATGGTGGTACGTGAGCTACCTCGTGGGTGGCGAGGTACCCGACGGCCGGTGGGGCGGCCAGCTGCTGATTACCGGCCGCCGGCGGGACGGCCGCTACGAGCGCTTCACCGCGGACGTTCCGGCCGATCGGATCCGCTTCGACACCACCGGGGCGGACCTGACCCTCGGCGAGAGCTGGGTCCAGCAGCGAAGCGGCGAGTACCGGCTCCGCGCCCGCGCGCGCGGACCGGCGGGCAGAGTGGAGGCCAACCTCCTCGTCCGCCCGCTGCCGCGGCGCTACTTCCCGCCCGCCGAGCTCCGAGCTGACGCCTTCCTGTCGGGGTACGTGGTGCCGGGGCTTGCCGCGCGCGCGTCGGGCCGGGTGTGCGTTGGCGGCCGCTGCGCTGCCGTGGAGGACGGGGCGGCGTACCACGACCACAACTGGGGCGTGTGGCGCGACGTCACCTGGGAGTGGGGCGCCGCGACCGGTTCGTCGCTGAGCTTTCTCTATGGGGGCGTGTACGCACCCGACAGCGCGACGTCGGCCGCACCGTTCTTCCTCACAATCGTGGATTCGATGGGAGCGCGGCAGGTGCTCCGTTTCCGTGAGATCGGGTATCAGGGCTCGCGACCGGCCGGCGGAGAGGGCGGGGTTCGGGCACCCGAGCGCTTCGAGCTCGTCGCCGCCCGGGACGCCGACACCGCGCGGCTCCGCGTCGCGGTCACCGACGTACAGGCCACCCGGATGCGAGCGGCGGGGCTGAGCCGGCCTTTCCTCCAGATGCGCGGCGCCTGGCGGCTCGAGGGCCGAATCGGGGGCGAGGCGGTCGCGGACAGCGGAGCGGGGTTCTTCGAGACTTTCGTGGGGCGGGAGAGGGAGGGAGTGGGCGGGAGTGGGCGGGAGAAGGAGCGCGAGTCCGCGCGGTGAGCGCTTGCAACTGCCTCTCCCTCCACCTCCTCCCTCTCCCTCCCTCTCCCGCCCTCTCCCTCCTTCTCCTCCCTATCTTGATCCATGGACACGAGGCAGACCGGCCGTGACCTGATCGACACCCTGGCTCGCGGCTGGACGAAAGCAGACGTGGATCTCATCATGTCGGTATATGCCCCGGACGCGGTCTTCATCGAGACCCCGTTCTCGACGCCCCTCGCCGGGGCGGATGCCATCCGGGGGTACTGGCGGGAGGTGCCGTATCACCAGTCCGAGATCGGGTTCACGTCCGGGGAGATCTACGCTGCCGGCCCCTGGTTCTCGACTGAGTTCAAGTGCGTCTTCCGTCGCCGGCGAACCGGGGAGTGGGTCGACGCCCGGGGGGCCATCTTCTGCGAGACCGACGGGGGCAAGATCAGCGAGATGCGCATGTATTGGCATCGGTGGAGCGGGGGCCGGGAGACCGGCAAGCCGTGACCGGCGCCCCCCGCCGGGAACCGCCCCGCCTCGCAAGTTGTATCGCAGAAAGGACGTCGGGCGTCCGGCGGGGGGCCTTAACATCAAGCAGCGCATCGCGTCCTCCGGCTGGCACGTCGCTCGCAAATCAGGCTTTCGTGGCGTCTCCGCCGCTGTTCCGGATCTGAACGGCAGTATCACCGCACGGAGTCGGGAGGTCCCATGATCTCCGCCCTTTGGCTTTCCCTGGGACTGGGCATTTCGGCCCAGCCGGTCGCCCGCCCCATGCAGGCGGAGGGCGACGATCCTGCCATCCGCGTCTGGCTCAACGAGGACGGCCGCTTCCAGCGCGGCGACCAGGCCAAGGCGTACGTGCGCAGCCGCGAGGATGGCTATCTGGTGGTGCTCCACGTGGACCCCGACAACCGCCTTCGCGTGCTGTTTCCGCTCGATCCCGACGACGACAACTTCGTGCGCGGCGGCAAGAAGTATCAGATCCTCGGCCGCGGCGAGCGCGAGACCTTCGAGGTGGATGTCCGCTCCGGACGCGGTACGGTGTACGCGGCGGTGTCCCGCGACCCCTTCCGCTGGGACCGGTTCGTCGTCGGCGACCACTGGGATTTCCGCGCGCTCAACCAGGTGCCGCTCTCGCGGGACATCGAAGCCGACCTGAACGATGTCGTCCGGCAGCTTGCGAGCGTCGACTTCGACTACGACTTCGTCGATTACGACGTCTACGAACGGGTGTACGCCTCCGATTACGGCCGGCACACCTCTGTCTACTACAGCCCGAGCTACTACTCGTCCGGCTGGGATCCCTTCTACTCGTCCGGGTGCGGGGGATACTGGGGCTGCGGCGGGTCCGGGCTGTCGATCGGGATCAGCTTCGGTTATCCGTACTGGTATTATCCGTACCGCGCGTTCTATCCGGGCTACTACCCGTATCGTCCGTATGACTACCCGTACTCGTACTACCACTACCCCACGTACTACTACCCGTATCGCCCGTACTACCCGTACCGGTACCGCGATCCATTCCGTCATCGGGGTTACGGCAAGCAGTACGCGGGCGGCTACTACTTCGGGGGGCACTACTCCGCGCCATGGCGAAACCGGGTGAACGATCGGTTCTACTCCAGCTCGTACGCCTGGCGCGGGCGCGAGGCCACGACCGACCTCGCGCAACCGGGGCGGTTCTCCACCGGTTACCGTGAGCGCGGCTTCGATCGCGGTGAGAGGGTATCGAGCGGCGGCCGACTGGCCGACGCGAGCCCGCGCCGGCGCGCCGATGTGCCGGCCCCGAACATGACGCCGGCGCGCACCGAGGGCCGCCGGCCCGCGGCGGTGGCGGACAAGCCGTCGCGCGCGCCGGAAGGCCGCCGTGCCATCGACCGGGGAGAGCCGGGCGGGGGCGGCGAGCGTGGTAAGGTGAGTGCTCCGCGACCGCTGCCGGTCCGGGTTGGGAATGGGTCTGACGCCGGCGCGAGTGCTGGTGAGGGACGGCGGGCGGAGCCGCGTCGGATCGAGGAAGTCAGGGGTCCGTCCCGCGAGCGGGACTACGCCGACCGCGATTCCGACGACCGGCGCCGCGGCTACGAGAGCGGCGTGATCGAGGGACGCCGGGGTCCCGAAGCGCGTGGACCGGAGGCGCGCGGTCCGAGCCGGGCGCGTGAGGCGATGGACGACCGTCCGGCGCCCCGTGCCGAGCCGAGGCCGGAACCCCGGATGGACCCCCGGCCGCAGCCCCGGTCGGAGCCTCGGGCCGAATCGCGTCCGGCGCCCCGCGCGGAGCCCCGCCGGGAAGCGCCGCCCCCCCGGATGGAGGCGCCTCGAGCCGAGCCGAGATCGCAGCCGGCCCCCCGCGACCACGGTGGCCGCGGGCGGCCCAGCCGGAAGAACTAGTTCGTCCTACCAGATCTCGGCGCGGGCCTGCCGCACCATCGGGTCGCCAGCCTTGCACGCGAACGCTTCGGCGAACTCGGGCATGTTGCTGAGCGGCCCGTTCGTGCGATGGGCCGGCGGTGAGTGCGGATCCATCTGCGCCAGCAGCCTCGCGTACTCCGGCCGGTACATCCCCCGCCACACCTGAGCCCAGGCCAGGAAGAACCGCTGCGGTCCGGTGAAGCCGTCGACCGGGTCGGGTTGGCGCCCGGCAAGCGAGCGCCGGTACGCGCCGTAGGCGATCGTGAGCCCAGCCAGGTCCGCGATGTTCTCGCCCAGCGTGAGCTTCCCGTTCACCTTGATGGTGTCCACCGCGACGTAACCGTCGAATTGCTGCCGCACGACGTCCGCACGGGCGTTGAAGGCCGTTTCATCTTCCGCTGACCACCAGCCGCTGAGATTTCCCTGGGCGTCGTATTGACGACCCTGGTCGTCGAAGCCGTGCGTGATCTCGTGGCCGATCACGGCGCCCATCCCGCCGTAGTTGACCGCGTCGTCCGCCTTGGGATCGAAAAACGGCGGCTGCATGATGCCCGCGGGGAAGGCGATCTCGTTCACCGGCGGGTTGTAGTACGCGTTGACGGTCGGGGGCGACAGGAGCCAGTCGTTCCGGTCCACCGGCTTCCCGATCTTCGCCATGTCGCGGCGGAACTCGTAGGTCGCTGCCCGGTTCACATTGGTGGCGAACGCCACCGGCTCGATCCGGAGTGACGAGTAGTCGCGCCAATGGTCGGGGTAGCCGATCTTGTTGACGATCGCATCGAGCTTGGCGTAGGCCTTCGCCTTGGTGGCGTCGGTCATCCAGGCCAGCCGGCCGAGCCGCTCGCGGAGCTCGCTCCGGATGTTCCCCACCATTTCGAGCGCGCGCGCTTTGGCCTCGGGCGTGAAGTGCTTCGCGACGTACGCCTTGCCGAGAATCTCGCCCATGGCGCCGTCGGTGCGGATCAGGCAGCGCTTCCAGCGGGGCCGCATCTCCTTCACACCCCGGAGCACGGTGGAGTTGAAGCGAAAGCTCTCGTTCACCAGCCGGGCCCCGAGCGTGGGCGCGCGTGCGGCGAGGAACTGCCATTCGAGGTAGCTCCGCCAGGCGTCCAGCGGCGCCTGGGCCACGAGCGAATCGAGCGCGGCGACGAACGCAGGCTGCCCCACGTTGAGCTCGTCGGTGCCGTTCAGGCCCACGGTCCGAAGATATCCGTCCCATCCGAAGCGCGGGCGCTCGGTCCGGAGGTCCGCCAGCCGGGTGAGATGGTAGACCGCTTCGGGATCCCGCTGTTCTACCGGCGTCATCGAGGCACGGGCGAGCGGGCTCTCGATCGAGAGGACCGCCCGCGCCGCCTGGGCCGCCGCCGCCTCGCTTCGGCCGGCCAGCACGAACATCCGGGCGACGTGCGCCTGGTACCGCGAAAGGAGCGCGCCTGACGCGGAGTCGTCCTTCGTGTAGTAGTCGCGGTCGGGCAGGCCGAGTCCGCCCTGGTAGGCCTCCGCGATGACGCGAGCGCTGTTCTTCGCGTCCTGGGCGGAGCGGAAGATGAAGCCGGCGGGCACGCCGATGCCGTGGAGGTGTGCGACGGCTGCATACAGCTCGCGCCGGTCGCGCACGGCTCTGATCCGCGCGAGATCGGGGGCGAGCGGCTTCACGCCCGCTGCCTCGACCCCGGCCGAATCCATGCAGGTGCCGTAGAACGTGCCGAGCTTGCGGATGTCCGGGTCGCGGGTCGTGCGCGCGTTCGCCGCGGCGGTGGTGAGCACCTCGCGCAGTGCCTCGAAGTTCTGTTCCTGGAGCTCGTTGAACGCCCCCCAGCCCGGCTGGTCACCCGGGATCGACGTGCGCTTGAGCCATCCGCCGTTGGCGTACGTGAAGAAATCGCGGCAGGGCGCGCAGGTGGTATCGAAGTTGGCGGGGTCGATCGGCTTGGGCTGCTGGGCGGAAACGGGGGCGGCGAGCAGGGCCAGCAGGAGGGTACAGGAACGACGCATTATCACCACCTTGGAAGAGCAGATGAGCAGAAGAGCCGAAGAGCAGATGGCGCGGGGCAGTTCATCTGCTCTTCTGCTCCTCCACTCTTCTGCTCATCCCCGGCTCCGCCGGATATACTCTCTCGCCCACTCGAGCAGCTCCGGGCTGCGGAGGCCGACGCGGAGCGCCTGGGCGACCGCGTCTTCCTCGTCCATTCCCTGGTCGAGCACGAGGTAGGGGACCAGCGCAGCACCGACCCGGTTGCCGCTGGCACAGTGGAAGAGGACGCTACGGTCACCGGCCGTACGGAGGACCTCCCGGATTCGTTCCAGCGTCTGGTCGGTAAGCAACCCGGCGCCGATCGGCACGACCTCGTATCGGAGGTCAAGTCGTTGGAGCGTGGCCGTTTCGTCCAGGGGACGAGGCTCCCGCGGGTCGCGGGTGTCGAGCACGATCGCGCCGCCGGCGGCGGCGAAGCGCTCGAAGTCGGCGGCGGAGGGCTGGCCGCCCGTCACGACGGTCGGCAGCGCCTGGCAGGCGTTGGGGATGGCCGCGAGGGCCTCGAACGGCGTTGGCATGCTCCAAAGTAACCAGTGAGCAGTCAGCAGTAAGCAGGAACCGCCCCCCTCTCGCTGCTTACTGCTCACTGCTCACTGCTCACTTATGTTTCGGGCTCGATGCTCACCCTCGCCCTCGCCCAGTTTCGGCCGCGCAAAGGCGCCTACGCGGACAACCTCTGCCGGCTCGGCGCCGTGTTCCGGGAAGCGGCAGGATGGCCGGCCCCCCCCAGGCTGATCCTCGCCCCGGAGGCTGCGCTCACCGGCTACTTCCTGGAGGGCGGCGTGCGGGACCTCGCCGTGCCTGCGGAGAAGCTGTTCGACGACCTGGCGCGGATGCACCTCGACGCGGCGGCGCCGCCGCTAGACGTCGCGCTGGGCTTCTACGAGGTCCACCGGAACCGGCTCTACAACTCGGCGCTCTACGCGTCGCTCGGCGGATCCGACGCCGGCATCCGACACGTCCATCGCAAGATCTTCCTGCCCACATACGGCGTGTTCGACGAAGAACGGTTCGTCGAGTCCGGCCGTGCCATCGAGGCGTTCGACACGGCATGGGGCCGCGCCGCGCTCGTCGTGTGCGAGGACGCCTGGCATTCGATCGTGCCCACGATCGGCGCGCTCGACGGCGCGCAGATCATCCTCGTGCCGAGCGCGAGCCCGGCCCGCGGCATCCAGCCCGGTGACGGCGGCCGTCCTGCCAGCGCACTCCGCTGGGAGCGGCTGGTGCAGGGTATCGCGGAGGAGCACGGCGTCTACGTCGCGCTCTCGCAGCTCGTGGGGTTCGAGGGAGGCAAGGGGTTCATCGGCGGCTCGCTCGTGGCGGGGCCGAGAGGCGACCTGATCGTGCGGGGGCCGCTGTTCGACGAGGCGCTGGTGCCGGCCACGCTCGACTTCGAGGAGATCACCCGCGCCCGCGCCGACACGCCGCTGCTGGCCGACCTCGAGGTGAAGCTGCCGCACCTGATGGGATCGCTGCATGCGGCCCGACGGGGCCGGGCGGGAGCGGGCGGGAGTGGACGGGAGAGAGCGGGAGTGGACGGGAGTAGGAGTGACGTATTGGAGGGCATGGCAATGAAGGCGCGTCCCGCCCTCTCCCGCCCTCTCCCGCCCTCTCCCGACCCGTTAGCGATCGATCCCCAGCTCACGCGCCAGTGGCTGGTCGAATTTATCCGCGACGAGGTGCAGCGCCGGCGGGGATTCGACAAGGTCATCCTCGGGCTCTCGGGCGGGGTGGACAGCGCGCTCGTGGCCTATCTGGCCGCGGAAGCGCTGGGGCCGGCCAACGTGCTCGGCGTGCGGATGCCGTATCGCACCTCGAGCGCGGAAAGCCTGGAGCATGCGGCGCTCGTGGGCACGTCGCTCGGGATCACGCTCCGCACCGTGGACATCAGCGGGGTGGTGGACGGGCTCGTGGGCGCGATCGGCGAGGAGGTGAGCCCGGGGCGCAAGGGCAACATGATGGCGCGCGCGCGCATGATCGTGCTGTTCGATCTCTCCGCCGGCCACTGCTCGCTCCCGCTCGGCACCGGCAACAAGAGCGAGCGACTGCTCGGCTATTTCACCTGGCACGCTGACGACTCGCCGCCGGTGAATCCGCTCGGCGACCTGTTCAAGACGCAGGTGTGGGCCCTCGCGCGACACATGGGGGTGCCCGACGCGATCGTCGGGAAGCCGGCGACCGCCGACCTGGTGCACGGCCAGACCGACGAGGGCGACTTCGGGATTTCCTATCACAAGGCCGACGGGATCCTGCACTGGCTGCTGCTGGGCTACCGCCCCACGGAGATCGAGCCGTTCGGGTACACGGCGCTCGAGGTGGAGCTGGTTAGAAAGCGACTGGAAGGGACTCACTGGAAGCGAAGGTTGCCGACTGTTGCCATGGTCAGTCCCACGGCGATCGGGGAGTTTTATCTCAGACCGGTAGACTACTAGGGCGGGAGAGGGCGGGAGAGGGCGGGAGAGGGCGGGAGCAGGAG
>JBOHSN010000061.1:0-24399 GCA_050733215.1 Gemmatimonadales bacterium
GCTCTGGGCCGGACGGATCATGACCGCCGTGCCGGTACTGTTCCTGCTCTTCGACAGCGTCATCAAACTGATGCAGATCCCTCCTGTCGTCGAGTCATTCAGCCAGCTGGGATATCCCCGTGAATCTCGCGCCCGGCATCGGGGTCCTCCAGCTGGTCTGCCTTGCCCTCTATGTGATTCCGCGCACCTCTATTCTTGGCGCGATCCTGCTGACAGGCTATCTCGGTGGTGCGGTCGCTACCCACGTGCGGGTCGGCAGCCCACTCTTCAGCCACGTCCTCTTCCCGGTCTATGTCGCCGTCCTGATCTGGGGAGGGCTTTTGCTGCGCGACGACCGGCTGCGCGGACTCATTCCGCTGCGACGCTAGCCCCGGTTCGCAGCGCCCCAGTTCGCCATCAGATACTTCCCTGTCGATCTCGCGGCCCGTCGTTCGACGTGTAGGTAGAACCCAAAGAGAGGCCCACGATGCGATTCATGACGATGATCAAGGCCGACAAGAACTATGAGGCCGGCGCCCCCCCGGACCCGCGGCTGATCGCCGCCATCGGGCAGCTCACGGAAGAGATGATCAAGGCGGGCGTGGTACTCGCGACCGAGGGGCTGCTGCCGAGCTCGAAGGGCGCGCGCCTTCGGCTTTCCGGCGGGAAGCTGAGCGTGACCGACGGGCCCTTCGCCGAGGCGAAGGAGCTGATCGGCGGCTTCGCGATTCTCCGGGCGAAGTCGAAGGAAGAGGCGATCGAACTGGGCTCGCGGTTTTTGAGGCTTCACGAAGAGATCCTGGGGCCCACCTGGGAGGGCGAGTGCGAGATTCGCCAGCTGGCGGACTTCGCTCCCGGCGACGGCGAGGCGCAGCTCAGCGAGCAGTTCGCGACCCGGTAGTCGGCGACCTGAGAGGAGAGGTGACCATGCGATTCATGATGCTGATGATCCCCAAGGGGTACGAGGGGGCGGCGCCGGGCACCATGCCGGACGCCAAGGCCGTTGCCGCGATGATGAAGTACAACGAATCCTTGCAGAAGGCCGGCGTGCTGCTCGCGCTCGATGGACTCCACCCGCCCTCGATGGGCGCGCGGGTCTCGTTCTCCGGAGGCAAGCCCAAGGTGACCGACGGGCCCTTCGCCGAGGCGAAGGAGGTGCTCGGCGGCTACTGGATGATTCAGGTGAAGTCGAAGGAAGAGGCGGTCGAATGGGCGTCGCGCTGCCCCGCGTCGGACAACGAGGTGATCGAGGTTCGACAGGTGCAGGAGCTGTCGGACTTCCCGGCCGACGTGAAGGAGGCCGCGGCCAGGCTTCCCGAGATGCAGGCGCAGTCGGGACAGCGCGGGGGGTCGTGACGCCGCAGTCGCGGTGCGCCTCGACTTGCACCGGAGGGTGAAGCTGGTGTGATTGGGAGCCGTGACGGCTCCCGACACCCATCGCGCCATCGACGCGGTCTGGCGGATCGAGTCGCCCCGGCTCATCGCGGGCCTCGCGCGGATCGTGGGCGACGTCGGTCTCGCCGAGGATCTCGCGCAGGACGCGCTGGTCGCTGCGCTCGAGCAGTGGCCGCAGTCCGGCGTCCCGAACAACCCGGGCGCCTGGCTCATGGCGGTCGGGAAACGCCGCGCGATCGACCAACTGCGCCGGAGCACGCTCCTCGAGCGCAAGCACGAGCAGCTCGGGCACGAGCTCCAGGCTCGGCAGGAGATGGCCGTGCCGGACCTCGACGCGGCGCTCGACGACGACATCGGCGACTACCTCCTCCGTCTCGTCTTCACTGCCTGTCATCCCGTTCTCTCCACTGAGGCGCAGGTCGCGCTCACGCTTCGCCTGCTCGGCGGCCTGACGACCGGTGAGATCGCACGGGCATTCCTCGTCCCGGAGCCGACCGTCGCCCAGCGGATCGTCCGGGCCAAGCGGACCCTCGCCGACGCGCGGGTGCCCTTCGAGGTCCCCCGCGGGGCCGAGCTCGCCGCCCGCCTGTCGTCGGTGCTCGCGGTCATCTACCTCGTGTTCAACGAGGGCTACTCGGCGACTGCGGGCGACGACTGGATGCGACCCGAGCTCTGCGACGATGCGCTCCGCCTCGGCCGGATTCTGGCTGAGCTGGTCCCACCGGAGCCGGAGGTCCACGGCCTCGTCGCGCTCATGGAGATCCAGGCGTCACGCTCCCGGGCGCGAACCGGCCCGTCGGGAGAGCCTGTCCTGTTGCTCGATCAGGACCGCGCCCGCTGGGATCAGCTCCTCATCCGCCGTGGTCTCGCCGCACTCGAGCGCGCCGAGACGCTCGGCAGCGGGCTTGGGCCCTACGCGCTCCAGGCGGCGATCGCCGCCTGTCACGCGCGGGCTCGTACCCCGGAGGAGACCGACTGGACCCGCATCGCGGCGCTCTACGATGCGCTCGCCCGGCTCGCGCCGTCGCCCGTCGTGGAGCTGAATCGTGCGGTCGCGGTCGCGATGGCGTCCGGCCCGGCGGCCGGCCTCGAGCTCGTCGATGCGCTGACGTCGGAGCCGTCGCTCAAGGCGTACCACCTCCTGCCGAGCGTCCGGGGCGACCTTCTCGCCAAGCTCGGGCGCTTCGACGAGGCCCGGGCAGAGTTCGATCGCGCCGCATCGCTCACCCGCAATGCACGCGAGCGCGCGCTGCTCCTCGAGCGCGCCCGGACGTGCGCCGCTCGCGTCCCACCGCTCACGGGACCTGGAACGTGAGGCTACCGTCCTACCCGGCCGCTGCCACCTTCGGCCCATTCAACTTATTTCTCAGCATTCGCTCGCTGATGCCCAGGAGCGTCGCCGCCCGCGTGCGATTCCCTCCAGTCTCCCGCCTGCTCCCGCCCGATCCCCTGCCCGCCTCAGGATGGAGGTGGCCTGTAAGGTGGGAGGGGAGAAGGGTCCCGTTCCTCGATATAGGAGGATCGGCAGCAAACTCCGGCTTCATGTCGCGTTAGGTCGGGTTGTGGCTCGCTCTGCGACAGCCCAGCGAAGGCTGCTGTCGCATCCTGGACAACTTGATGCGCGAACGCGCACACGGTTCGCCATCGTCACCCTGCGCGGCGCGCGGTGCGTGTATTGCCGACTGCTGTTCCGCGCCCTACACTAGCGCGTCTCCCCCACACACTGTCGCAAGCCGAGCGGAAGACTGGGATGCCAACGCCTGCTTTTGTGTTCCTCTTGATGCCGCGGCCAGGGGCATGCGACTCGGCAGTGCAGTGGGCGGCTCCAGCCCACACTGCGGTGGTATCGGTCTATGCTGGCCTTGCGCCCTGCCGAGGGAGTGCCCTTGGCAAAGGAGTCGTATGGCGGACGCCATGACGAGGCCGTCGACGCGTGATGAACCGCCGAGCAGCTTCAATCAGGTACTTCTCACCGAGCTGCGGAACCTCAGGCCAGACCTCGCAGAACTTGACGGTCTTACTGCCGAGCCATTCGAAGATGCCTCGAACCCGGATTTGAACGAGCTAGCACGCGGCGAAAATCTGCGGCGCATTTACGAGGAAATCTCCCAACTGAAGGAAGACCAACAACTCTCGGCCTTGTGTCTGTCCGGGGGCGGTATTCGCAGCGCGACCTTCAACCTGGGCGTGCTGCAGGGACTGGCGCGACTGGGGTTGATGGACCGGTTCGACTATCTGTCCACCGTCTCGGGAGGTGGGTACATCGGAGGCTGGCTAAAAGCGTGGATGCGGCGCGCCGGAACAGTCAGGGTGTGCAACGAGCTGGCGAGCACGGTTCCGGAGCTGCCGCTCAAGCCGGAACCACGGCCGATCGACCGGCTGCGGGAGTTCAGCAACTACCTCACCCCGCGCCGGGGACTGCTCTCCGGTGACACCTGGGCGGCCATCGCCATCATCGTGCGCAATCTCCTCCTGAACTGGTCGGTCGTCGTGCCGGTGCTCATGTTCGTGGTCGGGTTGCCACAGCTCTACCTGCTCGCCCTCGAACTGGAGAATGGGGCCTCACTCGCGCCGGCGACGCTCGGCATCGCGCTCGGGCTGGGTCTTATCGCCTCGATCGCGGTGCACCGTTTTCGCCATCCCCCTCGGGCACCGGGCACGTCGCCGCGCAAGGTGATCCGCAGGGCAGTGTTTCCCCTCGTACTGTCAACCATTGCACTCAGCTTGGGTGCTGGCTGGCTGGCTCCGCCTCAGTTCTACGCAGTCCATCTGATCGTCTTTGCCGCCCTCTGGTGCATTCTCCTGCCTCTGGTCGGATGGTCATTGCGCGAGCCGTTCTGGCGGCTCAAGCAAGAGGGTCGCTGGCCGGTCCGCGAACTGGTCGCGCTGATCGGGTCAGGTGCAGTCGGCATGGCCCTCTTCCTCTGGTCGGCGACCAAGGCGTACCCCTACCTGGTCGAGCGGCCGATCCTGTACGCACTCTTCGCGGTACCCGTGCTCCTGCTCATTTACCTCGCGGCGCGCGCCGTGTTCGTCGCCTTCGCGGAGGGCTACGGGGGCAGGAAGAAACACGATGTGACCGCTACCACTGGGCCCCAAGAGGATGCGGATCGCGAGTGGTGGGCCCGGCTTTCCGGGTATGTGGTCATGTCGATAGTCGTCTGGTTGGCCTTCTCGGCCGTCGCGCTCCTCGGCTGGCACCTTGTGGTGCGGTACGGCGACCGCTACAGCATGCCCTTGATCTCAGGAATGGGCGCGGTTTCGGGCGTAATCGCCGTGCTGCTCGGGAAGGGCGCGGCGACGGGCTCGGGGCATGAAGGCGGCCCCAAGCCGACCGGCCCAGCCTGGAAGAGCTGGCTGCTGGGGGCGGCTGCACCGCTCTTCTGCGTGGCCGTCCTCCTGTTGCTCGCGCATGCGAATGTGCTCCTCATCCGATGGTTCACCGGCAATCCACGGCTGCTGGAGGTGTCCGCCGGTGGGCTGCGCGGGGCCGCGATCCCGGTGGCGCCGGAGGATCTCCTGATCTGCCTCGCCGTCCTGCTGGGGTTCCTCGTCGTGGGCTTCGCCATGGGCTTCACGGTTAACGTCAACCGCTTCTCTCTCCACGGCCTCTACCGGAACCGGCTGGTCCGCGCGTATCTCGGCGCATCGAACCCCAGGCGCCGCCCGGATCCGTTCACCGGCTTCGCGATCAATGACAACCTCAACATGCACGACCTCTGGAAGAAGGCGGCGCGTACGGGCGACACCGACAGCCAGCGACCGCTGCTCGTCGTCAACACCACCCTGAACTTGGTGCGGGGAAGCAGGCTGGCGTGGCAGGAGCGCAAGGCGGAGTCGTTCTCGATCTCGCCTCTCTACTGCGGCAATTTTCACGAGGGCTATCGACCATCCTCGGACTACGGTGCCCCGGTCGGCGGTATCTCGCTCGGCACGGCGTTGACTATCTCCGGCGCCGCGGCCAACCCCAACATGGGCTACCACTCGTCGCCGGCGGTCACGTTCCTTCTGGGCATCCTGAACGCGCGCCTGGGCGCGTGGCTGGGCAACACCAACGTGCATGGCCAGAGTGCGTATCGGCGACCAGGCCCGCGCTGGGCTGTCCAGCCGCTGTTCGCCGAACTCTTGGGTCTGACCACCAGCGCCAGCAAGTACGTGCAGCTCTCGGATGGGGGCCATTTCGATAACCTGGGACTCTACGAGATGGTCCTGCGGCGTTGCCGGTTCGTGGTGGTGAGCGATGCGGGGCGCGACCCGAGCAGCGGGTTCGAGGACCTGGGCAATGCGATCCGGAAAATCCGCATTGATTTCGGCATCTCGGTCACCTTCACCGATGCCATCAAGATCATCCCACGCACCGAGAAAGAGCCGGGGATGTACTGCGCGGTCGGGGAAATCCGTTACGCAGATGTGGACGGTCGTAAAGCAGCCCCCGGTACGCTCGTCTACATCAAACCGACTCTGAAGGGAAAGGAGAAAGGCGCGGCGCTCCCTTACGACGTCTTCAGCTATTCGAAGACCGCGGATGCATTCCCCCATGAAACGACCGTCGATCAATGGTTCGACGAGTCGCAGTTCGAGAGTTACCGGGCCCTCGGCCTGCACATGCTCGATGAGATCACGTTGCAGCGAATCGGCGGCATTGCACATGGCGTGCAACCGCCCATGCCTGGCTTCGATGAGTTCTTAAAGGCGGTCCGGGAATACTTGAAGACTACCCCGGCGCCGGCACAGGCGGCGCCTATACCCCAGCTGGCTGGGCTATGAACGGCCTCGCACTGCTGCCTGAGTTCCACGTCGCAGGGAGGCACTATGACTCAGAAGCCCGCTGAGTTCGCGCGACCACCGCTGTGGAAACGGTTTCTGGCCGTTGTGCTGGTATTAATGATTGCGGCAGCCATCGCCGTGGCCGTCGCGGTTCTACGCCCCAAGCCCATTCCCCAGGACTCGGAACCGACGGGTCTGACCGCGGCCAACCTCGCGGAGACGGGCGTGGACCTGTTCCAAGCTATGGATGGCGGCATCGCTCTGACACCCGCAGAGATCAAGGGGCGCAACACCTGGATGATCTGGACCGCCGGCAACGCCGACTTCTGGAACTGGCTAGCCCAGTACGGATTCGGCACCAACGACTTGCTCAAGACCCTTGACTCGAGGAACCGGCATCAGCGCTTCCGCACCATGGGACTGATCAACGAGCCCGGCTTCCGCGCGGCGACCCGGCCCGATCCCCGCACCGGTCTCTACCTGGATGAGCGCGTCGCGCCGCCCGAGAACATCGATACGCTGGCGTACGGCCGCCCCTCCGGCATCGTCGGCTTGCGGCTGTTTCCCAACCCGAAGTTCGATTCTACCAAGTGGGATGCAGCCAAGTACTACAAGGACCCGAACTATTACAACAGTCCGAAGCTCGAGCGGCCCTACATGGTCGGCATGGCGTGCGCGTTCTGCCACGTCGGACCCCATCCATTGCACCCTCCGGCGGACCCGGAGAACCCCGAGTGGGCCAACCTCTCGACGAACATCGGCGCGCAGTACTTCAAGACCGCCCAGGTGTTCACGAGCGGCATGAGCGGCTCCAACCTGGTCTATCAGATTCTCAGCGCGGTAAGGGACGGCACGCTGGATACCTCGTTCCTGCCGTCGGACAACATCCTGAATCCCAGCACCATGAACGCGATCTTCGAGATCGCCGGGCGGCTGGAGACGGCCCAGCGCAATCCCATGGAGACGATGGGGGACGCGACCCTGAACCTCCGGGATGAGCGAACCCGAGAGCGCCGCGTGCCACACATCCTCAAGGACGGCGCCGACAACGTGGGGCTGCTCGGGGCGTTGACCCGGGTGTACATCAACATCGGCGAATACCACGAGCAATGGTTGACCAACCACAACATCCTGATCGGTGGCAAGGCACAAACACCGTTCCCGATCACGGCCGCGCGGGAGAACTCGATCTATTGGCGCGCCACGGAGGACCGGGTGGGTAACCTGGCGGCCTTCTTTCTGAAGGCTGCCGGGCCGATGCATCTTGAGGACGCGCCAGGCGGCAAGGAGTATCTGACTTCGGATCAGGCAACGCTCGAGCGCGGTAAGATCGTCTTCGCCGAGAACTGCGCATCCTGCCACTCGAGCAAGCAGCCCGCCACCGGCGTGGACCCCGAATCCGAGGCCGGCAAGGCGTGGTTCCGGGCCGAAGCGGTCAAGCCTGATTTCCGGGATGGCAACTTCTTCTCCGACGACCGCCGGCATCCGGTGAGTGAAATCAAGACGAACGCCTGCCGGGCCCTGGCGACGAACGCCACCCGCGGGCACGTCTGGGACAACTTCAGCTCGGAGACCTACAAGAGCTCTCCGCCGTCGGGCCCGATCCAGATCTACAACCCGTTCGACCGGTCGACCGGATCGTTCCAGCCGCCGGGCGGCGGGCCGGGATACTACCGCACGCCGTCGTTGGTCAGCATGTGGGCCACCGCTCCCTATTTCCACCACAACGAGCTGGGCGTACACACACACGACCCCTCCGTCGCTGGACGTATGAGAGCGTACAACGAGGCGGTGGGTCAGCTGCTCTGGATGGAGCGGCGCCGGGGCCGGGAGTCGATCTGGCGGACGACCGCCGAGAGCTGGCTCCAGATCCCAGCGCCGTACCTGCCCGCGTTCCTCAGGGGTCTGGCGGACGACAGCGGGTATGTGCGGATAGGCCCCGTGCCCAAAGGGACCCCGATCAAGCTGTTGGCCAATCTCGATCTCACCCTCGAAACCCGGGAGCTCGACCGGGCGGATGCCGGCAAGGCCGCCCGGCTGCTGAACCTGGGACGGAAGCTCAAGAACAGCCTGATCCGCATCAAGCTGGAGAACCTCGGTCCTGAGGAGAGTACCGAGGTGCTCCGCCAACTTGTCCCCGACCTCCTGGCACACAGCAAGTGCCCCGACTTCGTCGAGGACAAGGGCCACGAGTTCGGGACGAAGCTTCCGGACCGCGATAAATCGGCGCTCATCGAATATCTCAAGACTCTGTAGCCGAGGTTCCAGGATATGAGTCATGCCGCTACCGAGTTCGACTTTATCGTGGTGGGGAGCGGGGCCGGTGGTGGCCCGCTGGCGGGCAACCTGGCGAAGCACGGGTTCCGGGTGTTGTTGCTCGAGGCGGGTTCCGCGACTGACAACTACTACTACCAGGTGCCAGGCTTTCACGGACTGGCGAGCGAGGACCCGGAGCTGCGTTGGGACTATTGGGTCAAGCATTATGAGGACGTGAAGCTCGGGAGGGGCGACAGCAAGTACTGCAACGAGCACGAAGGCATCCTATACCCGCGTGCGGGCACCTTGGGTGGGTGCACGGCCCACAACGCGATGATCACCCTGCTTCCGCACGATACCGACTGGGATGACATCGCCGATCTGACAGGCGACAAGTCGTGGTTGGGCACGAATATGCACCGCTACTTCGAGCGTCTGGAATGCTGCCAGTACCTTACGGCTCCGGGCCAGCGGCCGAAGGGGGCGCTGCAATGGGCCCTGCATGTCTTCCGCACTTGGGCCCGGCCGGGAGGGACCGAGGTCAATCCCAGCGGACACGGATTCAAAGGGTGGCTCCGGACTAACCTGGCCGATCCGACGCTGGCGCTGCCCGACAAGAAGCTGCTCTGGGTTCTCTGGTTCGCGGTGGCCCGAGCGGTCGCCCGAGGCATCGAGCTCGGCCCGCTCAAGCTCGCACGTTCGGTGCTGAAGCAAGGTGTGCAGCATTTTGACCCCAACGACCGGCGTGAGAAGGAGAGCCTGGAGGGGATCTGCTTCACGCCCCTCGCGACCAACAGGGGCAAGCGCAACGGCACGCGCGAATACATCCAGGCGGTCGCGGCGCAGCATCCGGATAAATTGGTAGTCAAGACGGAATGTCTGGTAACCAAGGTGCTCCTGGACGATGGCACACCGCCACGGGCCGTCGGTGTCGAGTACCTCAACGGGCCGCATCTTTACCGCGCCGATCCACGGCGTGTCAACGCGCCGCCGCATCCGGGCACCCACAGCGCGATGGCGCGGCACGAGGTGGTGATCTCTGCCGGTGCCTTCAACAGTCCGCAACTCCTTATGCTCTCGGGTATCGGCCCCCGCGCCCAGCTCCAACAGCACGCGATCCCAGTCCGCGTGGACCTGCCAGGCGTGGGCGAGAACCTGCAGGACCGCTACGAGGTCGGCGTGGTCTCGGAGCTGGACCGCCCCTTCGAGCTGCTCGGAGAATCGAGCTTCGCACCTCCCGTCCCAGACCACCCGGAGGAGCGGACATTCACCGAATGGAGGAACGGCAAAGGGCTCTACACCTCAAATGGGGCCGTGCTTGGCATCATGCTCCGCTCCACCAGACGGGCGTATGATCCGGATCTCTTTGTATTCGGCCTGCCTGGCTTCTTCAAGGGATACTACCCCGGCTACTCGAAGGACCTCTTGCAGAAGCGGACTCGCTTTACCTGGGCTGTGCTGAAAGGCCACACCCAGAATCGCGCTGGCCAAGTGAAACTGAGGTCGAAGGACCCCCGGGATCCCCCGGCGATCGTGTTCCGCTATTTCGACGAGGGCACCGACACCTGTGGCGAGGACCTCGACGCCGTGGTCGAGGGTGTGCTCTTCGCGCGCAGCATCATGAAGGCTGCGGGTGGCCTCCGGCCACGGGAGATCGTACCGGGCCCAGACGTGAAGACTCGCGCAGAGATCGCCGAGTTCGTGAAAAGGGAGGCATGGGGACACCACGCTTCGTGCAGCAACCGCATGGGACCGCGCAGCGATCCCTATGCTGTAGTCGATAGCAGGTTTCGCGTGCATGGCACCCGCGGCCTCAGGGTGGTTGACGCGTCGGTCTTCCCCAGGATTCCCGGGTTTTTCATCGTCACCGCCGTCTACATGATCAGCGAAAAGGCCTCGGACGTACTTCTTCAGGAGGCGGGCGTACCGCTACCGCGGCAGCCCGCGGTTGACAGAGGGGCACTAGGCATGGTGGACCCGACGTGTAGAGAGGAGCAATCTCGTGGCGGACCATAACGACCCCAATGCCGTCAACTCGATCTTCTCGGATGTCGATGTCAGCGCAGCCGATCTATACGATCTGTTCGGCTATCCCAGCCCTGACACGGCCGGTGGAGAAAAGGTCGTCATTGCTCTGACGTTTGCTTCCGTTCCGGAAGTGGGTGTTTTCGATACCGATATGCTGTATCGCATCCGTATCTCGGCCGAGCCGCGCGTCGCTCGTCCTGGGAGCGACGACCGCAGCCTGAAAAGTCTGCTGAGGTATTTCGATACCCTGAGGGAAAAGTATTTCGGACCGCTCGGTGCGGCGGAGATCCGGGTTACGGTGGATCAGGCGAATCGCGCAACGGCCAAGTTCATCGACTTTCCGGGGGGCAGCTTCACTACGTCTGTCGCGACCAACCAGGTGTTGACCATCGAGTCGCCCGACGGTCACGCCATCAAGGCGTTCATCGGGGGGCGCGATGATGCCTTCTTCAACGATCTAACGGGGTTCTTCCGTTCCATCAATTACGCTCCCCAGTTCTATCACGTTCCGCAAACCATGACGGGGTCCCGCGAGCTCAGCATCCCGAAGACTCTGTTGGAGCTGGAAGGGAATGACCTGTTCAATTATGACCCCGCGAGTCCCGACTGGGGATACGGCGTCAAGAAGGATCTGCCGCCCGGGCCTCTGGTCTGGAGTGGCAACACGTTTCGCAAAGATGAGAATGGCAACTTTCGGTTCGTGTATACCGGGAGAGATTGTCAGGCTGGGATGAACATAAACGCCATCATTCTCGAGATTCCGTTGGCATTCCTGTCGCGTTCTCCCGACAGCGACCGCCTCGTGAATGCGTGGGGCGAGAGCTGGGTCCTGAAAGCCGCGCACAAAATCGAGACCATCCCCGATCATCCGTTCTGGCTCGAGCATCCGCGGGTGTTGTTGGACGCGGTGAAACTGGATGATGAGCTGAAGAAGTACAAACTGGTCGACACCGACGGACAACCGTTCGCGGACGCGGGTCTGAGTGAACGCGAGGACAACCGGCAGATGGGAGCGAACAACTTCTGGCTCGCGCCCCACTTTGTTCGCCGCCTGGCGCACCTCGGGTGGGGCTTTGGGCCGTCCATAACCGCGCTTGGCCTCAAGAGTTCCTTCGACCACGACGACTCACCGGTCTCCGTTCACCGAACGTACGCCCTGGCGACCCAGGCCTTCCCGCGCGCGAAGAAAACACTCTTCCAGAATCTGAACATGCCTGATGATGCCTGGAACCCGAAAGGAATGGACATTCCGCTCCGGCGGCCGTTCGAGATTTTCATCCCGAACGTCTGCGCGATCGATATGGATACGACCGGGACCTGGCCATTCGGTCGGCGACTCGAGGATCAGGTAGCAACCCGTTTCCTGTCCATGTTCCTGGACATGGAAGCTGAGTTCAATGGAAAGAAGTATCACATCGACTTGTTGAACGATCAGTCCCTTTGGGACCACGCACCAATCGAGCCGAAAACACCACCGAACCCACTGAGGAACGACAAGGATTTCCTGCAGCAGTTTCCGTATCTGGCAGATCCTTGGTGAGCGCGGATCGTCGTGGACTACATCGACTGCACAATCCAAGGCGCTCATCCCGGATTGCCCGCCGGCTGGCGCTCGACACGTCAGATGACGCAGCCGACCGATTACCAGATCGAACTGCAGCGGATTGACCGCGCGCTTACTGAGCACCAGAAGTTCGCGGTGGTCGCACAGGCGGACAATCATCACCTTGCTCTCTACGCGTACTACCTGTATCAACGGGCCGCCCTGACCGGCAGCCTGGACGAACTCGAAGCGGCGGAGTCGGCAATTGATGGCGCGATCCGAGCTACCCATTGGCCCGGCGACCTTTATCTGCTTAAGGCCAATCTTGCCTTCAAGCTGCACCGTTTGGCGGACGTGCACCTTAACCTGGAAGCCGTTCCGTCCGTGCTGGAAAGCACCAAAGGCAAGGTGCTTCGAGCGGACCTCGCCTTTCAGGAAGGGAGATATGCGGAAGCGGAAGGAGGCTACCGGGACGTCATTCGCGAGGAGCGAACCTGGGACAGCCTAGCTCGTCTGGCATACCTTGAAGCCAAAATCGGCAAGGTCACTCGCGCCGAGCAGAGGTTTGTGGAGGCACAAGAAGAGCTGACCGCCAAGGAGATGCGGTCCTATGCCTGGCTTGAGCTTCAGCGAGGAGTGCTCGATCTCGCGAGAGGTCGCTTCGAAGAAGCCGGGACGCACTACCAGCGCGCGGGTCAGGCGTATTCCGGTTATTGGTTGGTTGACGAGCACGTAGCCGAGCTGCTAGCCGCGCAGGGGAAGTTTCGGGAAGCAATTGCGCGGTACGAGGATGTTGTTGGTCGCGCGCCAAAACCGGAGCTGCAACAAGCGCTCGGCGAGATCTACCTCCTCATGGGCGACCCGGACCGCGCCCGTGCCTGGAACGAGAAGGCACTGACCGCCTACTTGGAATCGGCACGGCGCGGCGGGGTGCATTACTATCACCACCTTGCCGACTTTTACTCGGACGCCGACCCTGATGGCGCACAGGCGGTGAAGTGGGCGCAGAAGGACTTTGAGGTGCGGCAGAACTTTTCAACTCAGGCTGCGCTCGCTTGGGCGCTGCATCGGCACGGCCGCCTGCCGGAGGCCGCTGACATGTCAGAAAAGGCGACCTCGTCTGGCGTAAAGGATGCGCATGTGTTTTCGCAAGCCGCCGCCATCCACCTGGCCGCTGGCCAAACCGACGTTGCCAACCAATACGCCACCATGGCGGCTCAGCTCAATCCGCGGCACCATACCTTTCATGTACACCGTTAGTCTGCGGGTAGATGATGTGCGGCACCTCGGTTTCCCCCAGGGACCGCCCGGCACACGCAATACACGCCTGCGACGACACTTCTTGGCGGCTCGCTGGAGTGTCTCGAGATCCAGCAGGGCATAAACGGCTCCCACCAGCAGGGAGCGGGCGTTGGCGACCGCGGTTGCCGATCCGATCCCTAATCCGGCATCCGCGGTCGCCCTTCCCAGAACGCGCCGCTACTTTCGGTTCTTGCCCGTCCCGTGATGACTCCGGCTCTCGCCAGAGCTCCGAGCGGTGGCCCCACCGTTGCGCGACCCCTCGCGTGCCTTGCTCCGCGCCTCCGCTGGCAGCCGCTCAACCAGCGTCTGCAGGATCGGCTCGGGCACCTTTCGCTGGGTGAGCGTCGTCATCATGGCTCCGGCCACGGTCTTCGCGGCGGCGTCGTCGCCGTCGGTGACGAGTGAGCGGGCGAGATCGATGGCGTAATCCGCGTAGTCGATGTTGCCGAGCGACTCCGCCGCGACCGTCGGCTGCTCGCCGCCGAGCACGTCCCGCACCTCCTGGAGCGCGCGATCGAGGTTCGCGCCGCGCCCGGTGAAGGTGAGCGCCGCGGTCCGCGGCTGATTCTCCTTCACCTGCAGCTCCTTGAAGTTCCGCGCGAGCGGGCACGCCAGCGCGATGCGCGCGTGGATCGCCACCCGACGCTCGCCCAGCTCCTGCGCCGCTCGCTCTAGCGTGTCGTTGGCCGAGCCGAGCGCGCGGGTGCCGTCGAATGCGAGCACCCGCCCCACATCGTCGGTGAGGAGATCCTGCGCCAGCTCCTCCTCCTCGTACCCCCGAGGCGGGGTGATCTTCAACGTGAACGGCGCCGACACGATGTCCTCGTCGTCGAGGTGCAGCGCCGCCTGGATCACATAGCGACCCGGCTCCGCCACGTCCCATCCGTTGCGGCCCGCGCCCACGAACAGCGACTCATACGCCGCCTCGGCCGGAGCCAGCAGTTTCGGCCGGGTGTGCCAGCAGTACTGTGCGAACGGATTGTAGCGGCGGGCGGGCCGGCCCTCGCGCTTGATCGCGATGGTCATCCGGTCCGCCGTGGCGAGCAGCCGCTCATCGATGATTCGCGGATCGCCCGAGATGTTGGTGAGCTTGAGCTCGAGCACGACCGGCTCGAGGAACTCGAACACCGCCTTGTCGCGGTTGGCCCGGATTTCCAGCCGGAACGGCGGCGTACGCGAGCGCCTGGTCTGCTCGAAGCCGTGGTGATCGAACCAGGCGGCGTTGCCCTGCTGCACGAACCGCTCGGGGGCATGCCGCATGAACAGGAGTTCCTGATCGCTGAAGCGATACTCGAACGAGGCGAAGAACGCGTCCTGCCCGCCTGCCACGAAGTACGGATAGTTCATGAAGCTCCGCGCTTCCGGCTCGTTGGTGAGCGGCGTCCAGGGCGTCCCCCACTCGGGGGGGTGCACCTTCTGCCACGAATGGGCGAGGTTGAAGGTGTGCCCGATCTCGTGCACCGCGGTCCAGAACTTCATGCGCTGCCTCCAGGCGTCCGGGTGGGTTTCCCCCGGCGGTGCCTGGTCAATGAACGATTCGTTGAACACGGCGGTGCCCTGGCGGTGGTTCGGGCCGATGTCGTCGAACATGATCCCGCCCAGGCTCGTGCCGCTGTCGTGCAGAGCGGCGAAGAGCGTCCAGAGCGACCATTGCGCCTTGTCGGCGAACCGCTGCCAGTACACCTGCATCGCGTCGTGCATCTCGCTGTCCGACCACCGCTCGTTGGTTCCCGCCTTTACCAGCGGGATCACATTGTCACCGGATGACTTGGTCGCGCTGAACCCGACGCGCTGAAACACCCGCTCGATCGTGAGTGTCTCGGATGGCAGCGTTGAGGGACGATTGGGATGATCAGCGGTCGCGATGCTCGTGGTGGCCAACGACCCCTCGACCGTGTCGTACTCGAACTCGCACGGACGGAAGTAGCGCGAGCTGAACCGATAGGTCCGGACCCGCGTGGCTCCTCCAGGACCGCTGAACGTGACGACCGCGCGGCGCTGATGCGGAAAGAAGCTGCGGATGACCTGGATCGAGACGGCGTCGTACGGAAAGTTCGATACGTCCCCGTCCAGGTACCAGATCGGGCCCGCATAGGTTCGGTCAGGATTGGCAGCCACGCGGGCGACCCAGTGCGTGCGCTCGGTGAGGAACTCGTAGATCGTCCCGCTCACTGCCATCTGGGGGAAGCGGCCGTCCACGTCGACCCGCAACGTCTCACGCAGGATGATCCGGCTGTCGATCGGAAGCGGGGCGGCAGCCTCGGGTGTGGCAGAGCCGTCGCCGGGCACCGGCGCTGTCGGCAGCGGTGGGAGGGGGATGGGTGCGGGGAACGGCCAGAGCCTCGAGTACTGGTACAGTCCGCTCGCACCCAGGAGTGTCGGAAGGGGACCGGGCACGAGCGATGGGGCGAGCGCCTCACCGACCTCGCCCAGCTCCGGGACCTCTATGCGATCTACAAGCTCCTCGTCGGGGAGCACTGTCTTCAGCCGGGACCTTGCCTCCCGGCCGAGCGTACGGGACGCCATAGCTCCTCCTGCTGACCGCCTTCACGTTGCGTCCTGGCGGTGGCGCGAGTGTGCGCCAGCGGCGTCAGACGTAGCCGATTGGATGCTCCAGGATCCGATGACTGACCGAGCCGTCGGGCTCTACCGAAATGCCGACGTGCAGCGGTCGGGTCAGGTCGAGGGCGAACGAGCGGGATCGTGCGCGGGAAGGAAGCTCGATCGTGAGGGTGGCGGGGCCATCGGGAGCCTCAACATCGAGTTGCTCCGCGAGTCCGAGCTGCGGGCGGGTACGCACCCGATCACGCTGCGCCACTGTGCGGTCATTCAGTCGCAGCACGATCGGCTCGCCGACGAAGCCATCCTGGAGGTGGACGTGCAAGACGGCCATCGAAAGCTCCGGGCCCAGCCGCCAGAACGATCCAAACGCCAGCCCTAGGATCTCGCGGAGTTCCCCGCCTCACTGGAGCGAGTCCTTCTGCCCGTGATGGTGGGAACTCCGACCGGCCTCGCGCCGGGCGGCCGAGCGCGGCGCGAGGTTCCAGCCGGCGGCCAACGGTAAGGTCCGGTACAGGTCCACGCCAGAGGCGGGTGCGGGAGGCCAATCGGTGCGATTCGGCTGTCCGGTCGCGAGAATCGTCGAACGGCGCGCGAACGCGTCGGGGCCGCGGCGAGAGGTGACGCGTTTGGCTGACTTCGTGATTCGAACGCGACAGTGCGCTGCTCCACGGCGCCCCACCTCCGAATCGCGGTCTGTCGCAAACGCGCTCCTCCGTGTCGCAGTTTCGCCCTAGCCCTCGCCGGTCGGGCGTCCCACCGTAGAATCCTGCCGGAGCTATCCCATGCGCCGACCCCCTGCGTTGCCATTCGCGCTCCTGTGGGCGGGAAGCTCCTTCGTGTACTCGGTCGCGCGGGCGCAGGACACCACCCTCGCGATCGACAGCACCCCGCTCGCGGTCGTCGTCCGGAATGTGAATCTCCGTCCGGCGCCCTCGACGGCCACCCTGCGAATTCGCCGTCTGCGTCCCCGAGACGAGCTCGCTCTCCGGGAGGACACAACCACCAACGGGTTCTATGCCGTCCTAACTGCGGACGACGAAATCGGTTGGGTGTGGGCTCGCAATGTCCGGTGGCTGGGGGGCGCCCGATTTCCGGGGTGTGGAGCTCACCACCGCCGCGGCCTCGCCTGCTTCGTCGATCAACGACGGGTGGGAGAAGCCGGAGCCGAACCGGACCTCCATCACGATTGATGGACGACCTCCCCTGAATTTGCGGATGCGCCGGCAGCATCCCGAGCCTAGTCCCTCGTCAGCTCCGGATCCGGCCATTTGCCCACCCGGATCGCGATCTCGCCCGCAAACGCGCCCGTGGCCCGGAGCGGAACCCGGAACGCCTCGTCGTCGCTCCAGACCGCGTCCACGAAGTCAGCCGTGTCCGACAGCCACCGGTACTGGACCCGCATCGCCCCCATCGTCTCCACGACGTCGCCCACGCGCATTTCCAGCGTCTCGTCGTAGATCGAACGCTCCGGGTACTCGCGGTCCCAGAGAGCCTTGGACCCCAACCGGTGCTCGATCACCCGCAGCTTCATGGCGAAGCGAGAGTACGGGCTGTTCGGGTCGCGGTACTTGGAGTTCATGAACCCGGTGTGCAGTACGAGTCGCTGGGGAAGCTCCTCGCGGTTGAATCGCATGGCATTCTCGCACGGGTCCTGCTGCACCCGATGCAGATAGGTGCCGGTGTTGCGGATCGAGAACAGGAACTCGAAGTCGTAGAACTGACGCGCATCCAGCTCGGACTGCAGGGTGATACCTTCCAGCGCGATCTCCGCCATGGTGTCACCGAAGAGGAAGCGCTGAATGTTCTCATAGCTCTCGTAGCTGTTGACGATGCCGCGAAAGCCGGAATGCGCGCGGTGAACGTTGGCCCAGAAGGCCCTGCGCTCCGGTGGATAGGTCTGGCCGGCGGGCGGTGCCTGTCCCGCGACCAGGTAGGCGCGGTCCTGTCGCACGAGCCCGTCGCTGAAATTTCCCGTCGCTTCCTTGACCAAGCCAAGCGCCACTCGATAGGCCGTGTGGTCGCTGCCGATGATGCATAGGCAGCGCTTCACGGGAAACGACAGCGGATCGCCCTCCGACCCGAGGCTGTGCAGGTCGTACTCCGGGACGAGCTTCAGATACTCCCGCATCCTCTCCTGCTTGAAGATGTTGGCGTCGAAGGGATTCAAGCTCGACACCACGAAGTCCTCGAGGAAGTCGGGGATGCGGCCCAGGTCGATGCCGCGGTGGGGTGTGCCCATGGTCACCAGGCGATAGATCCAGCGCTTGGGGTCTTCACCGCGGCCGGGTAGGATGTTCTGGATCAGCGTGCGGCAGACCAGCCCGCCCATCGAATGCGCGAGGAGAATGACCTTGTAGTCCCCCCGCTCTGGGCCGAGGTCCACGCCACACGCTTCGAGCCGTTGCGGAATGTCGGTGGTGAGGAGTCGGTCGAGGTCGGCCGCGTGCTGCTCGATGCTGCGCAGCCGTTCGGTGAGATAGTCCTCATCGTAGAACCGGCAGATCCAGATGGCTCGGGATGGATTTCCCGAACCGTCCTCCAGACCGAGATTCACCTCGTCCCTGTATCCGTGACTCTTCATGAAGCGTATGAACTGCCCCTCGAAGACATCCGCCTTGAACCAGGTACCCGGCGGCGCCTGCCGCTTCTCCACCGAGGTAGCGGAGAAGCCGTAATAGGTGTCGTAGAAGGTCTCTTCCCGCTCGGCCGCCCGCATGGCGTATCCGCGCACGTACACGATGGGGTAGTACGGCGGCTGAATTCGATGGGGCGCGCCGGCCGGACCTGTGCTGCTGGCGGCGCCGCCGGACTCCGCGACCGCGGAAGAGTTCAGCTGGGGCTCTGTGTTCATCGGTGATTCCCCGCGTGAGATGACCGACTACTGCCGCGGAACCGGCGGGCTACAATCGAGCGGCGCTGATACCAGATCCGGCGCTCCCGCCCGTCCAATGATTCGGACCCGGCATCGGCCAGGCACCGGGTCGCGCGGACGCCAGAGCGCCTGCCAGCGCCGCCCGCCGAGCGAGCGGACCTCCGTAGCCAGATCGTCGTCCCAGGTCTCCACTCGCCACGCCCCCCCGACCTCGCGTTCCACTTGGAGCGTCGCGCGGCCCGCCGGCACATACCCCGACGCATCCTCGCCATCCCACTCGACGCGGAGCTGTGGGTCGACCAGCACGACGGTGGTGGCCGCGCTCCGCGCCGAGTCCACCCTCCATTCGAGGCTGCGCAGACGTGGGGCGGCACCTGGCCCGACCGAGGCTTCCTCGAGCCGCCGGACCGGGCGCGGGAGACGGACGAAGGTGGTCTCGGCATCGTCGCCGGCCGCTGCGCCGGGAGCCAAGAGCTGCCGCGCCTGGCGGGCGACCTCCCTCGCCACGATCAGCTGGGTCCGCGGGCCGTACAGGGTGGACGCTCCCTCGTATGCCTGCACCCCGTACTCCTCCTCCGTGGCGAGGTACGAGTTGTAGCCGTTCGCAAGGCCCAGCAGGGTGACGGCCTGAACCGGGCGGCTCAGGGCGACCGCGGCGGAGTCGCGGATGCGACGTCCGCTCGTGGTGGTCACCTCGAATGGCAACGCCACCAGCGTGCGGGGCCCGAACGTCGCCACCAGGAGCGCGGCCGAATCCGGGAGCGCGCCGCGCCCGCCGAAGGTCCGGGCCACCAGGCCGAGGCCGGGGTGCTTGGGGTACTGGCAGTCCCCGGCGCGCCGCGACCGGGCGACCGCCAGCGTGTCGAAACCCAGGTCCAGCAGGCCCAGCACCTTCCAGCGCCGCCCGCGTGGCTTGAGCCGGGTGCGCCCGTCCTCGGCCCCAACCGCGGTCGGCCCTCCCACCCGGGGCTCGTGGCACGCCTCTTCGAATCCGAGCCGGCCGGCCGCGCGGCCGATGCTCCAGGCCTCGGACTCCTTCGACAGCCGGGCGCCGAGGCGTTCGTATAGCGCCGCTGCGCGCTCCGCGAGCGGCGCGCCGATGCGGCGCAACTCGTCTACATCCCGCGCTCGGCAGATCCGGTATTCGGCCTCCTTCTCGACGCGCCACCAGACGTAGCCCGCCCTCGGTGCGCGCGGCCCGCGCGGCCGCCGATCGGGCTCCACCACATGCGCCCGGCAGCGCCGATCCAGAAACAGGTCAGGTGACACGTCGCCGCTGGCGCCGTTCGCGACCAGATGGACCGGGGGAGTGGCGCCGGCACCCGAGCCGGCCGGGCGCTCGATACCCCGCGCGATGACCCCGTGCACGTCGGCATCGTAGAGATCGTTGGCGACGGAG
Organism: Gemmatimonadales bacterium; assembly: GCA_050733215.1. Classification (GTDB taxonomy): domain Bacteria; phylum Gemmatimonadota; class Gemmatimonadetes; order Gemmatimonadales; family GWC2-71-9; genus DASQPE01. The sequence continues at coordinate 20,104 of JBOHSN010000061.1, forward strand.
TTCACCGTGCCGTGGATGGCGAACACGGTGTAGGCGGCCGCGGGCCGGAACGAGCTGGTCGCCGAGTCCAGCAAGTCCACCCGGAGCATCGTGAGCGTGGGATCCACCAGGCGATATCGGTGGTCGGTGCCGCCGCAGCGCATCTGTTCGTCGTCCGGCAGTGGCTCCTCCGCAGGCGGATTCTGCTTGAACGCCGTGTCGCTCCGGATCCGGGTGCACCCCCAGACGGAATCCGCCCCCCACGCCGCCCGTGCCGCTCGCATTCCCCCGGCAGCGCCCACGACGGCGGCGGCGATCCGCTCGGCGAGAAACTCAACCACACCCGGGTCGTACCCGCCGACGCTGCTGCCGAAGTCGTCGTAGTACTTGATGCCGTGGAAGTGCGCCGGCCCGCTGTGCGTGTGCGTCGCCGACAGCAGGAGCCGATCCGCCCCGATCCCCACGCGGCCGGTACGCTCGGCGACCCGGAGCGCGAGCAGCCACGAAACGTGCGCCAAGTCCACCGTAACCAGCGCCAGCCGGTCACCGGACGCGTCTTCCAGCACCAGCGCGCGCGCGTAGAGACGCTGTCGCCAGCCGGCGGCCCGCTTGCCCTCCGGTCCGTAGCCGAGCAGCCCCAGCCCGACGGGCGGCGTGAGATCGACGCGGGCGGCCCCGCCCCGCAGGCTGCCGGGGGCGACCGACGGGGTCGGTGCCGGCGCGGGGAACGGGGCCACGGTGCTGCCGCCACAGCCGGCGAGCAGTCCGACGCTCGCCGCCACGACGAGGCGCGTCGCGCAGGCGCGGGTCACTCGGTCTCCTGCGCGTCCCGCGCCGACGCGAGGCTGATCGTTGCCTCCAGCCACCAGGTGCTGCGGCGCGTTCCGCCGGTCGCGAGGGGCCGGCGCGTGGCATCGTCGAACGCACGCTGCCAGTGTGCGACGACCCCGATCGTCAGCGGCACCGACCCCAGGTGCAGGCGCGGAGCGGTTCCGAGCGAGACGTCGAGGTGGGTGAATCCATTGCTGGCGAAGTACCCGACGGGATCGGTTGCGCTGCGCGTCTGCCCGAGGTTGAACCCGGTGGTGAGGCCGGCCTCCAGTACGCGAAACGGCGAGACCGGCAGGAGTGGCATGCGGCGGTGCAACTGCAGCTCGAGGTACGCCCCGTCCACCCGGAACGGGTCGTACGCGACAAAGAGCGTGGGCGACAGTGTCCTGATGCCGGCGAAGGCGGATGCGCGGAGGTACAGCTCGGCGGTGGTGAGCGAGTCGCTCAGTCCACCGCTCGCCGCGTCGCCGCGAAAGCCGTACACGGCGGCGCCGACGCTGAGCGCGAGACCTTCACCCGCGAAGTCCCGCTGCACCCACGCGTTCCACTCGCCGAGCCGATGACCGCTCGCGCCGGACACGGATGGCGCGCCCACGTCGGGGCGCGCCGGCTCGAGATTGGCCCACGCGCCCACGGTCCACCAGCCGCGTTGGCGCGGCAGCGCGCCATACGCCTGTAGCTGAAAGACCGGCTCCCGTGTGCGGCTGACGCCACGCCACATGTACCGTGTGGCGAAGGTGGCGTCCACGCCCACCCGCACTTGGGCTCGGACCCCGTCGCCCGGCACGCATGCGGCGACCACACAGGCAAGGGCGACGTCAGTCGCCAGCCGCGTCATCGCGCGCGGCGCCGTTGCGGTCGCCGGCCGCGTGCCCGATCGATGCAGGTGTCGAGCCGCTCGGGCGCGACGTCCCCGCCCTCGGGCGCTGACAACGCAGCCCGGTCGCGGACGCAGAACCACCCGACGACGCGCCGGGCGGCGCGGGTGCCGTCAGGCGCGATCATCTCGGCGCCGCGATACAGCCGGCGGGCGAACTGCCACACGTGCTCCGGGCAGATGTTCCGCTGCAGCGCCCCGGGCGAGAGGTCCACCCCGGCGGCATCGTACGCGAACTGGACGTAGGCGGCGCTTGGAACCCCTATGCCGTCGGCCAGCGGGTTCGGCTGCACCACCGGATCCGCCAGGTACCCGAACCAGCGCGCCCGGAGCGCAGCCAGATCGTAGCGGGTGGGGTCCGCATCCGGGCGGATGGCGCGCGCACGCACCGCCGCACGCTCGGCTGGGGTGAGCGAGATCGCGAGGATGGCGATGTTGGGTGCCGCGTGCGCCAGGAACGGCCGGAACCGCGCCTCGACGTACTCCGAGGCGGGACGGGGGCTCGCTCCGCTCCGGAACGCCACCATTGTCATGGCCGGGCTTGGCACGAACGCCGACTCGAGCAGCCACGGCGCGGTGCGCGGCTGACGATAGACGCTCGCCGCACTGCTGAGCGGCGTCGCGACGAGGAACGCATGCGACCAGTAGGATGGCTGCCGATCGAGCCGGACCGCCGCCTGGGCGCGCCGCAAGCCGTAGCCCAGATGGCCGTACTCGCCGAGCAGACCGATGCAGAGGATACCGTCACGGTCCATAGCCGCGTCACTCTGAGTCAGCCGCCGCAGCGCCGTGGCAACGCCGGCCAGAAAGGCGGCGTTGTCCCGGCGCGCGAACCGCGCCGACCAGTCTTCCAGCTCGGCATTCCGTCGGGCGCCGGGGCTGACCCGGACCGCAGTGCTGAGGGTGCTCATGGGCGCGACCTCAGGCGGAGAGTGGTCTGGTAGAGCAGGACCGGCGCCGTCGTGTCGCTCCGCGACGGCGGAGTCCAGGCACGCACGACGACGTCAATCGGCGAGGTCAGCTCCACGCCGCTGGACTCGAAGGTCACCGTCGTGTACACCTGCTGCGCCACGGTGGCGGCGACCCGCTCCTGTCCGGTACCGGAGTCCGCGTCGAGCACCCGACGGGTCGCCCCGAAGAGATGGGGCAGCTTCTCCTCACCCGCATCGGGCTGGCTCGGCGGCGGCAACACGTCCTCGACGTCCGGTGGGGGCCGGATCAAGGCGAGCGGCGACGACACGATCTCGTACAGCGAGTGGCTGTCCGGCGGTTGCCGCTCGATGACCGCTGCCCGGCTGCGATGAATGTCTCCCCCGATCACGATCACGTGCCGGTGGGACAGCGCCCCGAAGACGGCCTCGGCGAGCGAGCGGTAATCGTCGGCGTAGTTCGACAAGTTCTTGTCGAACAGCACCATGGGAAGGCCCTTCGGGGCGTCGCTGAACGCCGGCCCGACGAGCAGGACGGCCACCCCGTCTCCGTCCGCGAACCAGTCGCGGCAGCGACGGAGCGCATCCGGGTGAATTGCCTGGCATGGTGCATCGGCGCTCCAGAGCCGTCGGTCCAACCGCGAGTCCAGGCAGAAGAACGAGACCGGCCCCAGATCAAGCCGGGGGCTCAGCGCCGCACGCTCGAGCGCGGCATCCATCGCGTTCGCGTCGTCGCGAATCTCTTCCGGAGCCAGGTTGAGCGCGGCCTGGAACAGTCGGAATCCCCGCCGGCACCGCCGAGCCAGATCGCCGTCCGGGCCACCCGCGGTCCACGCCCAGGCAATCTGCGGCTGGGGGAAGCCGTGCGGATAGTCGTTCCACAGCTCGTGGTCGTCCGCGAGGGTGAGGTTCGGGGTCTGGCGGAGAAACGGCGCGAACTTGACGTGCTGCCACTCGGACAGGTAGCGCGGGACCGGATCGGGCCGGTCGGGACGTGGCGACGTAAACTCGCCGAACGGTTCGAGGTCCATGTAGAGCTGATCACCCAGCAGGAACCGGAGCCGGACCGGGTCGGCGTTGGGAGCGGACGATCGGTGGAGGCCAGGCGGATAGCTCCGGCCGATCTCCAGCCGATCGGTGTGCGACGAATAGCACGAGGCGACCGCGACGGTGAACGAGAACGGCGGAGTGAGCGGTGCGGGAAGGGTCCGCGACCTGGCTGCTTCGCGCCGGCCCAGCTGATCGCGGACGCGGAGCTGGTAGGGGGTGTCCGCCGAGAGTCCCCGCGTCGCCACGGCGTATACGCCGACCGAGTCCAGCCCGTCCCCGGGCCGGCGGAGGTCGTGGCGGACGATGTCAGGCCCGGCGCCGCCGTGCGGGAGGAGCTCGAGACCGGGCTGAGGCCCGTCCGCGAGAACCCACCAGGTGAGCCCGGTCGCCGAAGGCCGGCCCGGCACGACCAACGGGCGGACGCTCATCGCCAGCTCAGCGCCGCGGCTCCAGCGCGCGGCGCGGTCACCAAGGGAAGGTGGGGCACGGACGTTCGACTCCGAATCCGGGGACGCGGGCGGCCGGCAATCTGGCTGGTTCAGGGCCGAGCTTGAACGTGCGAGCGGTAGAAGGGTTCGCGAAAGGGCTGAAACGCGACACGGAGGGGTGCAAATGCGACACGCTCCGCGC
>JBOHSN010000062.1:0-24146 GCA_050733215.1 Gemmatimonadales bacterium
GCGAGGAAGGTGACGTTCGTGAGGTAGGGCGGCGGCTGGGTGCCGACCTGCCCGTACGCCGCGCGCAGCTTCCCGTAGCTCAGGATGCCGCCGAGGTCGCCACCGCGGAGCTTGGTGAACTGCCAGGCCGCGCTCGCGCTCGGATACCACGCCCGCAGGTTGTCGGCGGAGAATGTGGACGCGCCGTCGTAGCGGACGCCCGTCTTCAGGAAGAGCTGCTCCCCCACGTCGAACGTGGCCTGCGCGAAGTAGCCCTCGATCCGGACCTTCGTCTCGTTATCGATCGGAGGGAGCTGGGTCGCCGTGTTGGTCAGCGTGAATGGCCGCGCCGCGAGCAGAATGTTGCCCACGCCACCGAGGGTGCGCACGCTGCGGGTGTTGAGGTTCTGGCCCAGCGTAAAGGTGCCCCCGAACGTCGGGCTCAGCCGGTACGTGACCGTGCCAGTGAGGTTGTGGTCGAGCTGGGTGTTCGAGAGGTTCACCTTTACCACCTGCCCCGCCGGATTCACCAGGTTGGACGAGCCCTGCGGCTGTCCCTGGAGCCGGTCATCGGCGGCGTGATCCACCCCCAGCGTGTAGTTGAATCGGAGCCACGACGCCGGCGTCCAGTCCAGATTCAGGTTGCCGACCACCCGGTCGGTGATGGTGGTGCTGATGGGCTCGAACGCCGTGAAGAACGGGTTGTCGTAACCGCGGCTGAACGTGGCCGAGCTCGGCGAGGGGTTGGGGAACCGGTACGAGCGGTGGAAGCCGTCCGGGGAGAAGTATTCCTCATTGTTGAACTCCGGCGGGCTGCGCCAGCTCCCCAGCAGGATCCCGCTGAAGTTGGAGCCCTTCTGCACGAACTCGCCGCTGGCGTTCGAGTAGGCCACGTTGGCGCCGACGTTCAGGTTGTCGAACAGCCGGTGCGAGCCATTGAGCCGGAACGAGATCCGCTCGTAGTTGTTGTTCGGCCCCACGATCGTGCCTCGCTGATACGCGTATGCGCCGGAGAGGTAGAAGAGCGTACGGTCGGTGCCCCCCGAGATGGTCAGCGTATTGTCGCTGGTCCAGCCGGTCTGGAACACCTCGCGGGCGTGGTCGAAGGTGGGGGTGCCGGCCGCGAGCTCGGGGCCCCAGCTGTCGGACGTTTCCGTGGCGCAGTCGAGCAGTGCGGGATCGGTGCTCGGCACGCACAGGTCCGCGCTGCCAGCGTTGCCGAGCCCGTAGCGCTGCTGCAGTTCCGGGAACCGGTGCACGTTGTTGACCGACAGCGTCGAGCGCAGCGAGTAGGAGGTCGTGCCCGGGCGTCCCCGCTTGGTCGTGATCAGCACCACGCCCTGTCCGGCGCGCGCGCCGTAGATGGAGCCAGCCGCCGCGCCCTTCAGGATCTCGACCGATTCGATGTCCGCCGGGTTGATGTCGGACGCGCGGTTGGGCGACGATGTGCCCTGCTGGCTGCCGAACACCGTCCCATCGAACTGCGCCGTGGCCGTGGTCGAGTTGTCGACCGGTACACCGTCCACCACGAAGAGCGGCTCGCCCGGCCCGCTTAGTGTGTTCGCGCCGCGGATCCGGATGGAGGTGGACGCGCCCGGGTCGCCGGTGGTGGAGATCACCTCCACGTTCGGCGCCTTGGCCGAGAGCGCGCTCACGATGTTCAGCTCGGCGCTCTTCTGGATCAGCGACGAATCGACGTTGTTGCGCACGCTACCGAGCTTCTCGACCTCGAGGCTCGTGCCGGCCCCGGTCACGACCAGCTCGCCGAGCTGAAGGGGGTTAGGGCTCAGGGAGAAGTCCTGCGCCGACTCTCCCTCGCTGAGCGTGATGTCACGGGTGTCGGGTTTGTAACCGATTGCGCGGACCGACAGGGTCACCTGCTGGCCCCGCACGCGGTTGCCGGGGATCGTGAGCGCGTAGCGGCCGTCGGCTCGGGTGGTCGTGCCGAACCCGATGCTGGCGATCGCCACCGTGGCGCCGGCGAGGGGCTCGCCGTCCTCCCGCGTCACCTGCCCGCTGATGGCGGCGGGCTGCTGCGCGGAGGCCAGGGTGGGGATGAGCAACAGAGCCGCGAGCGACAGGATCCGACCAAACGAAAGCGTCATGCGTCCTCCTTACCCACGGTGGGATGGGCGGGTCAGACGGGCGAACGGCCCCGGGGCGGGCGCGCGGGGAACCTTTCCAGGATGTTCGGGGACGGACGGCTCAGCATACGGTGCGCTGGAGCGACGGTCAAGCAAGGGACGTGGAGCGTTGCGCGCGGCAACGCGCGCCGATCGAGACGGTGTCGGTCGAATGTGCGAATGGATCCGGCTCCCGTCAATAAATCCGGCAACCTCGTTGCCCGCGGCGCAACGGCCGGCTGGCGGCCTCGCGGCGCGACGGCTATCGTCGGGTGACTCCAGCCGGCGATCACGCACCCGTGCCCCTCTTCCTCCCCCATGCCGAGTAGCGCGCGCCCGGTCCACTCGGTGGGCAAGGCGATCCAGATTCTCGAGCTGCTCGAGCGGCATCCGGGGAGCCTCGGTGTCGTGGAGATCGGGCGGCGGCTCCGGCTCCACAAGAGCACGGTCTCTCGCCTGCTCGCCACAATGGCGCGCCACGATCTCGTCGCCCGCGACGAGCTGAGCGGCGCGTTCCGGCTGGGCAGCGCCCTCATCGCCCTGGGCAGCACGGCCCTCCGCCAGTTCGACATCCGCGCGGTGGCGCGGCCCGCGCTGCAGCGTCTGGCCCAGCGCACCCGCGAGACCGTCGAGCTCGGCGTGCTCGAGAACGGGCGCCTGGTGGAGATCGACGTGATCCTGAGCCCGCAGGCGATCAGCCACCGCGGGCTGCTCGGACGGAGCTATCACGCGCACTGCACCGCGCTCGGCAAGGCCATCCTCGCGGACCTGCCGCTCGCCGAGTGCCGCCGCCTGCTCGGCAGCCGGCTCCAGCGGTGCACGCCGCGCTCGATCACCGAGTGGGAGCGGCTCGACACCGAGCTCGCGGCCGTTCGGAGGCAGGGATACTCGGTCAACGCCGAGGAGCTGGAGCCGGGATTGGTGTCGGTGGCCGCCCCGATCTATCGCGCGGACGGGCACGTGGCCGCCGCAGTCTCGATCTCGGGACCGCTCTTCCGGTTTCCGGCCGCACGGATCAGGGAATACGGCCAGTACGTGCGCGAGGCGGCAGGCTCGGCCAGCGTGGTCCTGGGGCACCGAGGCGGCGCGGCAGCTGTCTGAGGCCACCCATCGGCAGGCGATCCCCACGAGAAGGAGCCGAGCATGGCGGGCGCGTACGATCTGATCGTCATCGGGGGCGGGCACAACGGCCTCGTCACGGCGGCCTATGCCGCCCGCGCCGGCCTGAAGACGCTCGTGCTCGAGCGGCGCCACCTGCTCGGCGGCGCGTGCGTGACCGAGGAGCTCTGGCCGGGGTTCAAGGTCTCCACCGCGGCCTACGTGAACAGCCTGCTCCGCCCCGAGATCATCCGCGACCTCGAGCTCAAGCGGCACGGGTTTCAGATGCTTCCGCGAAGCCCGTCCTCGTTCACGCCGTTTCCCGACGGCCGCTCGCTGATGCTCGGTCCCGACAAGGCGCTGACCCACCGCGAAGTCTCGAAGTTCTCGCTGCGCGACGCCGAGGCGCTGCCCCGGTACGAGGCGATGCTCGAGCGGATCGCGGCGTTCATCGAGCCGACGCTCCTGACGACGCCGCCCACGCCGTGGTCCCTCCGCCCCGCCGATCTCGTACAGCTTGGCCGGCTCGGACTCGGGTTCCTCAAGCTCGGCAAGGACGCCGCCAACACGCTCGAGATCCTGACCGGTCCCGCGCGCCCGATTCTCGACCGGTGGTTTGAGTCTGAGGAGCTCAAGGTCACGCTGGCCACCGACGCCGTGATCGGCGCCTGGGCCACGCCGTCCATGCCCGGTACGGCCTACGTCCTGTTTCATCATGTGATGGGGGAGTGCGACGGCGCGCGCGGCGTGTGGGGCTACGTGCGCGGGGGCATGGGCGGAATCTCGAACGCCATCGCTGCAGCGGCTCGCGAGCACGACACGGAGATCCGGACCGGCGCCGCCGTGAGCCGGATTCTCTCCCGCGGCGGCCGGGTGGAGGGCGTGGTGCTCGCCGACGGCACCGAGCTTCGTGCGACGCGGGTCGCGTCAGGCGTAGACGCCCGCACCACGTTCCTGGGCCTTCTCGACCCGGCCGAGCTGCCGGGCGAGTTCGTGGACCAGGTGAGGACCATCGACTACACCAGCGGCAGTTGCAAAATCAACCTGGCGCTGAGCGCCCTGCCCGACTTCACCGCGCTTCCCGGTGCCGAGGCGGGCCCGCAGCATCGCGGCACGATCCACATCTGTCCTACGATGGACACGATCGAGGCCGCGTTCGACGAGGCGCGTCGCGGCCGGCCCGCGGCCACCCCCATCGTCGAAGCGACGATCCCCTCCGTGCTCGACGACACCGTCGCGCCCCGGGGCATGCACGTGATGTCGATGTTCACCCAGTACTTCCCCTACGACGTGAAGGAAGGCGATCACGCGTACTGGAAAGAGCGCTACGCCGACCGCTGCATCGAGCTGATGGACCAGTACGCACCGGGGTTCAAGCAGTCGGTCGTGCATCGCGAGGTGCTCGCGCCCCGCGACCTCGAGGCCCGGTTCGGGCTCACCGGTGGCAACATCATGCAGGGCACGATGGGGCTCAACAGCCTGCTGTTCATGCGTCCGGTACCGGGGTATGCCGACTACCGGACCCCCCTCCGCGGGCTGTATCTCTGCGGCGCCGCCACCCATCCGGGTGGCGGGGTGATGGGCGCCTGCGGCTACAACGCGGCCCGCGAGATCCTCCGCGACGCGCGGAAGCGCTTTCGAACCGGTAAGGCGGCGTGAGCCTCGAGAGGACGCTCCACCGCGACGCGTACTTCTCCGACGAGATCTGGCGCCGGGAGCGGGAGCGCATCTTCGGCGCCGAGTGGGTCTGCGTGGGCCGCGCCGAGGAGGTGCCCGAGCCGGGCGACTACCTGCTCGCGGACCTGGCGGGCGAGAGCGTCCTGCTGGTGCGCACCCGCGCCGGCGAGCTGCGCGGGTTCTACAACCTCTGCCGCCATCGGGGCTGCCGTCTCGTGCTCAGCGGCGACGCCCGGCCCGCCGCCACCACCGCCGCCCCCTCCGGTCGCTTCGCCGGGGCGATCCGCTGCCCCTACCACGCCTGGACGTACACGCTCGAGGGCGAGCTCCGCACCGCACCGTTCCTCGAGGACGACGACACGTTCACCCGCGCCGACTTCCCGCTGCACCCGGTCGGCGTGGACACCTGGGGTGGATTCGTGTTCGTGCACCTCGAGCCGGCGCGCAGCGCGACGGGGGGCGGCACGCTGCTCCACCAGCTCGGCGCGGTGCCCGAGGGGCTGGGCCGCTATCCGCTCGCCGACCTTCGTATCGCGCGGCGCATCACGTACGACGTCGGCGCCAACTGGAAGGTGATGCTCGAGAACTACAACGAGTGTTACCACTGCGCGGGAGTCCACCCGGAGCTCTGCAAGGTGGTGCCCGCGTTCCGCGAGCGCGGCGGCGCCTTGCTCGATTGGGATCGCGGCGTGCCGCATCGCGACGGCGCGTGGACGTTCACGCATTCCGGGACCAGCGATCGGGCGCCGTTCCCGGGCCTGAGCGACGACGAGCGCACCCGGCACAAGGGGGAGCTGATCTACCCCAATTTCATGCTCTCCCTGTCGGCCGATCACGTGGCGGCATTCACGCTGTGGCCCCACGGCCCGGAGCGCACGACGATCGTCTGCGACTTCCTGTTCCACCCGGACGAGATGGCGCGGCCCGGGTTCGATCCCGCGGATGCGGTGGAGTTCTGGGATCTCGTCAACTGGCAGGACTGGACGATCTGCGAGGGCGTGCAGCGGGGCATGCGCTCGCGGAGGTTCCAGCATGGCTTCTACGCGCCGATGGAGAGCTGGAGCCTCGACATTCGGCGCTACATCCGGGAGCGGCTCGACCCCGACGTGCCGTGAGGCGGGACTTCGAGTACATCGTCCTCGGCCTGGGCGGTCTGGGCAGCGCGGCGGCCTACTGGCTTTCGCGCCGGGCGGGGGCTGACGTGCTGGGGCTGGAGCAGTTCGAGCTCGGGCATGTGCGCGGGGAGTCGCAGGACCACTCCCGGATCATCCGCCTCTCCTATCACACGCCGGAATACGTGGCGCTCGCCCGGCACGCGTACGCGGCCTGGGCCGGCCTTGCCGCCGAGGCACGGGAGGAGCTCGTGCTGCGCACCGGCGGGCTCGATATCGCGCCGCGCGCGAGTGCGATCCCGCTCGACAGCTACCGCGCCAGCATGGACGCCGCCGGCGTCGCCTACGAGTACCTGGACGCCGCCGAGATCATGCGGCGCTGGCCCCAGTTCCGACTCACCCCGGACATCCACGGGCTCTACCAGGACGACGCAGGCATCGCGATGGCAGCGCGCGCGAACGCGGCGCACCAGCGGATGGCACGCGAGCACGGAGCGACGCTCCGCGAGCGCGCCCCCGTGACCGGCCTTCGCGCCGCCGGGGGTGAAATGGACGTCGAGGTGGACGGACGCACCTACCGCTGCCGGCGCCTGGTCATCGCGGCCGGTCCGTGGTCGAACGACGCATTGGCGCACTTCGGCATCGAGCTCCCGCTCGAGGTCACGCAGGAGCAGGTCACCTATTTCGCCACCCCGCACCGCGACGACTTCCGGCCCGACCGGTTCCCGGTCTGGATCTGGATGGACGATCCCTGCTTCTACGGCTTCCCGGTGTTCGGCGAGGCCGGCACCAAGGCGGCGCAGGATGCCGGCGGCAAGCCGGTGACCCCCGACGGGCGGAGCTTCGAGCCCGATCCCGCGAACGCGGCCGGCGTGCGGGCGTTCCTCGCCAGGTACCTGCCCTCCGCGCTCGGGCCCGAGATTTATACCAAGACCTGTCTGTATACCCTGACGCCCGACCGGGACTTCGTGATCGATAGCGTTCCGGAGGCGGATGGCGCCCTCGTCGCGATCGGGGCGGGGCACGCCTTCAAGTTCGCCTCCGTCATCGGCAAGACGCTGTCCGAGCTTGCGATCGATGGCCGCACTGACGTCGATCTGCGCTCGTTCTCGATCGAGCGGCCCATTTTGAAGGAGAAGAACCCCGCCCGGTCCTACATGGTCTGAGCCTTTGTGGATGCGGAGAACCACTCGAAACCACAGAGGACACAGAGAACACGGAGAATCGCCGACGGGTGTGGCCTCATGCCAAGGCGCCCGATGCCTGGGCGTGCGGCTACAACATCGGGTCGTCGCTGTGTTCTCTGTGTCCTCTGTGGTGAATGAGCTGTTGCCCGAAGTGCTGAGCGGCCAATGACGCGCGTCCGATGGCGGATCGTCGCCCTGCTGGTCGCCGCGAGCTTCGTCGCGTACCTGCTCCGGACCAACATGTCCGTGGCGGGCGAACGGATGATGACCGACCTCGGCCTCACCAAGGTGCAGCTGGGGGTGGTGCTGGCGGCGTTTGCGTGGGGCTACGGGCTCTTCCAGTTTCCCGGTGGTGTCTACGGCGAGCGGCTCGGCGGACGGCGCGCGCTCACTGTCATCGGGCTGCTGTGGGGCGTGCTGAACCTCCTCGTCGGGGCGCTGCCGTCCGCCGCGCCGACCGTGGTACTGCTCGGGCTGCTGATGGCGCTCCGGTTTCTGATGGGCGCGGCGCAGGCGCCGCTCTACCCGGTAACCGGCGGCGGGGTCGTCTACCACTGGTTCCCCTTCGCCGGCTGGGCGTTGCCCAACGCGGTCATGAACGTGGGCCTCACCTTCGGCGCCGCGGCCGCGGGGCCGCTGATCGCGTGGCTGGCTCACACGTTCGGGTGGCGCCAGTCGTTCGTGCTGACGGCACCATTCGCGTTCGTCATGGCAGGGGTGTGGTGGTGGTACGCCCGCGACCGCCCGGCCGAGCATCCGGCGGTCGGTCCGGCCGAGCTCAAGCTGATCGACGCCGGCCGGCCACAGGACGTGGAACGAAGCGAGCCCGGGACCTGGCGCCGGGCGCTCCGCGACCGGAATCTGCAGCTCATCACGGCGAGCTATTTCTGCAGCAACTACGTCTTCTACTTCTTCTTCAACTGGCTCTACATCTACCTCGTCGACGTGCGGGGCTTCGCCGTGCTCGAGGGCGGCTGGCTTGCGGCCGTGCCGTGGATCGTCGGGGCAGGCGGGGCCGCGGCCGGCGGCGCGCTGTCGGACGTCCTGTCACGGCGATACGGCCTGTGTCTCGGCTACCGTCTTCCGTGCGCCGGCGGGCTCATGCTGGTCGCGATCCTGCTCCTCGCGGCGGCGGGGGCGGCCAACCCGTACGTAGCGGTGCTCTTCCTGGCGCTCTGCCTGGCCTGCCAGCAGCTCACCGAGGGCCCGTTCTGGGCGGCCGCGATCGCGGTGTCGGGCCGGCACGCATCCACCGGCTGCGGCATCATGAACACGGGGGGCAACATCGTTGGCGGGGTGGGGGCGCTGCTGGTGCCGATCACCGCGGAACGGCTGGGCTGGATCCCGGCGCTCGCGACCGCGTCGGGCTTTGCCATCGTCGGCGCGGCGCTCTGGCTCCTGATTCGCGCCGACGAGCCGCTGGGAGAGCCCTAGTCCCGACTCACCATTCGCTCTGGTGTCCCAGTGCCCGGAGCACCTCCTGGTCGAACGCGGCCGACAACCCCTCGCGGCGCGAGTACGGTCCCGGAGTGTACCGGCGGGACTGGATGCCGCGCTGGCTCTGCTCGCATATGTGCCAGTCCTGCTGGTTGGTCATGTGCCAGAACTCGACGCCGTCGTTCGGATCGCACGCCGGGTTGGTCAGCGTATCCGGATGCACCAGCCATTCGCACTCGATGGCGACGTGCCCGGCGTCCTTGGGCCAGAGCATGTGATACATGACGTAATCGGGGTGCAGGCTGAGGAGCAGGTTCGGGAACAGCGAGTAGTAGTAGACACGCCGGTGATCCTCGGCCGGCAGATCGCCGACCGGAACGCCGCAGACCCGTCCGGACATCGTCAGGCTCTCGCTTGGGTCCACGATCTCCATGTAGCCGCCGAGGAACGGTCCCCGGTACAGATCGTTCTCGCCGCTCGTGGGCGGGGACAGCTTGACCAGCGCCGGATGCACCAATGGGCAGTGGTAGCACTCGGAGTAATTCTGGACCACGAGCTTCCAGTTGCACTCGACATCGTAGTTGACGCGCCGATACGCCCGGAGGGCCGCCAGGTTGAACCGGGAAAAGCGGTCGAGCACCGGCGCGAACGCGTCGCTGAACGGCTCCGGCTCCTCGGCGAGGTTGATGAAGATGAACCCTTCCCAGGTCGCGACGGCGACCCGGTGCAGCGGCCATTCGGTCTTGTCGAAGTCTTCGATGGAGTCGGCCGACGGGGCGCCGGTCAGCTCACCGTCGAGCGTGTAGGTCCAGGCGTGATACGGACACTGGATGGTGCCGGCAAACTGGCCCTGGTGCTCCTCGCAGAGCCGGGTGCCGCGGTGCCGGCACACGTTGTAGTACGCCCGCACCTCGCCCCCGCGGTCCCGCAGGACGATGATGCTCTCGCGCCCGATCTGCCGGAGGAAGTACGCGCCCGGGCGTCCGATCTGCTCCTGCCGACCGGCGCATAGCCACCGGCTGCAGAAGATCTTCTCGAGCTCCTCCGCGAAGATCGCCGGGTCGGTGAAGTAGCGGCCGGGCAGGGTATGCGCGCTGGCGAGCGCGACGTCGGTGCGCTTGACGAATGTGGTCACGATGGTGGCCCCGAGGCTGAAATGCACCGGGAATATGCCGCCGCCGCCGGTCGGTCCGGAAGCCTGCGTTGCCCATTAGGCAAGCGTGATGCGCCCCTCCACCACGACCTCGGCGTCGAGGCCTTCGACCTGCATGGTGGCGCGGGCGGACAACGACTCCAAGCCGCGCAGCCGCCCACTCTTGATCGCCTCGTCGACCGACTTCTCGATCTCGCGCTGCGCCGTCACCCCGAACTGCTTCAGGAGCTTCCGGAGCGACAGGTTGAAGGCTTCCTCGTTCATGCGCTCTCCGAGTTCGGGTCACCGCGAAGGTACCCGTCGACGGGGCTATTGCCAGGTCTTGACCTGCCCGTCCCAGAGCAGCACGGAGCGACGCCCATAATCCCACTGCTCCATGGGGCGCATGCCGCTCAGATCCGGGATGATGCGCGCGGGTGGGCCCCACGCCGCCCGGAGCTGGTCGGCCGTGAAGCCCGGCCGGATCCGCCGGCAGGCGACGAGGCCGAGCACGTCGTCCGGCCACGACGGGAATGAATCGAGCACCTCTTGCCGCCGGCGGGGAGGCACGGCGGGGCACTCGTTGGTGAGCCGGGCGAGCCGTCGCGACCGGAGGGCGGCCCGGCCCGCGGAGTCGGGCCACGCCTCGAGCGCCGCGCTCGACTCGTGCGGGTTCAGCGCATCGCCGCCGGCGGTCAGCCGCGGGCGCGTGGCGAGGTTCACGCCGACGCCGACGCCCAGCGCCAGCAGCACGGCCATCACGGCACGCCGACGCCCCGCGGGGCGGCGCTGCACCTTGCGACGTTTGCGCAGTGGGAGGACGATCCCACTCCGCGCGGACCGGACGCTCATGCGGTTGCCGCGAAGTGCTGGGCGCACACGGTCCGATGCACGCCGCTGCCTGCGAGCAGCCATTCGCCCAGCAACGCGCGGCTATCCTCCGCGAGCACGCCCCCGACGATGCGCGGCAGCTGGTGGTGCCCCGTGCGGGACGGCTCCACGCGCCGGCTCCCCGTTCCCGCCGGGGCGGCGAGCGCATACAGCACCGTGTCCACGCCGGCAACGATGGCCGCGCCAAGGCACATCACGCAGGGCTCGACCGTCGTGACGAGCACCAGCCCGTCGTGGCCGCCGCCCTGCCGCGCGAGTCGCCGGAGCGCTAGCATCTCGGCATGGGCGGTCGGATCGGCCGATCCGCCGACCCGGTGGTGCGCGCGTGCCACGACGCGGTGGTCTCCGTCGGCGATGACGCAGCCGATCGGGGCCTCGCCGGCGCGCAGGCCGTCGTGGGCCTCCTCCAGCGCCGCACGCATGAGCTGCGCGAGGAGGTCGGCCGTGAGCCGTCCACCGGCGGGCGACGCGACGGTCAACGCCTCATCCAGGTCGTCGAGCAGATCGGCGCAGTCCCGCCACACCCCCCGGGCCCCGCCCCCGAGCAGCTCAGCCGCGGTCTTGCCGCCGGAGCATACCGCCAGGCAGGTGACCCCGGCCCGGCATGCGGCGATCGCATCGAAACGGGTGTCGCCGACCATGGCGCACTGGGTGGGAGCCAGTCCGACCTGATTGACGGCAGCCACGACCAGATCGGGCGCGGGCTTGCTGGCGTCGCCGGGACCGCGCGTCACTACCGCATCCACGTGCGCACAGAGATCGACCCGGGCGCTCGCGAGGAGCGCGTCGAGATGAGACCGGGTGCTGGAGGTGGCGAGCGCGGCGCACAGCCCCCGGGCGCGGGTCGCGTCGAGCAGCTCGAGCGCTCCGGGAATCACCTCGACCGGGTCCCGGCGGACCAGCTCGAGCAGGATCTCGGTCTGCCGCTTCCGCAGCGCCTCGCCGAGCCGAGCCTCCGCGCCCGCACCCAGCACGTCGGGCACCAGTCGGTCGCCGCCCTTGCCGATCTCCGGCTCGATGCGATCCGGCGCGATTCGGTAGCCGAACTCCGCGAACGCCTCGGCCCACGCTTCGACGTGGGCCGGATTGCTGTTCAGGAGCGTGCCGTCGATGTCAAAAATCAGCGCGTCCAGCATCGCTCCAAGATCGGACGATACCGGACGCGCGTTCGGTGAGCGGGATCACGCTATCCGCTATCCGCTATCCGCTATCGGCAAGGAGCCTGCCGACATCGCGATCTCGACCTGCATCAGCGGATAGCGGATAGCTTATTCTGCCAACCGCACCCGCTCCACCCGCCGGCCCTGCTGGCGCGGGTTGTAGACTCGGAGGGTCACCACCGCACCCGGCGCCTCCGCGCGGAGCGCGTTGCGGAGGTCGGCCTCGGTCGTCACCACCTTGCCCTCCACCGACACGATCACGTCCGGCCCGCCGCGCTCTTCGTCGAACAGCACATCCCACGCGGGGCCGCCCGGCGTGACATCGGTGACCACCAGGCCGCGCGCGTCCGCCGGGAGCTGGAGCTCCTGCGCCACAGCTCTGGTGACCGGCTGCACGGCCAATCCGAGCCGCCGCCGCACGAGGCCGCCAGCCTCGGTCGCGTCGGACTCGCCGCCGGGCGCGTCGCCGGCAGCGAGCTGGGTGGCCTCCTGCAGCGGCTGCAGCTTGACGTTGAGCGTCTTCCGCACGCCGCCCTTCCGGGCGACCTCGACCTTGACCGACTCGCCCGGCTTCCGGAAGCCGACTTCCTGCTGGAGCTGGCCCACGTACTCGACCGGCTTGCCGTCGATCGCGACGATGATGTCGCCCGGCTCCATGCCGGCTCGGCGGGCGGGAGAGTCGTCGTTCGGGATGTCCTTCACCACCACGCCGCGAATCTCGGGAAGCCCGACGTATTGCGCGTCGTTGATGGAGACGTCCTGGATCGACACACCGAGCGCCGCGCGGTGGACCCGGCCCTCGGTGATGATCTGATTCATGACGATCCGCGCGAGATTGATCGGGATCGCGAACCCGTAGCCGGAGTAGAACCCGGTCTCACTCGCGATCGCCGAGTTCACGCCCACGACTTCGCCCCGCACGTTCACGAGCGGCCCGCCCGAGTTGCCCGGGTTGATCGCCGCGTCGGTCTGGATGAAGTCCTGGATGCTGCCCACGCCGCGCCCGGGCAGGCCGTTGAGCGCGCGTCCCTTCGCGCTGACGATGCCGGAGGTCACCGTGAAGGTGAGCCCCTCGCCCAGCGGATTGCCGATGGCCAGCACCCAGCTCCCGACCCGCGCCTGGTCGCTGTTGCCCAATGCGACGGGCGGCAGGCTCTTGGCGTCGATCTTGAGCACGGCCACGTCGGTGTTCGGATCGGTGCCCACCACCTTCGCCTTGAACTCGCGCCGGTCGAGCAGGCGGACGATCACGGTTTCCGCACCCTCGACCACGTGGTTGTTGGTGAGGACGTAGCCGTCGGCGGAAACGACGAACCCGGAGCCGCTGCCCTGCTCGAAATCGGGCCGGTTGGGGCCGAACCGGGGAAAGAATCGCTCCATGCCTGGTGGCAACCGCCGCTGGGTCGTGCGCTCGGTCCGCTGTGCCCGGATGTAGACCACGCTCGGACGCACCTTGTCGGCCACGGCCGCGAGGGCGTCGCTCAGGTCCACGAGCGGCTTGGCCTCCGGAATCGAGGGCGCCTGCACGGTGGGAATGGCGCTCGCCCGGGCCTGCTCCTGCGCCGAGGAGCTGGTGGGGAGGTCGAGCAGCCCGGCGAACAGCAGGCCGAGCGCGAAGGCGAGCGCCACGAGCCCGCCGAACTTGAGCCAATTCAGTGAACGGGCAGACATATCCTTACCGTCTATAGGTACCTAAAGACCACCTTCCGACTACCTAAGATACTCCGGATCCCCCGCCAAGGGTTTCAGGTTGGCGGTAAGGGCGGTAGCGACGGTAAGGGCGGTAAGGTTTTGAAGGTCAGGCACCGAAGGCGGCAGGGCGTATCAGCCTTGCCGCCTTCGTTACTGGAGAACTCCCTTACCGCCCTTTCCGCCTCTACCGCCCGTACCGCCCACCAGAACACCAGCGGCCTACTTTTTTCCCTCATCGACTATCTCGTAGTCCGCTTCCACCACGTCTTCCTGCGGAGACCCAGTGGTGCCAGAGGCGGTCGAAGAGGCCGCTCCTTGCCCCTGCTCGGCTCCCTGAGCCGACGCGTACATCGCCGCGCCCGCAGCCGAGTAGGCCGCGTTCAGCTCGTCGAGCGCACGGCGGATCCCCTCGGGGTCGCCGGTGCGGAGTGCCTGCTTCCCGCCCTCGAGACTCTGGTCGAGCCGGGTCTTCGCGTCGGCCGGGAGGCGATCCACCCATTCCGCGCTGTCCTTCTCGACCCGGTACACGAGGGCGTCGAGCTGGTTGCGCGCCTCGATCTCCTCGCGCCGCTTCTTGTCGTCCGTGGAATGCTGCTCCGCCTGCTTCACCATCTTGTCGATGTCCGCGTCGCTCAGGCCGCTCGACGCCTCGATCCGGATCTTCTGCTCCTTGTTCGTCGCTTTGTCCTTGGCGGAGACGTGCAGGATGCCGTTCGCGTCGATGTCGAACGTCACCTCCACCTGCGGCATGCCGCGGGGGGCCGGCGGAATGCCGGTGAGCTGGAACTTGCCGATGGTCCGGTTGTCCATGGCCATCTGGCGCTCGCCCTGGAGCACGTGGATCTCGACCGTGGTCTGGTTGTCCTCCGCGGTGGAGAACGTCTCCGACTTCTTCGTCGGAATCGTCGTGTTGCGGGCGATGAGGACGGTCGTCACGCCGCCGAGGGTCTCGATGCCCAGCGAGAGCGGCGTTACGTCCAGCAGGAGCACGTCCTTCACCTCGCCGCCCAGGACGCCGCCCTGGATGGCCGCGCCGATCGCGACGACCTCGTCGGGGTTCACGCCCTTGTGAGGTTCCTTCCCGAAGAAGTTCTTGACGATTTCCTGCACCTTGGGCATGCGGGTCTGGCCGCCGACCAGGATCACCTCGTCGATGTCGGACGGCTTGAGGCCGGCATCCTTGAGCGCCTGCTCCATCGGCGGGATCGTCCGCTGGACCAGGTCGTCCACCAGCTGTTCGAACTTCGCTCGGCTGAGGGCGTAGTTCAGGTGCTTGGGCCCGGACTGATCCGCCGTGATGAACGGCAGGTTGATATCGGTCTGCTGAGTGGTCGAGAGCTCCATCTTGGCCTTCTCCGCGGCCTCCTTCAGGCGCTGGAGCGCCATCGGGTCCTTGGAGAGGTCGATCCCCTGGTCCTTCTTGAACTCGGTCACGAGCCAGTCGATGACCCGCTGGTCGAAGTCATCACCGCCCAGGTGCGTGTCGCCGTTGGTGCTCTTCACCTCGAACACGCCCTCGGCGAGCTCGAGAATCGAGATGTCGTAGGTGCCGCCGCCCAGGTCGTAGACCGCGACCTTCTCTTCCTTCTTCTTGTCAAGCCCGTAGGCGAGCGCGGAGGCCGTGGGCTCGTTGATGATCCGTACGACGTCGAGCCCGGCGATCTTGCCCGCGTCCTTCGTGGCCTGCCGCTGCGCGTCGTTGAAGTAGGCCGGAACCGTGATCACGGCCTTCTCCACCGAATGGCCGAGGTAGTCCTCGGCGGTCTGCTTCATCTTCTGGAGGATCATCGCGGAGATCTCGGGCGGGGTGTACGTCTTCCCCGCGATCTCGACGGCGGCGAGCCCGTTCGGGCCGGTCACGACCTTGTACGGGACCCGCTTCGATTCCTCGGTGATCTCATTGATCCGGCGGCCCATGAACCGCTTGATCGAAAAGATGGTCTGCTTGGGATTGGTGACCGCCTGCCGCTTGGCCACCTGGCCGACGAGCCGCTCGCCATCCTTGGTGAAGGCGACGACCGACGGGGTGGTCCGCCCACCCTCGGCATTCGGAATGACGACTGGGTCACCGCCCTCCATGACCGCCACGACCGAGTTGGTGGTGCCCAGGTCGATGCCGATGATCTTCGATGCCATGATGCTTCAACCGTCCTTTCACACAGAGGCTGCCCCGACGCGCGCGTTGACAGCCGCCGGGCCGAATTGGCGGCGAAGGGCGCAACTGTCGTACCCGGGAAAGCTGCCATAAAGGCAGGGAGGGGGCGGAGAGGGAGGGAGCAGGAAGCGCTTTCACCGTACCGCCTCTACCGCCTTTACCGCCTTTACCGCCTGTACCGCCATATTAAGCCATGTTCCCCTACCGCGACGACAATCCCACCCTCCGCACCCCGGTCGTCACGTTCGCCCTCATCGTGGTGAACGGTCTGGTCTGGGCGTTCATCCAGGGAATGGGGACCGATCCGGCGCTCGCGCAGTCGGTGTGCGAGCTCGGCCTCATTCCGGGCGAGTTCCTCCAGCGCCTGCCGCCGGGCTACTCGCTTCCCCTCAGTCCCGGGACGCGCTGCGTGCTCGGCCTGGGCACAACCTGGTATACGCCGATCACCTCCATGTTCCTGCACGGTGGCTGGTTCCACCTCATCGGCAACATGTGGTTCCTCTGGGTGTTCGGGAACAACGTCGAGGACTCGATGGGGCGGGTTCGGTTCCTCGCGTTCTATCTGCTCTGCGGCGTCGCCGCCGCGGCCGTTCAGACGGTGCTCAACCCCGCCAGCCCGATCCCGATGGTCGGGGCCTCGGGCGCGATCAGCGGCGTGATGGGGGCGTACGTGCTGCTTTACCCCAAGGTGCAGGTCCACATGCTCGTGGTGCTGTTCGTGTTCATCACTCGTGTCGCGGTCCCCGCCTACCTGATGCTCGGCTACTGGTTCCTCATCCAGCTCGTGGGCGGAGCCTGGTCGCTCGGGTCCGACACGGGCGGCGTGGCGTTCTGGGCGCACGTTGGCGGTTTTGCGGCCGGCGCCCTGCTCGTGCTGGTGTTCCGGGATCCCGACCTGGTCGCGAAGCATCGCGCCATGTCGCGGGTGCTCCAACGCCGGCTGTGGGTGCGCGAGTGACGCTGCCGCCCTGGCTGGCCGAACACGGGCACGCCCGTGGTATCGCGCGTTTCGTGGACTTTACGCTACTCCGCCCCGACGCCACGCCGGCCGACGTGGCGCGCCTCTGTGACGAAGCGATCGCGGCCGATGTCATCGCCGTCTGCGTCAACGGTGCGTGGGTACGCCTGTGCGTGGAGCGCCTCCGCGGCACATCGGTGCGCGTGGCCGCGGTCGTCGGCTTTCCACTCGGCGCGGGGACCTCGGCGGCCAAGGCGGCGGAGTCCGCGATCGCGGTAGCCGAAGGGGCGGCCGAGCTGGACATGGTCATGCCGATCGGGTCGGCCAAGGCGGGCGAGTGGCAGGCGGTCGCGGACGATGTGGCGGCAGTCGTCGTCGCGGCGCCCGGCACGCCGGTCAAGGTGATTCTCGAGACTGCGCTCCTGCGTCCGCACGAAATCGTGGAGGCCTGTGGCGCGTCCCACCGGGGCGGGGCGGCGTTCGTGAAGACATCCACTGGCTTCCACGCCGCGGGGGGCGCGACGATCGAAGCGGTGGCGGCCATGCGCCAGGCGGTCGGTCCCCGGTTTGGCGTGAAGGCATCGGGCGGGATCCGCACGGCGGATGCCGCGCTCGCGATGCTGGCGGCGGGCGCCAATCGCATCGGTGCCTCGAGTCTCTCCGGCTTCGGCGCGATCGTGGGTCCCGGCGCGCCGCCTCTGGCCGAGCTCCTCGGCGCGCGCCCCGTCGCGTGAGCGACACCGTGTACCTGAACGGAGCCTATCTCCCGCGCGAGCGGGCGACGGTCTCCGTCGACGACCGGGGGTTCCTGTTCGGCGACGGCGTGTACGAGGTCGTGCGGGTCGCAGGCGGCGCCTGGGTGGATGCCGACCGGCACTTCACCCGGCTACGGCGGAGCCTGGCGGAGCTGCAACTGCCCGATCCGTCGGCTGACGGCACCGATCTGGTGGGCATCGGAGCCGAACTGCTCCGGCGCCATGGCATCGGCACCGAAGGCGAAGCGGTGGTGTACATGCAGATCACCCGCGGCGCCGCCCCGCGGCGTCACGCGTTTCCGGCGCCCGGCACTCCACCCACCGTGTTCGTGTCGGCGTGGGCGTTCTCCCCGAAGCGGGATCTGATGGCGGCGGGCGTGGCCGCGATCACGCGTCCCGATATCCGCTGGCAGCGCTGCGACATCAAGTCGGTGAACCTGCTCCCCAACGTGCTGGCCAACCAGCGGGCCACCGAGCGGGGGGCCTACGAGGCGATCCTGGTGCGCGACCGGACCGTGACCGAGGCCACCCACTGCAACGTCTTCGCTTTGGTCGACGGGGTGCTGCGCACGCACCCGAACGGTCCCGCCATTCTGCCGGGCGTGACGCGCGAGGTAGTGCTGGAGCTGGCGGGAGCGGCGGGTATCGGCACCCGCGAGGAGGCACTCGAGGTCGCCGATCTCGCGCGGGCGGACGAGGTCTTCCTGACCGGGACGACCACGGACGTGATGCCGGTGGTTTCGATCGATGGGCGAGTGGTCGCTGCGGGGACGCCGGGCCCGGTGGCGCGGAAACTCGGGGCCCTCCTGCTGGAGCGGATGAGCGGATGACGGCAGCAGTGTCTCCCTCCGCTCATCCGCTCATCCGACCCCCGCGTCGATCGCCACCTCCCGATCCAGCACCTTCGCGAGGACATCGGCTTTCCGCCCGGCGCCCCAGCATTCCAGCGAGAGATCGGCGTCGATGACTCGGGGCGCGACCTGGATGCGCACCTGCTCCGGAGTCAGCGCCACCGTGACCCGTTCGACGCTGGCGGTGTGGCCGCGGTCCAGCCCGTCGGCGACGCGGAGCAGCGCGCTCATCCGGCGCACGATGGCCCGATCCTCCGGACCCAGCGCGGCGAACTCCTCGTGCTTCCGGCTGGGTCCCTTCTTGCGGTGGTAGCGGCTGATGAGCGCCACCAGCAGCCGGTCGCGGGCGGAGAGGTTCAGCCGCTCGGCGTGCATGATGAGCTGGTAACTGTGGCGGTGATGCTTCCGATAGCTCACCAGCTGTCCGACATCGTGCAGCAGCGACGCCGCCTCGAGGAGCGGGCGTTCGTCCGGATCGGCGCCGAGGACCGGCGCAAGCTGCTCGAAGAGCTGAAGCGCGAGGTGGCGGACGTGCTCGACGTGGCGCCGGTCGCACTGGCAACGCTCCACGAACTCCCGCATCAGGCGGAGCGGGTCGGCGGCGGGTGCCTCGTGTTCACCCACCATGTCGAGCAGCAGCCCTTCCCGGAGGCCGAAGGCGCTCACGGTGAGCGTCCGTGCATCGACCAGTGACAGCAGCTCGGCCGTGACCGCGAGCCCCGCGACGATGATGTCCGCGCGCTGCGGATTCAGTCCGGGCACGACCCGGCGCTGCTCGGGCGTCTTCTCGGTCAGCCACTCGAGGAGCGTTTCGACCTCGCCGGTGGCCACGCTGACGCCGTGGATCGTATCGGGAACCGGGAGCCCGCGGCGGCCGATCGTCATGCGGGCGAGCGTGGTGAACGTGCCGCCGGAGCCGATCACCGTTGCGGCGGTCCACTCGCGCTGGCGAATCGCCTTCTTGAGCTGCTTGCGCACCTGGGTGCGGAGCAGCTCGATCGCGCGGCGGGGGTCGCGCCGTCCCTGCAGATGGAGCTCCGTGAGCCGCACCGCGCCGAGCGGAAGCGACAGCGTGAGCTCCACCAGCCCGTCGATCGCGCCGATGAGCTCGAGGCTCCCGCCGCCGATGTCGGCCACCAGCGTGCGGGCGCCGGCCAGCCGGAAGTGGTGCGCGACCGACCGGTAGCTCAGCGCCGCTTCGGTGTCCGCATCGATGATCCGGAGGGGAATCTCCAGCTCCTCCTGCACCCGCCGGACGAACTCCGCGCCGTTGGCCGCCTCCCGGACCGCCGCCGTCGCGACGGCTGCGATCCGCCGGACCCCGCGGCGGCGACAGACCTCGCGCATGCGGCGGAGGGCGAGCAGCGCGCGATCGATGGCCGCGTCGTCGAGCCGCCCGGTGCGCGCGAGTCCGGCGGCGAGGCGCGGCTGGTCCTTCACCTCGTCGATGACGTTGATACCGGCGGCTGGATCGTACTCGGCCACCAGGAGCCGAATGGAATTCGAGCCCACGTCGAGCGCGGCCAAGCGCTCGCGGGGCTCGGTCCCGGCGGCGGGGGCGGCCGCGGGCTGGAGCGCCGGTCCGGCCGTCATCGCGCCGTGGGTGTGGCGCTGCCGGTCGGCCGCGCCTCGCCCCGGTCCTCGGCGTGGTGCTTGATGGACTTGCCCTCGACCAGGAACACGACGTCCTCGGCGATGTTGGTGGCCAGGTCCGCCACGCGTTCGAGGTTCCGGCTCACCAGGAACAGCTCCATGCCGGTGCCGATCGTGTGCGGGTCCTCCATCATGTGGGTGAGCAGGATCCGGAACACCGAGCGGTGCAGGGCGTCCACCTTGTCGTCGCGGATGCAGATCTCGCGGCCGGCCGCGGCGTCCCCCCGGATAAAGGCCTCGAGCGCGTCCGACAGCATCTCGCGGGCGAGCCGGGCCATCTCGACGATTTCCGGCTCGGGCGCGATCGGCCGCGCCTGCGCCAGCCGCTCGGCCGACTGGGCGATGTTCACCGCGTGATCGCCCACGCGCTCCAGGTCGTTCGCGATCTTGAGCGCGGACAGGAGCATGCGGAGGTCACGGGCCATCGGCTGCTGGAGCGCGAGGAGGTTGGCGCACATCTCCTCGACCTCCATCTCCATCGTGTCGATGATCCGGTCGCCCTGGATCACGCGGCGGGCCCGCTCCGGATCGCGCTCGAGCAGCGCTTCGACCGACAGGCCCAGCGCCGCTTCCGCCTCGCCCGACATCGTGAGCAGGCGGACCTTGACGTGGCTGAGCTCGTCGTGGAAATGGCGATGCGCGTCGAACGTCATCCGAACCTCCCGGTGATGTACGCTTCGGTCCGCTCGCTCGCCGGACGGGTGAAGATCTGCTCCGTCTCGCCGAACTCCACGAGCGTGCCCCAGTCGAAGAAGCCGGTGAGATCGGAAACCCGCGCCGCCTGCTGCATGTTGTGAGTCACAATCACGATGGTGTAGTGTTTCTTGAGGTCGAACATCAACTCCTCCACCCGCTGCGTCGCGAGCGGGTCGAGGGCGGAGCACGGCTCGTCCATCAGCAGAAGCTCGGGCTGGTTGCCGAGCGCCCGCGCGATGCAGAGCCGCTGTTGCTGGCCGCCGGAGAGCCCGGCGGCGGGGGTGTTGAGCCGCTCGTTCACCTCGTCCCACAGCGCCGCCTGCCGGAGACACCGCTCCACCAGGTCCGGCAGGTCGCGCCCGGCAACGAGGGCGTTGAGCTTCGGGCCGTACGCGACGTTGTCGTAGATCGACTTGGGAAACGGGTTCGGCCGCTGGAAGACCATGCCCACCTGCTGGCGGAGCGCCACCAGGTCGGTGCCGGGCGCATACACGGACACACCTTCGACCAGGATGTCGCCGCCCTGCCGCGCCCCGGGGATCAGGTCGTTCAGCCGGTTGACGGACCGCAGGAACGTGGATTTGCCGCAGCCCGACGGTCCGATGATCGCGGTCACCGCGTTCCGCGGGATCGTGAAGTTCAGCGAGTGAAGGACCTGGCGCTTGCCGTACCAGAACGAGAAGTCGCGTACCTCCACGGCCGGGGTCGAGGGCCCCACGCCGGGCTGCCGCGGCTGCCGCGGCGCGAGAGTCGGCCGGGTGCTTGGCGGAGGTGTAGGCCTGGGCTGGAGCGTCGTGCTCATCCGAACCGTCCCGTGATGTAGGCTTCGGTCTGCTCGTTCCGCGGCGCGGTGAAGATCTGACGCGTCGGTCCGGTCTCCACCATGGTTCCAAGATAGAAGAACGTCGTGGTGTCCGAGACCCGCGCCGCCTGCTGCATGTTGTGCGTCACGATCACGATCGTATAGTCCCGCTTGAGCTCGAACAGCAGCTCCTCGATCCGCTGGGTCCCCTGCGGGTCCAGCGACGCCGTCGGCTCGTCCAGCAGGATCACCTCCGGCGACGGCGCGATCGTCCGCGCGATGCAGAGCCGCTGCTGCTGCCCGCCGGACAGCGCTGTCGCCGCCGTGCGGAGCCGGTCCTTCACCTCGTCCCAGAGCGCCGCCTGGTGCAGCGAGCGCTCGACGATCTCGTCGAGCTCGCCGCCCCGGAGCCTGCCGTTGAGCCGAAGGCCCGCCGCCACGTTGTCGAAGACCGACATCGTGGGGAACGGAGTGGGCCGTTGGAACACCATCCCCACCCGCCGGCGGAGCTGCATGACGTTCACCCGCGGGTCGTAGATGTCCTCGCCGTCGAGCAACACCCGCCCGGTGATCCACGCGCCCTCGATCAGTTCGTGCATCCGGTTGAGCGTGCGCAGGAACGTGGACTTGCCGCATCCCGACGGTCCGATCAGCGCGTGCACCTGGTTCGACGCGAAGGCGAGCGTCGCTCCCTTCACCGCGGTGAGCTTCCCGTACACCGCCGTGAGCTTGTCCGTCTCGATCCGCGGACGCTCCTCAGGCATCCGGCCGCCCCCGTCCGATGGCGAGGCGCGCGCCGAGGCTGAGGAGCAGCACCAGCAGGATGAGGACGAGGGCCGCGGCCCACGCGAACCGGTGCCACTGCTCGAACGGCCCGGTCGCGTAGGTGAACACGATGAGCGGCAGCGCCGCCATGGGCCCGTCGAGCCGGGTCACCAGGTACTGGCTCCCCAGTGCCGTGAACAGGAGCGGCGCCGTCTCGCCGGCGACACGCGCGATCGCGAGCAGCGAGCCCGTAACGATGCCGGGCATCGCGGTGCGCACGACGATCGCGAGACTGGTCCGCCACCGGGGATAGCCGAGGGCGAGCGCCGCCTCCCTCAGGGAATTCGGCACCAGCTTGATCATCTCCTCGGTGGTGCGCATCACCATCGGCACCATCAGCATCGCCAGGGCGACGCTGCCCGCGAGCGCGGAGAAGTGCTTCTGCTGCGCCACGATCCAGGTCCACGCGAACACGCCGACCACGATAGACGGCGTGCCGTTGAGCACGTCGGCCACGAAGCGGGTCACCCAGGTGAGCCGGCTGGCCGGATACTCCGCGCAGTAGATCCCGGCGCACACACCCACCGGCAATCCCATCAGGCTCGCCGTCCCCACCATGATCAGCGTGCCCACGATGGCGTGCGCCACGCCGCCGCCCTGCTCCCCCGCCGGAGCCGGCATCCTGGTGAAGAAATCGAGCGAGAGGCTGCTGGCCCCCTTGACGATGAGGTCGAGCAGGATGAAGAACAACGGCAGGATCGCGAGCACGACGGCCACGATCATGAGCCCGACCATACCGTCGCTGGCGAACCGGCGGAACGTCCGGCGGTTCACAGGGCCTTGCTCCCCACGCCCGATCCGCGCGCCACCCGCCAGATGAGGAGCCGCGCGCCCGCGTTCACGATCACGGTCACGATGAAGAGCACGAACGCCACGTAGGCCAGCGCCGACAGGTGCATGTTCGCTACGGCCTCGGCGAACTCGTTTGCGATCGCCGCGGCCATCGTATAGCCGGGTGCGAACAGCGAGGCCGCGATCTCGTGCCGGTTCCCGATGAGCATGGTGACGGCCATCGTCTCGCCCAACGCGCGACCGAGGCCCAGGATGACGGCGCCCACGATGCCGGAGCGCGCGTAGGGGATCACCGCGGTGATCACCGCCTCCCAGCGGGTGGCGCCGAGCGCGAGCGCGGCCTCACGCTGGCTGTCCGGCACCGCCAGGAGCACCTCGCGCGAGACGGACATGATGTACGGCATCACCATGATCGCGAGAATGATCCCGGCGGCCAGCATCGACGGCCCGTAGATGGGCCCCTGGAAGAACGGCAGGAAGCCGAGCGTGTCGCGGAGAAACGGGAAGACAGTGGTCCGGAGGATCGGCGTGAGCACGAAGATGCCCCACAGCCCGTACACGACGCTCGGGATCGCGGCGAGCAGCCCGATCACGAACGCCACGGGCTGGCGCACCGGCTTCGGCGCGAATTCCACCAGATACACGGCCACCCCGAGTGACAGCGGGACCGCGATGGCCAGTGCGATGATCGAGGAGACGAGGGTGCCGAAGATCAGGGGGAACGCGCCGAACTGCTCGGCGACCGGATCCCACTCGCTGGAGGTGACGAACCCGAGCCCGAACTCGGCGATGGCGAGGCGGGCGCCGCTCCAGAGCTCGAACACCAGGAAGATGAGGAGCAGCGGGATCAGCAGCGCCGCGGCCGCCAGCGTGCCGCGGAAGACGCGGTCACCATAGCTCGTGCCCTGGAGCGACAGCGGGAGCGCGCGCCGCGGGGACGCCGGCGGCACGAGCCGTGGGGATGCAGTCGTCATCGCGGGGGAAAACCTACCGGGCCGAGACCCTGTGACCGTAACGGAAAGGTAACGAACGTGTCACGGAGAAGCGCTATCCGCTATCCGCTATCCGCTTGCCAGATCAGGGCGCCTCGCCTTGCGCCGCGATCCGAGCGACCGCGGAACGAGCGGATAGCGGATAGCGGATAGCAGATAGCCTAAAGCCCTGCAATCCG
>JBOHSN010000063.1:0-24047 GCA_050733215.1 Gemmatimonadales bacterium
TCGCGGTACCGGCCCGGGAGCTCGGCGCTCGGGCGGCGCGGCTCCTGCTCCAGCTGCTGGACGGGCTGCCGGTGCGGCCGGCGAAGGTCCTCCCGGTCCAGCTCATGGCGCGGGGCACCAGCGGCCGCGCGCCCGGCGGCCGCCCAGCGACGGCAGCGCCTGTATGAAGACCACGGCGCTGCCGATGGCGCGCGGCTCGACCGTGCAGGCCACGCTCGAGTTCCTCCGCGCGACGTTCGGACCGGGGACGCTCGATGCCGTGCTCGCGCAGCTCGACGCCGACGACCGCCGGGACCTCCTTGCCGCCGGAACCACCGATCATGTGCCGTACGAGCGGGTGCTCGCGCTCTGGCGCGCCGCCGATGCCGCCGTCGGCGGCACGAGTCCCGACTGGATGGAGGAGGCCGGCGCCTTCGCGATCGCGTCGCTGGGGCAGCAGATGTATGCGGGGATCATCCGCAAGGCGTCGCCGATCGAGTTCGTGACCCAGTCGGTCCACCTGTTTCGGCTGTACTACTCGCACGGTGACATCGAGGCGGTGGAGGTCCGGCCGGGGCGCGCGGTCGTGCGGCTGACCGGCTTCGACCCGCTCGGCCCCCTCTTCTGCCGGCGCCAGACCGGCGGATGGCGCTGCGCGATCGAGCTGGCCGGAGGGCGCGACGTACGGGCGAGGCACGTCCGCTGCACCTTCGAGGGCGACGCGTTCTGTGAGTGGGAGATCCGATGGGCGTAGCGCGTGCGGGGAGGGCGACGGCTTTGTCGGCTGCTTGACATTTTTGTCCCCTGGTAGTAATACGTATTAGCAATACGTATAAGCAGCGGCGGCCACCGACCGCCCCCCCCCCCGGCGTACGCAGCCCGCCCACCAAGGAGAATCGCCATGTGGAGGAGAAGTGCGCTGCCCCGGTTCTCGAGCTTCGCCCTGGTCGCCCTGCTGGCCGGCGTCCCGGCCACCGCCCTGGCGCAGACCGGCAGCGTGATCGGCACCGTCACCGATTCCTCGACCCAGCCGCTTCACGCCTCCCAGGTGACGCTGACCGGGGCCGGCCGCAGTGCGACCACGGACGAGAGTGGCCGCTTCGCGATCCGCGACGTGCCCTCCGGCTCCTACACCCTCGAGGTGCGCCGGATCGGCCATCGCCCCCGGAGCACGCGCGGTGTCGTCGTCCGGCCCGGCGAAGAGACCCGGGTTGACGTGGTGCTGGCGCTGGCACCGACGGAGCTCGCGCCGCTGGTCGTCTCGGCCTCGCGCCGGCCGGAGAAAGTGACGGAGGCGCCGGCGACCATCACGCGGATCGACGCCACCACGATCGAGAACAGCGCCGGCAACTCCTTCGCGCCGGCGCTCAAGGGCGTCCCGGGGCTCGATTACATCCAGATCGGCGTGACTGCGGTGGCGGTGAACGCCCGCGGCTTCAACTCCGCGTTCAACAACCGGATGCTGCTGATGGAGGACAATCGCATCGCGGTGTTGCCCGAGAACGGGCTGCCCGTCGGCGCGTTCACGACGATTCCCAAGGTCGATCTCGAGGCCATCGAGGTCCTCGTCGGTCCCGGGGCGGCGCTGTACGGACCGGATGCCTCCAACGGCGTTATCACGCTCACCACGAAAGACCCGCGCGAGCATCCCGGCACCACGGTGGAGATCAGCGGCGGCACGCGGACGTTCGTGGACGTGCAGGCGCGCCAGGCGGGGGCGTTCGGCAGCGGGCGCTTCGGCTACAAGCTGACGGGCGAGTACCAGCGGGCGGACGACTTCGAGAACCAGAACATCTACGCGCCGATCGCCACGGGCGCGCCGCCCTCGCCGGAGATCGGCGCCGACTTCACCACCAACGTCGGCCGGGTCGGCGGCGCGCTGGTTTACTACCTGCCAAGCGGCGGCCGATTCGAGCTCACCGGCGGGTTCAGCCAGAGCAATGCGCTGGGCATCACCAACGTCGGCCGGAACCAGCTGGTGGACTGGCAGTACCGCCTGGGCCAGCTCAAGTTCTCGCACCCGAACTGGTTCGCGCAGGTTTACCGGACGGAGTCCCGTTCCGGCGATACGTACCAGCTCAACGGGTTCGCGCAGAATCGCCTCCGGTTCCCCACGATCAGCGATGATTCGGTCAAGAGCCTGTCGGACTTCCCGGCCGAAGGAGACCTGACTGCGGCCGAGCTGCAAAACACCTTCGAGCTGCGGCAGCTCAACGGTACCCGCGTAACCTGGGGCGGCCAGTTCCGCCACGACCGGGTGAGCTCCAACCGGCAGTGGCTGATCGACCGGAAGACCGGCGAGGACATCACGATCGACCAGATCGGCGGGTACGCACAGGTGGAAGTACCCGTGACCAACTGGCTGCGCGTGGTGGGCGCGGGCCGCTACGACAAGCACGACAACTACGACGCGCAGTTCAGCCCGAAGGCCGGCGTGGTCCTCTCGCCGGCAACCGACCAGGCGGTCCGCTTCACGTTCAACCGCGCGTTCAAGTCGCCGACGGTCCTCCAGACCAGCTTCTTCTTCCCCGACTTCCAGCCGTTCGTCGGCGTGTTCGGCAATCCCAACGGTTACGTCATCCGGAACCAGGCCGGCGACGCGGTGCGCACGATCAATCCCATCGAACCCGAGATCAACAACACCTGGGAGCTGGGCTACCGCGGCGTGCTGGCGCAGAAGCTGTACCTGGACGTGGCCGGGTACTACTCGCGGTTCGAGCACTTCCTGAGCCCGCTGGTCATCATCGCGAACTTCGCCACGCCGGCCGCCCAGGGCGGCCCGACCTTCGCCTTCGATGCCGAGACGGGCGAACAGCTCACCGGCTCGACCGGCGGCCCGCAGATCCCGCTCACCTACTTCAACGTGGGCGAAGCGAAAGTCTACGGCGTCGATGCCGGAATCCGTTATTTCCTGACGCCGAGCGTCACGTTGTCGGGCTCCATGAGCTGGCAAACCCTGGATACCGTGATCACGAGCCCGGGTGATCCGCTGGAGGCCACCGCGTTCAATAGCCCGGAGTTCAAGATGACGCTGGGCGCGAACGCGAGCCGGTTCATCGTTCCCGGGCTGAGCGCGGGGCTCACGTTCCGCCACACCGACGGGTACGGCTTCATCTCCGGCGTCAACAACGGCGTCGTGCCCGGGTTCAGCACGGTCGACGTCCAGCTCGGGTATAACATCCCCCGCCTCAACACACGAGTGAGCCTGAACGTCCTCAACCTCTTCACCTGCCGGAACGGCACCAGCACGCCGAACGGCTGGATCGCGGCGGGAAGGCCGGCGGTCTACACCCACGACCGCGAGTGCGGCTTCGACCAGCGACACGCCGAGATGCTGAATTCCCCCGAGCTCGGCACGATCCTGTTCCTCGGCGTTCGCTACACCCGGTGAACGTCGGCGGCCTGCTCGACCACTGGGCGCGGTATCGCCCGGAGCACCTCGCGGTGGTCTGCGGGGAGCAGCGGTTCACCTTCGCCGAGTACCGGCGGCGGGTGAACCGCGTCGCGAACGCGCTCCGTTCGCTGGGGCTGGTCAAAGGCGACAAGCTCGCCGTGGTGCTGCCCAACTGCATCGAGCTGCTCGATGTCTACCGGGCAGCAGCCCGGATGGGGATCGTACTCGTGCCGCTGAGCCCGCTCCTCCGGGGCTCCGGCCTGGTGCCGCTGCTGCGCGACTCGGACGCCGCCGCGGTGCTTGCCTGCGACACGTTCGAACCCGCGTTGGATGAAATCCGCGGGGAGCTCTCCGGCATCGCCGCGGACCGCTACGTGCTCACCGGAGCCCCGGACTCAGCACGATACCGCGCCTACGCCGAGCTCGTCGCCGGCGCGTCCGAGCAGGCCCCGCCGCCCGTGGACATGGGCGACGCGGACCTCTTCAACATCATCTACAGCAGCGGCACGACCGGGCAGCCGAAGGGGATCGTCCACACCCACTACATCCGCGGCATGTACTGCACGCTGTTCGCGAACGCCTTCCGGTTCACGCCGGAGAGCGTCGTGATGCATGCGGGTTCGCTGGTCTTCAACGGCGCGTGGGTGACGCTCATGCCGGCCTGGTCCATGGGATGCACCTACGTCCTCCAGGAGCGCTTCGACCCTGTCGCGTTCATCGACACGATCCGGCGTGAGCGGGTGACGCACCTCATGACGGTCCCGTCGCAAGTGGTCGCCCTGCTCGGCGCGCCGAACTGGTCGGCGGGGGCGCTCCGCTCGGTCGAGATGTTCTGCACGGTGGGCGCGCCGCTCCACCGCAAGCACAAGCAGCGGCTGCTCCAGGTGCTGCCGGATTCCTGCTACGAGCTCTACGGGCTCACCGAGGGCTTCATCACGATCCTCGATCACGCCGATTACGCCGCCCGCATCGACTCGGTCGGCACCCCCGTGGTGTTCAGCGACCTGCGCATCGTCGGCGCCGACGGCCGCGACGCGCCGGCGGGAGCGATCGGGGAGATCGTGGGCCGCGCGCCGTTCCTGACGCCCGGGTACTACAAGCGGCCCGATCTCACCGCGCAGGCGATCGTCGGCGGCTGGCTGCTCACCGGCGACCTCGGCTTCGTGGATGAGGCCGGCTTTCTCCACCTCGTGGACCGCAAGAAGGACCTCATCATTTCCGGTGGGGTCAACGTGTATCCCAAGGACATCGAGGAGGTCGCGGTCACGCACCCGTCGGTGCGGGAGGTCGCGGTGTTCGGGGTGCCGAGCGAGAAGTGGGGAGAGGCGCCGATCGCCGCGGTGGTCCTGACCGAGCGGGCCGGCGTGCAGGCGGAGGAGCTGTGCGAGTGGATCAACGCCCGCGTGGCCGCGCGGTATCAGCGGCTCCACGGCGTCGTGCTGTTGGACGACATGCCCCGAAGCACCGCCGGAAAGACGCTCAAGCGGGTCCTCCGCGACGAGTACGGCCGCGGACGCGAGCCGAACGTCAAGGAGGGCGGGTCATGACCGGCAACGGGCGCTTTCTCTCGCTGAACGGCCTCCGAACCCACTATCTGGACGCGCCGGGCGACGATCCGCCGCTGGTTCTCCTCCACGGGCTCTCCGCCAACGCCCATGAGTTCGGCGGGCTCCTGGCCGCCGGCCTGAGCCCGGCGTTCCGCGTCGTCGCGCCCGATCTCCGGGGCCGGGGGCAGACCGACAAGCCGGCGACCGGGTATCGCATGGCCGACCACGCCGCCGATGTGCTCGCGCTGCTGGACGCACTCGGCCTGGAGCGAGTGGTGCTGGGCGGCCATTCCTTCGGCGCCTACCTGTCGATCTACGTAGCGGCGCACCACCCCGCGCGCGTCGTCAAGCTGATCATCATCGACGCCGCGCTGACGCTCAACCCGCGCGTCGGCGAGATGCTGAAGCCGTCGCTGGACCGCCTGACCCAGGTCGCGCCGTCGGCCGAGGCATACCTCTCCGCCCGGCGCAGCGCGCCCGATATCGGCGGCAGGTGGGACGCGTCGCTCGAGGGGTATTTCCGCGCCGAGCTGGTGGTGAATCCGGACGGCACGGTGCAATCGGCCACCAGCGCCCCTGCCATCGCGCAGGCCCTGCAGGCGGTGGGAGCGGAGCCGTGGCGCGAGCTCGTGGGGCGGGTGCGGCAGCCGGCGCTGCTGTTGAATGGATTGAGCTCCTACGGCCCGCCCGGGAGCCCGCCGCTCGTCGAGGAGGCCAACGCCCGGGAGACCGCGGACGCCTTTCCCGACTGTCGTTACGCGCAGGTTCCGGGCAACCATCTCACCATGGTGTTTCTGGAGGGCGCGGTCACGATTCGCCGGGAGATCGAGGCGTTCGTGCGGGGGCGCTCGTGAGCGGCGGTTCGCGCCGGAAGCGTGTTGCCCTCGCCACCATCGTCCTGTCTACCCTGCTGATCGCGGCCGGCTATGCGTCGGCGCTGGCCCCGGGCGGCGCGCCCCCCTGGACCCCCTGGACCCTCGCGCTCGGCATCCCCTGCCTCATCGTCGGCCTGATGGGACTCGGCGCCGCGCGGGCGGACCGGAGTCCGGGACCGCTCGTGTTTCCGTTTGCGTTCGTCTGGATCGTGCTGACCGGCGGCTTCGCGGCCGCGCTCCTCCTCCAGCCCACTGACCCGGCAGACCCCGTCCTCTGGCTCGGCCTGCCGCCCGGGGCCGCCCTGGTCCTGTACGGGATCGGGCTGTCGCCCATCGTGGTCCTGCCGGTCGCCTACGCACTCACCTTCGAGGCGTCTACGCTGAGCGAGCAGGACCTCGAGCGGGTGCGCGCGGCCCGTCCCGGGCCGCCGCCGCCGGTGGCGCCCGAACGCTGATGCTCCTCGCCCCGCAGACCGCGTCGCTCCCCCCGCTCACCCAGCCCACGATTATCGGTGTGGCGCTCGCCTACTTCGCCGCCGTCGCCGCGATCGGCGTCTGGGCCACGCGGCGCACGCGCACGGCGCGCGACTTCTTCGTGGCCGGTGAGGGAATCGGGCTCTGGGCCCTGGCGCTCTCGGCGATGGCTGCGACGCTCTCGGGATTCGCGTTCATCGGCGGCCCCGGGCTGGTCTATGCCAGCGGGGTCGGCGCCGTGTTCCTCGTCCTTCCGGCCGCGATCACCAACACGATGGGAGCCTGGGTGCTCGCGAAGCGGATGCGTCTTCTGGCCGCGACCCGCGGCCTCATTACCGTGCCCGACGCCATCGGCGCGCGGTATCGCTCGCCGCTCGCCCAGGGGCTCTCGGGAACGGCCATGCTGGTCGCCATCACCGGCTACATGGCGACGAACTTCCTGGCTCTTGGCCTCGTGCTCGACGCGATCTTCCAGACGGGACTCGCGGCAGGCATCTGGATCGGCATGGCGGTCGTGCTCGCCTATTCCGCCTCGGGGGGCATCCTCGCGGGGATCTACACCGACATGCTGCAAGGCGCGCTGATGGCGCTCGGGTCGGCGTTGGTGTTCGTCTTCGTGCTCCAGACGGGCGGTGGCATGTCCGGGCTCTCCCGGTCGGTGCTCGCAGGCGATCCCGAGTGGCTCGGCCCGTGGGGGACGATGACGCCGATGGCCGCCCTGTCGCTCTTCTTCGTGTTCGGTGTGGGGTCGCTCGGCCAGCCGCACGTGGTCCACAAGTTCTACATGATCCGCGATCCGCGGCGCCTGCGCTGGTACCCCCTGCTCATGACGCTGGCGCTGATGATCACGCTGCTGCTGTATTTCGGGGTCGGGTTCGCGGTGAAGGCGCTCGTGGTGCGCGGCGAGCTGGCGCCGCTCGCCCGTCCCGACGACGCGACGCCCACCTTCCTGCTGCACCACACGCCGGTGCTGCTCGCCGCCCTGGTCTTCTCGGGGGTCGCCGCGGCGATCATGAGCACGGTGAACTCCTTGATGAACATCGGCGCCGCGGTGATCACCCACGACCTTCCGGCGGCGTTCCGCCGCCCGCTCCCGCACGAGCTCCGCTGGGGGCGGGTGGCGACGATCGGCATCTCGATCGGCGCGGCGCTGATCGCGCAGATCTCGGGGACGCTGGTCGCCCTGCTCGGAATCTTCGGGTGGGGGCTGTTCGCCTCCACCCTGGTGCCGGCGCTCGCGATCGGGCTCAACTGGGAGGGCGCCACCCGCGCCGGCGCCATCGCCTCGATCGCGACGGGGCTGGGGCTCACGCTGGGCCTCGAGACGCTCGTGTTCTTCGGCCGGCTCACCGTGCCGGCCGGCGTGACGGTGTCCGGGCTCGCGCTCGTAGCGTCGCTCCTGGTGTTCTTCGGGGTCTCCTGGCTCACGCGGCGGGAGGCAGCAACGGGGCTGGATCCCGACATCCGCCTGGTCATGGAGGTGTGAGCATGCGGCTCCTGCTCCAGACGCTGGCCGTGTTCGCCGGGGTGCCGCCGAGTATGGCCGGCTTCCAGGCGCCGAACACCGGGGCCTTCATCGCCGGGGAGTACGTATCGGCCGAGGGTCGCCGCCGATACAAGCTCTTCGTGCCGGAGCGGAAGCGGAATCCGCCGCTGATCGTGCTGCTCCACGGCTGCACCCAGGAGCCCGACGACCTCGCGCGCGGCACGCGGTTCAACGACCACGCCGCCCGCGCCGGCGCGCTGGTGCTCTACCCCGATCAGCCGGTGGAAGCCAACGGGCGCAAGTGCTGGAACTGGTTCGACCCGGCCCATCAGGCGCCGGGTGCGGGCGAACCGGCGCTCATCGCGGGGATGACCCGCGAGATTGTCGCGACGTACCGGGTGGACTCCCGCCGGGTGTACGTTGGCGGCATCTCGGCCGGCGGGGCGATGGCGGTGCTCACCGCCGTCGCCTACCCGGATCTCTATGCCGCCGTGGCCGTCCACTCGGGGCTCGGCTGGCGCGTGGCGCACGACCTCGCGAGTGGGCTCGCCGCGATGCAGGGCAAGCTCCCCGACAGCGACTCGCTGGCGCGCGCGGCCCGCGAGGCGATGGGCGCGGCGGCGCGACCCGTGCCGCTCATCGCCCTGCACGGCACCCGGGATTCGATCCTTCGCCCCGCGGCAACGCACCACCTGGTCGAGCAGTTCGTCGCCCTGCACCAGCTCGTACGCCCCGGCGTGGCTCGCGGGCCTTCCACGAGCACGAGCGCCGGCGCCGGCGCGGCCTATCCCGCTCGGGTCCGCCGCTACCGGGACGCGGACGGTCGCGCGGTCATCGAGGAATGGCTGATCGACGGGCTGGGACATGCCTGGTCCGGCGGCTCACTCGAGGGATCCTGGACCGATGCTCGCGGCCCCGACGCGACCGCCGAAATCATGCGATTCCTCCTCGAGCACAGGAGAGGCGAGTGACGCACCGGCTGGCGGGAAAGGTCGCCCTCGTGTCCGGCGCGGGGCGGGGCATCGGGCGCGCGATCGCGCTCAAGCTCGCGTCGGAGGGCGCGCGGGTGGTCGTGAACGACCTCGACGAGGGCCCCGCCGAGGAGACGGCCGCCACCATCCGGGCGGCGGGCAGCGACACGGCGCTCTGCGTGGGAAGCGTCACCGAGCCGGGATTCGGCGACCGCTTTGTCGCCACGGCCCTCGATTCGTTCGGGGGGCTCGACATCATCGTGAACAACGCGGGCTACACCTGGGACAACGTGATCCAGAAGATGTCGGACGAGCAGTTCCAGGCGATGCTCGACGTACACGTAACGGCGCCGTTCCGCATCCTCCGCGCGGCCGCCGAGCCGATCCGGAACTTCGCGAAGCGGGAGGCGGCGGCGGGACGCGAGGTGTTCCGCAAGGTGGTGAACGTGTCCTCGGTCTCCGGCCTCGGCGGAAATCCCGGACAGGTCAACTACGCCGCCGCCAAGGCCGCACTGGTCGGCATGACCCGGACGCTCTGCAAGGAGTGGGGGCGCTACAAGGTGAACGTCAACTGCGTGGCGTTCGGCTTCATCGCCACGCGCCTGACCCAGCCGCTCGGTGCCGAGCGCGCGACTACGGAGGTGGCGGGGCACCGGATCGCGCTCGGCGTGCAGCCGGCCTTGATCGACCAGCTCGAAAAGCAGCTCATTCCGCTCGGGCGAGTGGGCACGCCGGAGGAAGCGGCGGATGGGGTGTATCTCCTCTGCAGCCCCGAGTCGAACTACATCTCCGGACAGGTCCTCACGGTCGGCGGTGGCATAGCCTTCTGAAGCGCGAGCAGCCGCGCGGCGTACTACCCACCGGCGCCCGACTCGCGCATGTTCGGTGTTCCCACCATAGGCCCATGCCGATGACCCACGTCGCCCGCGCCGGCCTGGTCGAGCTGGCCGAGCCGCCGAAGCTCGGGCCGCTGGTAAACGCGGACCTCGCGCCCACCTCGCTCGAGCAGCGCACCTGGAGCCGCTGGCACATCGCGTCGCTCTGGGTCGGCATGAGCGTGTGTATCCCGTCGTACATGCTCGCGGCGAGCATGATCCAGGCGGGGATGACTTGGGTAGAGAGCCTGGCCGCCATCGTGCTCGGCAATGCGATCGTGCTGATCCCGATGATCATCAACGCCCATGCGGGCACCCGCTACGGCATTCCCTTCCCGGTTTATGCCCGCGCCGCCTACGGCCCACGGGGCGCGCACGTCCCCGCCCTGCTTCGCGCCGTCGTGGCGTGCGGATGGTTCGGAATCCAGACCTGGATCGGCGGGCTCGCCATCAACGCGCTCCTCGCGTACCTCTGGCCGGGATGGGCGCAGCTCGGCGGCGACTGGCGCCTGATGGGCTACGGCCTGCCGCAGTACGCCAGCTTCCTCATCTTCTGGGCGATCAACCTGTGGTTCGTGTGGGCCGGCACCGAGAGCATCAAGTGGATGGAGACGCTCTCGGCGCCGTTTCTCATCGCGATGGGGCTCGCCCTGCTCGCGTGGGCGATGGGCAAGGTCGGCGGCATCGGCGCGATTCTCGGGCAGTCCGCGGCGCTGACGACCGCGCCCCGGGACCAGGCCGGCGGCGCGTGGCTGCTGGGCGTGTTCGTTCCGTGGCTCACCGCCATGGTGGGCTACTGGGCGACGCTCTCGCTCAACATTCCCGACTTCACCCGTTACGCCCGGAGCCAGGCCGACCAGGCGGTGGGACAGGCGATCGGATTGCTCACCACCATGCCGCTCTTCGCCTTCATCGGAATCGCGGTGACGAGCGCGACGGTGGTGCTGTACGGCGAGGCGATCTGGAACCCGGTGGATCTCGTCACGCGTCTTTCCGCCGAGTACGACAACCCGCTGCTCGGCATCGTCGCGATGTTCGCCATCCTGGTCGCGACGCTCACCACCAACGTGGCCGCGAACGTGGTCGCCCCGGCCAACAGCTTTGCCAACCTCAGCCCCCGGCGCATCAGCTTCCGTGCGGGCGGGCTCATCGCCGGGCTGCTCGGCATCGTCATCCTGCCGTGGAAGCTGCTCGACATGTACCAGGGATGGCTGATCAGCTATTCCGGCCTGCTCGGTGCGGTCGGCGGGGTCATCATCTGCGACTACGTCGTGATCCGGCGTGGCAACCTCCAGCTGGCGGATCTCTACCGTCATGAAGGCACGTATGCCTACGACGGCGGCGTGAACTGGCGCGCGGTCGCGGCGACCGCGGGCGGGATCGCCGTCGCCCTGGCCGGTCTCGTGGTCCCCGGCCTGAGCTTCCTGTTCAGCGGCGCCTGGTTCAGCGCCACGTTCACGTCTCTCCTTCTCTACTACGTGCTCATGCGGAAGGCATCATGAAGCTCTACGACCTCTCCCAGCCGCTCAACCAAGAAGTCTCGTTCTGGCCGTACTACCCGCCGTTCGAGGTGAAGTACATCAAGCGGAAGGCGGAGCACGGGGTGAACGCGCAGTACATCCAGACCTCCAACCACATGGGGACCCACATTGATGCACCGCGCCACTTCGTGACCGCGGGCCGCACCATCGACGAGATTCCACTGGAGTGGCTCTGCGGTCCGGGGGCCATCGTGGACTTGCGCGACGAGATGGACGATCTGGCCATCTACACCCCGGCCATGATCGAGAAGCGGGTGAAGGTCCAGGAAGGCGATCTGCTCCTTCTTCACACCGGATGGCACCGCTACGCCCAGTTCGGCGCGGAACCGGACGAAGAGCGCTACATCCACATGCACCCGGGCGCGCATCCCGACATGGTGCCGTGGCTCCTGGAGAAGAAGATCCACGTCTGGGGTGTGGATGTCGTGTCCACCGATCACCCGATGAACCTCCCCATCGGCCGGTTCCTGGGGAAAGGGATGCACGGCCACTGCGACCGGGTGCGGGCCAAGGCGGAGGCGAAGTTCGGCGGCAAGGCGGCAGTGGACAAGCTGTTTCCGGACAGCGCCTACCAGCTCACGCACAACGCGCTGTTCCCCAAGGACTGCATGCACATCGAGAACCTGGGCGGACAGATCGATGCGCCGGAGCTCCAGAATCGCCGGCTGCCCATCGGCTGCTTCCCCTGGAAGTTCAGGGGCGGCGAGGCGGCGTTCGCGCGCGTCGTGGCGTTCGACGGGCAATGGTCCCTTTAAGGGCTCTGGCTGAACCACGAAGGTGCGAAGGCGATACTGAGTTCGTCGTGTCTTTGTGGTTACGGCTGAGGCTGGCCACGACGCAATGCCCGACTACGAGCCGCGTTGTGCGCTCCGGTCGAGGAGCGCGATGCCTACCATGCGCCGGGTCTCCGCCCGGCGCTTGGCGGAGCTGACCCACCCGAGCAGCCGCCAGACCCACGCGAACGGAACGTCGGCCCGCCCCAGCCGGTTGGCCTCTTCCCAGGTGGAGCGAAACTCGGCTTCCGTCCACCCGTACGCTTCGAAGAATCGGGTGCCCTCGGCCGGCGCGAACTGGAACGGCGCGTTCCCGGCCGCCACCGCCTTCCCCCAGCTCTTCTCCATCATCTTCAGGATGCGCGGGCCGGCGATGTCGATGAGCCACCAACGGAAGGGTGGAGCGCCCGCGAGATCCTCCGCGAGCGCGCCGACCTGTCCCGGTGTCAGGTAGATGAGCAGTCCCTCGCTCACGATCAGCACCTGCTTCGACGAGGCGCTGATGTCCGCGAACAGGGTCTGCCGCCGGGCGACGTCCATGAGGTCGAGCCCCACCCGGTCGAGGTCACACGCCGGCTGCGCGTCCGCGAGCTGCTCCCGCTTGTAGGCGATCACGTCCGGGAAATCGACCTCGATCCACCGGAGCCGCGGCGGCAGTCGCATGCGATAGGGCCGCGCGTCCAACCCCGCCGCGAGGTTGAGCACGGTGTCCGCGCCATCGCGGTCCACCGCCCGCTGAATCAACTCGTCCATCACGGCCGTGCGCACGATCATCGGCCATGCCCAGGCCTTGCTCTTGGGCATCGATGCGACGATCTGTTCACCGCGCTCGCCCGCGAGCCGCCGCGCGTACGGATCGTGGAACAGCGCGTCCGGGCGCTCGGATTCCATCGCCCGGTAGAGTGCGACCCACCGCGCGGTGTCGGAGACGTGCTGGATGCTACCCGATGATTCGCTCATGAGGACCTCAGCCTCTACATTCGACCCGTCCGCGTTGCGGGCGATTCACGCCCGCAATCCGGCGGCCACCTGACCGAATGTGTCTCATCCTGATCGCGTTCGATTCGCACCCTGACTACGGGCTGATCGTCGCGGCCAACCGCGACGAGTTCTACGACCGGCCAACCCGGCCGGCCGGCTTCTGGTCCGACGCCCCTTCGGTCCTGGCCGGACGCGATCTCGAGGCTGGCGGGACCTGGCTTGGCATCGACCGGTG
The DNA here is from genome assembly GCA_050733215.1 of Gemmatimonadales bacterium. Lineage (GTDB taxonomy): Bacteria > Gemmatimonadota > Gemmatimonadetes > Gemmatimonadales > GWC2-71-9 > DASQPE01. Next base: position 13,132 of record JBOHSN010000063.1, read on the forward strand.
CGGGCGCTTCGCCGCCGTGACCAACTACCGTCAGGGAGAGCGCGAGCCGACCGCCGCTCGCTCGCGCGGCCATCTGGTCAGCGATTACCTCACGACGGATATCGACCCGCAGGTTCATCTCGAGCGCGTCGAGCGCGACGCGGCGCTCTACAACGGCTTCAACCTGATCGCCGGTGATTTCCGCCGGCTGCTCTACTTCTCCAATCGCGAGGGCCGCGTGCGCACCCTGGCGCCGGGCGTTTACGGCCTGAGCAATCACCTGCTCGACACGGCCTGGCCCAAGGTGACTGCGACGAAGAGCGCCCTGGACGCGCTGCTGAAGAACGATGCCGCGGAGCTGATCCCGGGCCTCTTCGCGCTGCTGGACGATCGCCGGCAGGCTGCCGACCAGCTGCTGCCGCGGACCGGCGTGAGCCCCAAATGGGAGCGGCTGCTGTCGTCGGCGTTCATCGTCACCGAAGGCTACGGAACCCGTTCGTCGACCGTGGTGCTGGTCGGGCGTGACAGGGGCGTGGTTTTCGTGGAGCGGAGCTTCGCGCCCAACGGCGTGCCCGCCGAGCAGTCCCGCCACGAATTCAAGCTCGATTGGGTCGCTGTCGCCCCTGTCCAACGCGGGCGAAGCGGTTGATGGGGCCGGACGAGTGTCAGTGCCCTGAATCGAGCCGCGTCAGAAAGAGATGGTAGGAAAGGAACTGCCTGTCCTCGGGCCCGCGGCCGACTACGCGCCAGCGCCGATCATGAGGCTCCGCGCCCCGCTCCGCGAAGAGCTCGCCCGGTGGCGAAGGCTCGCGCACGACGACCCGCGCACCGGGCCGGATCGTGTCGGCTACGCGGCACAGCACCGCGCGCTTCGGCCGTACGAGGTTTGCGACGTAGGCCACATCGGCGCTGCCGTAATCGAACTCGCAGCCGTCGCACTCCCTGATCGCCACGCGGTCCAGCCCAAGGCCACGGCACAAATCGCGGGCGCTGCACGCCGCTTCCGGCTCCACCTCGAGGCCAATAAGCCGCGGCACCTGCGTGCGCTCCGCCACGTGCAGAAGCGTGACGGGCAGCGGCCCGCAGCCCACCATCACGAACGCCCGGCAGGCAGAGAAGTCGATATGCTCGAAGAGGTCGCGCACCCGAGCGTAGGAGCGCCCGGCGAAGTCGCCGCCCTCGCCCCGAGCGAGGCCCGCGATGCCCGTCCCGCGCGCGAGCAGCGCCCGCGCCTCCGCCGTTTCCCTCCGGGACGCGTAGCGCCCGTAGAGCTCTCTTAGCTGGGCGCAGGAGCCGATCACGTCGGCCAGCGCAGGCCCGTCTGCATCCCGCGCGAGGGCAAGAAAGCTCTCCACATCGCGCGCGGCCTCGTCGTCGAACTCCGCCGGGCCACGTGCTGCAAGCCGCGAAAGCAGCGCCTCAAGCTCGGCGCGGCTCATCGAACGCCGTTGCATTTTCGCAAGACCCGATCAATGACCCTGCCCGTGGCCTGCGCGAGAGTAGTCGCGCGACCAGGGCAGCCCGTGGCGATGCGCGTGGTCCCGGCGGGTTCGCGGTCGAGCGCCTGGAACGCCTCGACCAGCCGCCGGGCGGCGAGGTCGTTGATCTCCCGGCGGGCTGGATCGCCGGGCCCCGGCGTCATTGGAAGCGTGGGGTGGGTATTGATCTCCCAGACTTCGATCCCGCCATCGGGCCGCAGCGAGTAGTCGATGCGTCCGTACTCGATGTTGGCCATTGTGAAGACGCGGCGGATCGCCTCCTCGTCCGGGTTCGTCTCGAGGTAACAGGCCTCCTCGCGCACCAGCGTGTGATCGAGCAAGCCGAGCCCCTTGACCTGCCATTGCTTGTGGAAGAACACGTGCCTCGGGATCACCCGGCCTGCGGCCAGGAAGCTGCCGTACTTCGTGTAGACCCCGCGCGCGTCAGCGGTGTCGCAGAATTCGCAGATGAGGGCGTCTTCCCGACTCTGTCCGCGTTGGTCCATCTCCTGGAGCGCGGCGCTCAACTGGTCGGGACCATACAGCAGCTCCGTCATGGCGCCTTGGTGCTCGCCCTCGCGGCGGACAAACACCGGCCAGCGGCGGGGCTCGCGGACCTCGGTAACGCGGTAGACATCGGAGTGGTTGATCCCAGCCTCATGCAGCCGCCGCAGGAGTTCATAGCGCCGCACGACCCGGGTCGGATGATTGACGACGTGGCCAGCCCTTGCGGCAGCCAGCACCTCCCACAGTCGCGCAGCCTTTTCCGCTACGCGCGGCGGCAGCCGGTCGACGTCTGCAAAGATCCAATGGCCGGCCGGGGCCCAAGGCATGGACAGCGCCCGCTCGTAGACCAACGGGCGAAGCACGCCCCGCAGCGCCCGCCCGCGGTGAGCCAGAAAATGATCCACCAGCCAACGCTCGACGCCGGTCACCAGGTAATGGATCATGGCAGGGTCATTTTGGGAGACTCATGGCAGAACGATCTTGCCGTCCGGTCAGCAAGCAGGCAAGGCTACACTCCCGCCTGCGCCGTAATATGCTCCCGGCCACGCTCGCAGGTGGTCGCCAACATCGAGTCCGATCATTATGCTAGACGTGGGCCAACCTCTGGTCTGGGGCATCAAGCCCGGTTCGCAATGGAGACCTTCGCCGGTACTCCGAATCTCCAGGGGTTGGCCTTCTCTTCTCAATCTGCCGGGGTAAGGGAGATCAGCGCGTACGCGAGCCGGTCGCCCGCAGCTAGTGCCAATGAGCCTCGTGCGGAACCCGGACAGCCTGGCGCGTGTGGGCTCTCCGACTCCTCTCTCTTAACCAGCGCCACCGCCGGTAGGGTGTGGTATGAACGCGCAAGCGCTGCGCCTGATCGTCATCGGCTGCGGGCGGGTGTTCCAGCGCTATCACCTGCCGGCGATCGACCGAACCCCCGAAGTTCAAGTGGTCGGCGCGTGCGAGATCGACGCCGACCGCCGAGCCTGGGCGCAGGAGGCGCTTCCCGGGGCCCGGTGCGCCGAGTCGATCGACGAGCTGCTGCGGTCGGTCGAGGCAGACGCGGCGTTGGTCACCGCGCCGCCCGCGGCGCACGCGACGATCGTCGAGCTGGCGCTGCGTGCCGGACTGTCGGTGCTCGTCGAGAAACCGATGGCCGTGACCCCCCAAGAGGCGCGGCGCGTGTGTGAGTTGCAACGGCAGACCGGCCGCGTGCTGCGCGTGGGGTTCAACCGCAGGTACCGCGGCGATTACGTCCGCCTGCGCGAACGCGCGTTGGACGGGGTGCGGAGCCTCGCGTTCACGTTCATCGCCGACGCCCGGCGATGGAACCCGGGCGTGACGGCGACGGCCGCGTTCGTGCTGCACGACGCCGGGTCGCACGCCGTGGACCTCGTCGCGCACCTGGCCGGTCGGCGCATCGAGCGCGTCCGCGCGTCCGTGCAGCGCGGAACCGACGGCTGTATCGTGAACATTGAAGCGGAGCTCGCCGGCGGCGCGTCGGCCGCGTGCACGGTCGGGCACGCACCGCGCTACCGGGAGTACCTCGCCGTCACCGCCGCCGGGCGCGTACACCGGGCCGTGGCTTCGCCGAGCCCGCTGAACCAGGCGAAGCTGGCGTTCTGCAAGCTCACCGGCCGGCCCACGCCGACCGCCGAAAGCTTCCGGGCGCAGCTGGTCGCCTTCGTGGCGGCGTGCCGCGCGGAAGCTGACCATGTCGGCGCCGATGCCGCCGACGGGCTGGCCGCGGTGGCCGCGGTCGACGCCGCCCTCCGCAGCCTCGCCGGCGCCGGCGAATGGCGCGCTGTGACGGATGCACCCGGCATGGAAGAGAACCTACCATGAGCGATACACCCCCCGTCATCCTGCTCGGCTTCGACGCCACGGAGATCGAGCTGATCGACCAGCTCGTCGAGGCGGGCCGCATGCCGAGCCTGGCGGCGCTGCGCGAGCGCGGGCGTTACGGGCGGTTGCAGACGCAGCCGCCGCACTTCTTGAGCCTGGTCTGGTCGACGTTCTTCTGTTCGTCGGGCCTGGGCGATCACGCCTGGTACTTCAACAAGCTGTGGAACCCGGACCAGCAGCGGCTTCAGTACGTGCACCCGAGCTGGCTGCCGCTGCGTCCGTTCTGGATGTCGCTGGAGGAGTCGTACCGCATCGCGGTGCTCGATTTGCCCTACGTCGCGTCCCTGCCGACCGGGCCCAACATCACGCTGCTGAACGGCTGGCAGTGCCACGACGACTTTGGCCGGATGCAGGTCCCACCGGGGCTGTGGCGCAGCGTCACGTCCCGCCACGGCAGACCCAAGATGACGCCGGAGGTCTTCGGCCCCCAGAACGTCTCGACCCTGCTGTCCCAGCGGCGGGAAGTGCTCGAGGCCAACAGCCAGTTCGGCGACATCTGCCGCGACTTTCTGCGGCGCGAGCGGTTCGACCTGTTTGTGGCCGTGTTCGGATCGGTGCACCGCGGGACGCACTACCTGTGGGACCTGTCGCAGATCGACACGGGCGCCGTCGATCAGACCACGCTTGCGGTTCTGCGCGGCGCGCGCGACGAGTGCTACGAGTCGTTCGACCGCCAGCTGGGGCGAATCATCGAGGCCGCGCCCCACGATGCGCGAATCGTCGCGTTCGCACTGCACGGCATGGGCCCCAACGACGGCTGGTACGAACACCTGCCGCAGATCCTCGAGCAGATCCACCGCGGTGGGGGCGCCCCACCGCCGCTGAAAAAGGGCCTGGTCTTCCGAATCAAGAAGGCGCTGCCATGGACGCTGGTGCGCCAGGTGACCCGCCGCATCCCGCAGGCGTGGAACCACGCGCTGGTGCCGCTCTGGTCGCGTCGGATGTACGACTGGTCGAAGACGAGGTATTTCGCGCTGCCCATGGACTACAACGGCTACGTCCGTCTGAACGTCAAGGGCCGTGAGAAAGAAGGCTGCATCGACCCGGCCGACGTGGACCGCGTCATTGCGGAGCTGGACGAAGCGCTGCGCGGTTTCCGCGATGTCGAAACGGGCAGGCCGGTGATCCGCGGCACGGTCAAGGTCGATGACGTGGTGGGCGCCGACGCGTCGCGCCGCCGGTTTCTGCCCGACGTGATCGTGCTGTGGGACCCGCCGCACCCCACGTCGCACTCCAGCGGCCTGGTGTCGGAGAAGTATGGCCAAGTGCGCTGGCCCCGGGGACAGATGCTGCACAGCGGCCGGTCGGGCAATCACACGCCCAACGGCTGGTTCGTCGCCGCCGGCCCCGGCATCACGCCGGGCGAAAGCGACCAGACCCACGACACTCTGGACCTGATCCCGACCGTCTTCGAGTGGCTCGGCGCGCCGCGCCCGCCCCACTTCGCCGGCAAGCCCATCGACGAACTGCTGGGCGACCCGGGACGCGCATAGTCTTATCGCATCGCGCGCCCGGCGATCGCTTCGCGGTAGACCCGCTCGACTCGGCCGGCGACGCCGTCCCAGGAGAAGTCGCGCCGCACCTGCTCGCGTGCCGCGTCGCCCAGCTGCCGCGCCAGAATACGGTCGTCGAGCAATCGCTCGATCGCGTCGGCCATCGCCGCGGTGTCGCCGTCGGCCACCCGCAGCCCCGTGCGCTCGTGCTCCAGGTGGACGGCCGACCCCTCGAACGAGACGATCGGCGCAGCGGCGGCCATGTAATTGAGCAGCTTCTGCGGGAGCCCGTCGCACTGGGTGCGCGGGTTCACCGCGACGGCGGCGGCGGCCAGCAGGGCCGGCTGCTGCGCGAACGGCGCGTTGCGCACGTCGATTGCCTCGCGTACGCCAAGCTTGCGCGCCAGCGACTCGTAGGGTGCGAACGACGACTCGGTCACGATCATCAGCCGGGCGTCGGCCCGGTGTGCGTGCAGCGCGGCGAACGCCTCGATCAGCAGGTCAACGCGCTGGTAGCGCGACAGGTTGCCGGTGAAGATCACCGTGCGCCCGTCGCATCGCACCGACTGCTCCACGCGGAAGCGCTCCCAGTCGACGCCGTTCGGGATCACCTGGACCTGCTCGGGCGGGACGGCGCCGATGGCGACCAGCGTGTCGCGGATCGACTCGCTGACGGCGATGGTGCGGTCGGCACGTTTGGGCAGCCGGCGGTCCAGGTACGCGCCGGCGGCGCGCGTGAACCAGCGCGGCAGACCGAGACGGTAGTGCGGCAGCTCCCCGGCGAGCAGGGTGTGCGCGTCGTAGATGATCGGCGCGCCCTGGTGCGCGCGCGACGCGACGAGGATGCCCTCGTAGTGGTGCGCGTGCACGACGTCGAAGCGCATCTCGTGGTGCAGGCGGCGCAGCAGCCGGACGAGCATCGGGTCGAGCTGCGCGAGCTTGCGCAGCGTCGGCCCGGGCGCGGTGTGGCGGTACCGGGGCACATCGCGGATGCGGTGCACGACGAAGGGGGGGCTGGGCAGCTCGTCGCCCAGGTGATAGGTCACGACGTGGACCTCGTGCCCGCGCTGCGCCAGCGCCTCGGCCATGCGATGGATGCGGATGGGTGTGCCGCGCGGCCAGGGGAAGGGGCAGGCCGCGATCATCGCGATGCGCAAGCGGTCAGTCACGGCCGAATTCCATCTCGGTGACGAGCTGTGGCTCGTGCGCCAGGTCTGCGCCCGGCCGGCCCGCCACGGCCTGGTAGGCGTCGACGATCAGCCACACAGCGGCGATGCTCTGCGACGCGACGGTCACCCACGCGGCGCCCAGCGCGCCGTAGCGCGGGATTGCCGCCAGATTCAGCGCCACGTTGAGCGCCACGCCGATCGCAATGATGCGCACCGCCCGCTTCTCGCGGTGCATCGACGATGCCACGAACATAGCCACCGTCGCCGCATACAGTCCCGGCACGCTCAGGTACAGCACGCGCAGGACCACCGCCGAGTCGTCATACGCGTCGGTATAGACCATCCGCACGATCGGCAGCGCCAGCAGCGCGACGAACCCGCAGGCCGCCAACCCCACCCCCGCCATCCCGGCGAACATCCGGTGCATCAGCCGGCGCAGCTCGTCCCATTGCTGGCGGGACGCCAGCAGCGCGCAGACGGGGAACAGGATCAGCAGCAGCGGCCGGACCATGAACTGCGACGCCTCCAGCAGCTTCGCCGCCGCCTCGTAGGTGGCGACCTGCTCGTACGGCGTCATGTACCCCAGCATCAGTGTGCCGGCGCCTAAGTGCACCAGGCCCATTACCGACACCGCGAACAGCCAGATCGACCGGCCGAAGACGCGCTGCATCAGGCTCCATGGGGAGCGCAACCGCAGGCGCCCGACTCTCGCCCGCGTGATCGCCGCCGCGACCAGCAACAGCACGACGCCGCTCGCCACGTGCGCCCCGGTCATCCACGCCAGCCCCCCACCAGCCGCCGCGCCGGCCGCTACCGCCGCGACGAGGAACAGCAGCTTGCTCCCGTACGCCATGACCGCGTACTCGACCCGGTGCAGCCCCAGAAACACCGAGGAGTAGCTGCGATACAGGTCCTTGAGCACGCTGTAGACCGCGATGGCCGCCGCCACGGCCAGCGCGTCGGGCTTGGTCAGCGCCACCCAGGCGCAGAGCAGCACGACATACGCCGCCACCAGCGGCAGGCGGGCTGACAGTACCGCCTCGAGCCGTCGCCGCGCACCCTCCGGCGACGCCGCGACGCGCCGCACCAGGTCGCTGCTGGCGCCCAGGTCCGTCACCAGCACCGTCACCCCGCACAGCGTCAGCGCGAACATCAGCTTGCCGTAGTCGGCCTGCGAAAGCTGCCGCGCCATCAGCGCCAGCACCACGAATCCCAGCGCCTTGAACGCGAGCTGCGAGCCGAACCCGATCAGCAGGTCGCGTTTCGTCTTGCCGCCGCTCACCACGACTTGCTTCCGCCGGCGAGCCGCCAGTTGAGCCGCGCGATCGCGTCGAGCGAGCGCTGCGCCGCGCGCTCGAGCGCGGAGCGGTGCATCGCCTTGTTGTAGGGGAACGGCCCGCCGACGAGCACGTCCAGGTCCGCGCGGCGGCGCTGTCGTCGCAAGGCCAGCCGTTGGCGCCGCACGTGCGGCAGCAACCGGACCATCGATCCCACGGCCCACAGCCAGTGGATGAGCCAGCCCTTGCCCACCGCACCGAGAAACTGGAACAACTCGAACGCCGCCAGCGCCGGCGCGAAGCGCAGCAGCGTGCGCTTCTGGTAGAGCATCAGCATTGTCAGCCAGCGGTTGCGCATCGTGTAGCGCACGCGGATCGGGGTGTACCGGCCGGTCTGGCGGATCGACACACCCACCGTGCCCGCCCGGTGGAGGCACCGCGCCGCCGGGACGATGAGGGTGTCGAACCCTTGCAGGTTCGCGCGCAGCCCGAACTCGTGATCCTCCAGGTAGAAGAACATCCGTTCGTCGAACCACGGCCGACCGCCGAAGCGGGCGCGGTCGACCAGCACGCAACAGGTGATCGCCGTGCCGACGACGCGCACCGGCCGATCCAGGTACGCCACCGGCGAGTCGGCGTACAGGAGCGCGGGCGTGCCCAGGAAGTGCGGTTCGGCTCCGAGGTACTGCACGGTGTCTGAAGCGTCGGCGTAGAGGATCGCCGGCATCGCCGAGATCGCGTCGGGGTGAGCGTCGAGTGCGGCGGCGAGCGCCTCGACGCAGCCGGGCTGCGGCTCGGCGTCGTTGTCGATCAGCAGCAGGCGGTCATGTCTCGCTTGGCGGACCGCCGCGTTGCGCGCCGTGCCCGGGCCGCGATTGTCGCCCAGCTCGATCACGCGCACCTGGGGAAAGCGTTCGCGCACCAGCGCGACGCCGCCGTCAACCGACCCGTTGTCGATCAGCAGCACCTCGTCGACCGTCGCGCCGAGCCGGCCGACGGCTTCGAGCGTGCGGACCAGGTACGTGCGGCCGTTGTGGTTCACGATACCGACTGTTATTGCGGTGCCGCTCACGTTGCCTCAACCGCGACCGTTTGTGCGCCCGCAGGACATTGCCTCGAGTTGTTCACCGCCGTGACCGAGCCAGGCCATAGCGAAACACGGTGAGCTCCGCCGCTTCCCGCCTGGCGCGCCATTCCACTGATCTCACCTTGTCCAGCCGGATCTCCAGCCCGCCGGTCCTGGCCGACGTCGCGCGGGGCGTGATGCCGAGCACCTCGCTGAAGCGCGACCCCGAGAGGGCGACCAGCACGCCGCGCGGATTGCGACTCAGGAACAGCGACAGGCTGTCCAGATCGAGGTGCCGGTTCGGTGCGCCGGGAGCCAGAAAGATTCGGGAGCGGTGCAGCCGGGTCAGCAGCGCCACATAGCGCGGCGCTCCCCAGCCGTAGTGGTCGCTGATCAGCGCGCCGTGTCCGCCGGCCATGGTCTCCAGCAGCGTTGGCGGCAGCTCGAGCGCCACCTCCTGGTTCTCGATCCTTGGAATTGGAGAGCTGCCGGCCCACCCGGCGAGCCCAACCCGCGCGAGGCAGGGCCGGCAGGAAGAGATCACGCCCGCGGCCGGCAGCGCGAGCGCGACAAGGGCGAACGTGGGCGTCCCCCAGCGCCGCACGCCGAGCCGCTCGTAGACCACGGCTGAGAAGGGGAACAGCAGGGTGCCGGCGGTTTCGGTGTAGTTGAGCTTGGGTACCAGCGACCCCCGCGCGACGGCGACGGCCCAGAGTATCAGCAACCCGCACAGCGGAACCAGCCAGACCCGGGAACGGTGTCGGGTCGCCGCCGCGAGCGCGGCCCCCGCTACGCAGATCAGTCCCAGCGGCAAGGTCATTCCCCTGATGACCGTCAGCGGATAGGAGGCCGCCGCCCGCGCCAGCACCGTCCGGTCGACATCCGCCCGCCCCATGGCATCGAGCTCCCACCGCGAGGCGTAGGTCATGCTGTAGAGGGGATCTCCGTAGTGCAGCCCGTTGCCGATCATCCACAGCACTGGGTGTATTGCGGCGCAGGCGCAGAAGACCATCAGCAGCTTGGGCTTCCGCCACAAGAGCACACCCAGCAACGGCGTGAGCATCCAGCCTTCGTATCGGAGCATCGACGCCAGCGTGAGGGCGAGGCCGCCCGCCGCCGCGTGCCGCCACGACCCCCCTTCCCGCCGGGCGAGGCTGATCGCCATCATTGAGAGCAGGAGGGAGAGCGCGAACGGCGTCTCCGACCTCACCGAAACTCCGTTCCGGATCGCGATCGGGTACACGGCGTACGAAAGCGCCACGAGCAGTGCAGCGCGGCTGCTCTCCAACTCGGTCCGAACGAATACGTACATCGCGACGGCGGCGGCCACCGACAAGCCAATGCCCAGAGCGACCGGCGCGTGCACCGGGTCCGGCACCAGCGTCATCGAGAGGGCGATCAGGTACGTGTGCAGCGGGCCCCAGACTCCGTGCGTGATTGGTCTCGGATCGGACATCCAGGTCCAGGCGTTCCACACCCGCGTCGGCGCATCCCCGCCATCAGTCGTGGCAAAGGGGAGGACGGCAAGCCGGGCAGCGGCTGCCACCAGGCCGACGCCGAGTGGCGCCCAGACATGCTCCGGGAGCGATGGAAACCGGCGACGGGTCGAGAGAGATGCGATCATCGGTGGGATAGAAGCTAAGGCGCGATCTCACGCTTGCCACGTCGGCCAAATCCGTCGTGTGCAACATCCTGCACCCGTGGTCACGGCCGCGCGAGTCGCTTGCGCAGAAGGGCGCGCAAGTGAACCGTTATGAGCCCGGCCGTGCCGTCCGTCCCCGCTCCCGATGAGGAGTACGTGCCGCTCGCCACCCGCCGACCCTTCGACGTCCGCGACCCCAGTGAAGGGAGCCTCGCTGTCGTGGCGGCAGGAAGGTGAGAATCCTCACGTTGTGCTACGAGTTTCCCCCCCTTGGCGGAGGGGGCGCCAGGGTCGTGTACGGGCTGTCCCGGGAACTGGTGAGCCTTGGGCACCAGGTGGATGTCGTGACGATGGGGCCGCGAGGGCTACCTCGGCGGCAGGAGGTGCACGGCGTGCAAGTCCACCGGGTGCCCTGTGT
>JBOHSN010000064.1:0-23980 GCA_050733215.1 Gemmatimonadales bacterium
CTCCTGGTCCGCGCGGGCCGCGAGCGGCGGCTTTAGTATTCACGCGCGCCGAGAGCCGGCGCGCGTTGCATGAAACGGCGACACTACGACGATGGGTTTTCCGGAGCCATGACGACAGTCACGATTTCTCCCAAGCAGGTCAGCGAGCTCCGCGCCCGGACGGGCGCCGGAATGATGGATTGCAAGCGGGCCCTCGAGGAGGCCGGCGGCGACATGGACAAGGCCGCCGAAATCCTCCGCAAGAAGGGCATCGCGAAGGCGGACAAGCGCGCCGGGCGGTCGGCGGCGCAGGGTCTCGTCGTGAGCTACATCCACCACAATGCCCAGGTGGGGGTGCTGCTCGAGGTCAACTGCGAGACCGACTTCGTGGCGCGCACCGACGCCTTTCAGCAGCTCGCCCGGGACATCGCGCTGCACATCGCCTCGGCCGATCCGATCGCGGTCAATCCCGAGGACCTGCCGGCGGAGCTCATCGAGCGCGAGCGGCGCATCGCCGAAGAGCAGGTTGCGGCTGAAGGGAAGCCGGACAACGTCCGGCCCAAGATCGTCGAGGGCAAGATCAAGAAGTTCATCGCCGAGCGCACGCTGCTCGAGCAGCCCTATGTGAAGGACGACGCCAAGACCGTGGGCCAGCTGGTCAAGGAAGTGTCGGGCAAGGTGGGCGAGGCGGTCCAGGTCCGGCGGTTTGCCCGGTTCAAGATCGGGGAAGTCTGAGATGGGGCTCGCCTACACCCGCGCCCTGCTCAAGCTGTCGGGTGAGGCGTTGGGCGGCGAGAAGGGCCGGGGGCTGGACTACGGAGTCGTCGAGGCGTTCGCCGAGGAGATCAAGGCGGTCTGCGCGCTCGGCGTGCGGCTGTCGCTGGTGGTCGGCGGCGGCAACATCGTGCGGGGCACCACGGCCAGCCGCGAGGGGCTCGACCGCGTCTCCGCGGACTACATGGGGATGCTGGCGACGGTCATCAACGCGCTGGCGCTCCAGGACGTGCTCGAGAAGATGGGCGTGCACACCCGGGTGATGACGGCCGTCCGCATGGAGTCGGTCGCGGAGCCGTACATCCGCCGTCGCGCGGTCCGTCACCTCGAGAAGGGTCGCCTGGTGATCTTCGCGGGCGGCACCGGCAACCCGTTCTTCTCGACCGACACCGCGGGCGTCCTCCGGGCCCTCGAGGTGGATGCCGAGGTGTTCCTCAAGGCAACGAACGTGGACGGCGTCTACACCGGCGATCCCAAAACCGATCCGGCGGCCAGGTTCATCCCCGAGCTCACGTACCAGGAAGCGATTGTTCGGAACTACGCCGTGATGGACGCCAACGCGTTCGGGCTCTGCAAGGCCAACCAGCTCCCGATCGTGGTGTTCAACCTCAATCAGCCCGGCGCGATCACCCGGGTCCTCCGGGGCGAGCGGGTCGGCACCCTCGTCCGATGAACACGATTCCCGAGCTGACCAAGCACGCCCGCGAGGCGATGCACAAGGCGATCGACAGCACCAAGCGCGAGCTGAGCACCATCCGGAGCGGCAAAGCGACCACGTCGCTGCTCGACCTGGTGCGGGTCGAAGCCTACGGATCGCAGGTCCCGATCAATCAGGTGGGACTCGTCTCCGCGCCCGAGCCACGGCTGCTTACGGTGCAGCCGTTCGACAAGGCGCTCGCACCCGTGATCGAGAAGGCGATCCGCGAGGCGGACCTCGGTCTCAATCCCTCCACCCAGTCCGGCACCATCCGGGTTCCCCTGCCGCCGCTTTCCGAGGAGCGCCGCAAGGAGCTGGTGAAGGTGGTGCACAAGCTGGCGGAGGAAGGCCGGATTGCCGTGCGGCACGCGCGTACCGACACGATGTCGCGCCTCAAGAAGCTGGAGCATATCTCCGCGGACGACGAGAAGCGCGCGGAGAAGGATGTGCAGAAACAGCACGACGAACACATCAAGCAGATCGACGCGCTCATCCGCGCCAAGGAAGCGGAGATCCTGGAAGTCTGAGCGGATGAGCGACGACCCCCTTCAGCGCATCCGCGTTCACGGCGCCCTCCCCGCGCACGTGGCGATCATCATGGACGGCAACGGACGCTGGGCCCGGCGACGCAAGCTCCCGCGCCCCTTCGGGCACCACGCGGGGATGACCGGCGTCCGCGAGGCCGTCGAGGGGTCGCTGGCCGCGGGCGTCGGCGTGCTCACCCTGTTCGCGTTCAGCCAGGAGAATTGGCAACGGCCCGCGGACGAGATCGACGCCCTGATGGCGTTGCTGGAGGAGTACATCGCGCGCGAGGTCGCCTCGCTCAGGGATCGCGGCGTGGGCGTGCGTATCCTCGGCAACCTCGACCGCCTCCCCGACAGCGTCCGCGAGGCCGTGGCGCGCATCGAAGCCAAGACCCGCGGTGGCGAAGCGCTCGCGCTCAATCTCTGCATTTCCTACAGCTCCCGGGCGGAAATCGCGCGCGCGGCACGCCGGCTGGCCGAGCTGGCTGCCGCGGGCACGCTGGATCCCGCCGCCATCGGCGAGGAGGCCGTCGCCGCGGAGCTCTATACCGCACCCTGGCCGGATCCCGACCTCCTCATCCGCACTTCGGGCGAGATGCGGATCTCCAATTTTCTTCTCTGGCAGCTCGCCTACGCCGAGCTGTACGTGACGCCGGTGCTCTGGCCCGACTTCACCCGGCGCGATCTGTTCGAGGCGATCCTCGCTTTCCAGGGCCGGGACCGCCGGTTCGGCCGCGTGTCGGCCTGATGGACCGCAATCTGGCGCAGCGGATCGGGTTTGCCGCCGTCGCTATTCCGCTCGCCCTCGGCGTCGTCTGGTACGGAGGCTGGCTGCTCGTCGCCCTTGTGGTGGGCGTCGCCGCGCTCGGTACTCGTGAGCTCTATGGCCTGCTCGCGCGCACCGGCAGCCGGGCGCTGCAGACCGCCGGGCTGGCCGCGGCCGCGGTCCTTCCGGTCGCCGTCCATCTCCTCGTCGCCGACCACAATCCTGTCGTGGCCGCTGGCTGGCCCTATGCGGCCGCGCTATGGGTTATGCTGGTCATGACGGTCGCGCTCGCCACGCGGCCGCCGGCGAGCCATCCTCTCGCGGCTGTGGCGACCACCGTGTTCGGCGTCTGCTACACCGCGGCGCTGCCCGCGTTTCTCATCGATCTCCGGCACGCGGCTCACGGCGAGCGGTCGTGGGCCGGTGCCGGGCTCGTCTTCTTTCCGCTGGTCGTGACGTGGGTGTGCGACACCGCCGCGATGTTCGCGGGGCGCGCCATCGGCGGACCCAAGCTGGCGCCGACGGTGAGCCCGGGGAAGACCCGGGTCGGTGCGATTGCAGGGGTGCTTGGCGCATTGCTCGTGGCCCCCGTCTTCTCGGCCTGGATCTTTCCAGCGGTGGGCGTCACGGCGCCGCTCGCCGCGCTGCTGCTCATCGCCGCCGTGCTCTCGGTGGTGGGGCAGGTGGGCGACCTCACGGAATCACTGTTCAAGCGCGAGGCGGGCGTGAAGGATTCCAGCAATCTGATTCCGGGGCATGGTGGCGTGCTGGACCGCTTCGACTCGCTGTACTTCGTCGTGCCGGCGACCGCCGCACTCTATCGGTTGCTGGGGGTGCGCTGATGCGCGGCGTGGCCATCCTGGGCTCCACCGGATCCATCGGGCGCAGCACACTCGCGGTGCTCCGCCGCCAGCGCGAGCACTTCCGAGTCGTGGCGCTCACGGCGGGGCAGAACGCGGACGAGCTCGAAGCGCAGCGCGCCGAGTGGCGCCCAGCCTTCGCCGGTCTGGCGGAACCCACGCCCGACGCCGCGTTGCCGTCGGGCCCCGAGGTGCTGATCGAAGCCGCGCTCCACCCGGGCGTGGACATCGTGGTGAACGCGGTCGTCGGAGCCGTCGGCCTCGACGCCACGCTGGCCGCGCTGCGGGCCGGCCGGCGGGTCGCGTTGGCCAACAAGGAGACGCTGGTCATGGCCGGCGAGCTCGTCGCCGAAGCGGCTCGAGCCGGTGGCGGGGAGGTCGTGCCGGTCGATTCGGAGCACAGCGCGGTGCTCCAGTGCGTGGCGGGTCACGAGGCCGCGCTCAGGCGGCTCATCCTCACCGGGTCGGGCGGCCCGTTCCGGGACTGGTCGCCGGAACGGCTGGCCCGCGCCACGATCGTCGAAGCACTCAACCACCCGACCTGGCGCATGGGCCGGAAGATCACCGTGGACAGCGCGACGCTGGCCAACAAGGCGCTCGAGGTCGTCGAGGCGCATCACCTCTTCGGGCTGAGCTATGACGCCCTCGAGGTGGTGGTGCACCCGCAGAGCATCGTGCACGCGTTCGTCGAGTTCTGCGACGGCAGCGTCGTCGCGCAACTCGCGTTTCCATCCATGGAACTGCCCATTCTGTACGCGCTCACCCACCCGGACCGGCTGCCCGACACCGGCGTACGGCGCTTCGACCCCGTGGCTGCCGGACCGCTCACCTTCGAGCCGGTCCGGACCGACGTCTTCCGGGCGTTCCATTGCGGAATCGCCGCGGGGCGGGCGGGCGGCACGGCGCCGGCGGCATTCAACGCCGCAAACGAGGTCGCGGTGGCATCATTTCTCGATGGCTGCATTCCCTTCGGCCGGATCAGCGAAGTGATCGAAGGGGTCCTGGACACGCACCGCCCGGAACCGGTCGCCAGCCTCGAGACCGTTCGCGCGGCCGACTGCGAAGCGCGCACCCGCGCCCGCGCATTACTGAGGTCATCGTGATGGCGTTCATCATCGGGCTCCTGTCGCTGATCGTCGTCCTCGGCGTGCTCGTGTTCGTGCACGAGGCGGGGCACTTCATCGCGGCGAAGTGGGCCGGCATCTATGTGCATCGCTTCTCGCTCGGGCTCGGCGCCCCGATCCCGTGGCTGACGCGCCGCCGCGGCGAGACGGAGTATTCGATCTCCTGGCTGCCGCTGGGCGGCTACGTGAAGATGGCGAGTCGCGAGGAGGACTCGGCGGCCGCCATGCTCGAGGGCGGCGAGGCGACCGCCGGCGTGCCGCCGGATCGCGTGTTCGAGGCCAAGCCGGTCTGGAAGCGCATCGTCGTGATCCTCGCCGGCGTGGTGATGAACGCGCTGCTCGCCTGGATCATCTTCGTCGGGCTCGCCTATAAGAACGGGCGCCAGGTGAATCCGATCACCACCATCGGCGCGGTCGATACCGCGGGGCTGCCCGCGGGCGCCGCCGCGCTGCGCTCGCTCCCGGTGGGCACCCGCGTCGTCGGCATCGGCGGCACGCCGGTGACGACCTGGAACGAGATTGAAGACGGCATTCTCAACGCGCCGGAGGACCGGATCACGCTCCAGCTCGAGGGCGGCCGCACGGTCGAGCTCGAGCTGCACCCCGACGCCCTGACCGAGCGGGTAGCGGCGATCCAGGCGCTCCGGCCGCTGGTCCCCGCGGTGGTGGATTCCGTCATGCGCGGCAGCCCGGCCGCGCGCGCCGGCATCGTGACCGGCGATACGATCACGAGCGTGGCGGGTACGCCGATTCGCCAATGGCAGGACCTGCTCGAAGTCCTCGCCGACCGCCCCGGGCAGCCGGTGACGGTGACCGTATCGCGACAGGGGCAGCCGCGTGAGTTCGATATGACGCCGGCAAGCACCGAGGTGACCGAGAACGGCACCCGCCGTAAAGTCGGCCGGATCGGGATCTACGTGGATCTACCGGTGCGCCAGGAAGTGCTCTCGCTCGGCGAGGCCGTCCGGGTGGGTACCGCCGCGACGGGGGTCGCGGCCACGCAGATCGTTCGGACCGTGCGTGGGCTGTTCAGCGGGCGGGTATCGACCCGCGAGGTGGGGGGGCCGATCCTGATCGGCCAGATGGCCGGACAGCAGGCCCGCCTTGGGCTCGACCAGTTCCTGGCGTTCATGGCCTTCATATCGGTGAACCTGGCCGTGCTGAACCTGCTGCCGATTCCGGTGCTGGACGGGGGCCAGTTCGTACTGCTCCTGGCCGAGGGGGTGCTGCGGCGCCCGTTGCCGGTGAGGCTCCGGGAGCGGCTCACGGCTGTCGGGCTGGTGTTCGTGGTCCTGCTGATGGTCTTGGCGTTCAGCAATGACATACGGCGACTGCTGGGCGGCTGAGTATGGCAGGTAGCAGGTAGGCGGTACGGGCGGTAGAGGCGGTAAGGGCGGTCAAGGGGTTGCACGGCTACAGTGGTGGCAGGGTGGATGCCCTCGGCCGCGTCTTCGGCTCACACCCCCCTGTCCCGCCCGTACCGCCTCTACCGCCCGTACCGCCTACTTTACCCCCGGTCTTAAGCCGTGTATCTTTCAATGCTTAGCGAAAAGTGGACATTAGGTACCTAAGGACCCAGAGAAGATGCCTTTCGACAAGCAGACCGTCGTCGCGAAGCACCGGCTGAGCGAGACCGACACCGGCTCCACACGGGTGCAGGTCGCGCTGCTGACAGAGCGGATCAACTCGCTCACCGATCACTTTCGCACGCATCCCAAGGACCATCACGGTCGGCGGGGCCTGCTCAAGATGGTCGGCACGCGCCGACGGCTCCTGCAGTACCTCAGGCGCAGCGATCTCACCGCCTATCGCGCGCTGATCGAAGAACTCGGTCTCCGGCACTAGCGGAAAAGGGTCCGCGAGGGCGTCCCGAACGAGCACATCGGGGCGCCCTCGCTGCATTGGTGTGCTCTGATCAGGACAAAAAGGTCGTGACCGTACATCGGATCGAAACCGAGTTTGCCGGACGCCGTCTCGTCATCGAGACCGGACGCCTCGCCAAGCAGGCTGCCGGGTCGGCGCTGGTGCAGTTCGGCGACACCGTGGTTCTTGCCGCCATCACCGTATCGCCCAACGTCAGCACGCTCCCGTTCTTCCCTCTTACCGTCGAGTACCGCGAGAAGACCTACGCAGCAGGCAAGATCCCGGGCGGGTTCCTCAAGCGCGAGGGGCGCCCAGCGGACAAGGAGATCCTCGCCAGCCGGCTGATCGACCGCGGGGTCCGGCCGCTCTTTCCCGAGGGCTTCAAGAACGAAGTGCAGGTCTTCGTGACGGTCCTCTCCGCCGATCAGGAGAATGACGCCGACATCCTCGGCGCCGCGGCCGCCTCGGTGGCCCTGAGCGTCTCGAACGTGCCCTGGAACGGACCGCTCGCGGCGGTACGGGTGGGCCGGGTGGATGGCAAGTGGATCCTCAACCCCACCTTCCAGCAGCTCGAGTTCTCCAGCATCGATCTCGTGGTCTCCGGCTCCGCCGACGCCATCTACATGGTCGAGGGCGGCTCGCTCGAGGTCAGCGAGGCCGAGGTGCTCGAGGCGCTCAAGGTGGCCCAGAAAGGCATCCGCGATCTCATTGCGCTCGAGAAGAAGGTCATCGATCCGGCGGCCAAGCCAAAGATGGCCTGGGAGCCGGCCACGCCGGATGCCGGGCTCGTGCAGCGGGTGCGCGCGCTGGCCGAGGGCGCGATGGCCAAGGGCATCAACGCGAAGGACAAGGCCGGGCGCTCCAACGCCGTCAAACAGCTCAAGCAGGACGTGCTGGCTCAGCTCGGCACCGAGTTCCCGGACAAGGTGAAGGAGATCGCCGCCGAGCTCGACGAGATCGAGTATCGGGTGATGCGGGCCCAGGTGCTCGAGAAGGGCGAGCGGGTGGACGGACGCGACACCGACACGATCCGTCCCATCAGCATCGAGGTGGGCCTGCTGCCGCGGACCCACGGATCCGCGCTCTTCCAGCGGGGCGAGACCCAATCGCTGACGGCCGTCACGCTCGGCACCGCGGACGACGAGCAGCGGATCGACAGCATCGACGTGGCGGGCGAAACCACCAAGTCGTTCATGCTGCACTACAACTTCCCGCCGTACTCCACCGGGGAAGTCAAGATGATTCGCGGCACCAGCCGGCGGGAGGTCGGGCACGGCGCGCTGGCGGAGCGGGCGCTCCAGCCGCTGCTCCCGCACTACGAGAACTTTCCGTACACGCTGCGCGTGGTGTCGGAGATTCTCGAGTCGAACGGCTCCTCGTCCATGGCGACGGTGTGCGCGGGGTCGCTCGCGCTCATGGACGCGGGCGTGCCCATGCAGGCGCCCTGCGCCGGGGTCGCGATGGGGCTGATCAAGGAAGGCGACAAGGTCGCCGTGCTCACCGACATCCTCGGTTCCGAGGACGCGCTGGGGGACATGGACTTCAAGGTCGCCGGCACCACGACGGGCATCACCTCGATCCAGATGGACATCAAGATCGCGGGGCTCACGCTCGACATCATGAAGGAGGCGCTCGAGCGGGCACGGAAGGGCCGGCTGCACATTCTCGGCGAAATGGAGAAGGCGCTGCCCCGGCCGCGCACTCAGCTCTCCCCCTGGGCGCCGCGCATCATCACGATCCAGATCAAGCCGGACAAGATCGGCGATGTCATCGGGCCCAAGGGCAAGACGATCCGCGGGATCCAGGACGCCACCGGCGCCAAGATCAACGTGGACGACAGCGGCCTGATCACCATCTCCGCGGTCGGCGGCGAAGCGGGTGAGAAGGCGCGCGAGATGGTCGCCGCCATCGTCGCCGAGCCCGAGGTGGGCCGGGTCTACGAGGGGCCGGTCAAGAGCACCACGCCGTTCGGCGCGTTCGTCGAGATTCTGCCCGGGGTCGAGGGGCTGCTCCACATCAGCGAGCTGCAGCACGGCCGCACGGAGAAGACCGAAGACGTGGTCAAGAAGGGCGATATCGTGAAGGTCAAGCTCATCGAGGTCGATGAGCGGGGCCGGATGCGGCTTTCGCGGAAGGCGCTCCTGACGCCAACGGCCTGACCGGCCGGTGGCCACGGTCCAACTGGACGACGGGCTCCGGCGCACCACAGCGCCGAACGGGCTCGTCGTCCTGACGGAGCACCTGCCCGGCGTCCGCTCCGCGGCCGTGGGCATCTACGTGCGCACGGCCAGCGCGCACGAGCCGCGCGCCAAGATGGGCGTCTCGCACCTCCTCGAGCATATGGTGTTCAAGGGCACCGAGCGACGGACGGCCCGGCAGCTCGCGCTCGAGCTCGAGGTCCGGGGCGGAGCGCTCGATGCCTTCACCGGGCGCGACTACACCAGCTACCAGGCGCACGTGCTCGACGCCGACCTCCCGCTGGCGCTCGAGATCCTCACCGACCTCGTCCGGCGGCCGCTCCTGGCCGACCGCGACCTGGCGCTGGAGCGTAACGTCATCCTCGAGGAGATCGCGGGCGTGGCGGACACGCCCGACGACCTGGTGTACGAGCTCCACGCCGAGACGCTGTGGCCGGAGCACCCCTACGGCTACTCGATTCTCGGAACGCCCGACAGCGTCGGCGCGCTGACCACGGACGACTTGCGGACGGTGCACGCCGGCGGATACGTACGGGGCAACTGCGTGCTGAGCGCGGCGGGCAACGTGAATCACGATCAGCTGCTCACCGTCCTGGAGCGGGAGGGGTGGCTCGCCGGCACCAGCCTGGAGCCGGCGCGGCCGGCCGTCCCGGGCGCGCCGGCGGTCCGGGGCGTGGAGCGATCCGAGGCGCGCGACACCCAGCAGACGCACGTCGTGTTCGGCACCGACACATTTCCGCTGAGCGACCCGCGCCGCTTCGCGCTCGCGATCCTGGTGAACGTGTTCGGGGGCGGCATGTCGAGCCGCCTCTTCCAGCGGGTCCGGGAAGAGCTCGGCCTGGCCTACGCCGTCTACGCGTACAAGCACTTCTTTCAGAGCTCGGGCCAGCTCGGCGTCTACGTCGGGACCCAGCCCTCCGCGGCCGACCGCGCCGTCGAGGCGATCCGTGCCGAATACCGGCGCCTCGCCGCCGAGGGCCTGCCGGCGGACGAGCTGGCCGACGGCAAACAGCAGCTCAAGGGCCAGATCATGCTGTCGCTCGAGAGCCCGATCAGCCGCATGGGCCGGCTGGCCGGGTTCACGCTCCACGGCGACCGGTATCGCACGCTGGACGAAATGCTCGCCGAGATCGATGCGGTCACGACGGACGCTATCGCCGCCGTGGCGGCGGAGTTCTTCGATCCGGCCCGGCAGACCGTGGTGCGGCTGGGACCGCAACAGCGGTAAGCGGTGAGCGGTGACCGGGGCCTGCGGGGCCGGCTCCGATCGCTCCCGGCGCACCCCGCTTACCGCTCACCGCTCACCGCTCACTGCTTACTGCTCACTGAGGTGATCATGCTCATCGGCGTCCCCAAGGAGATCAAGACCAACGAGGACCGCGTCGCGCTCGTGCCTGCGGGGACCGAGGCGCTGGTCGCCGCGGGCCATCAAGTGTTTGTCGAGCAGGGCGCGGGCGTGGGGAGCGGCTTCACCGACCAGGCGTACGGGGCGGCGGGCGCCACCATCCTCGCGACTGCCGACGAGGTCTGGGCGGGCGCGGACATGATCATGAAGGTGAAGGAGCCGATCGAGCCGGAGTGGCCGCGTATGCGCGCGGGGCAGGTGATCTACACCTACTTCCACTTCGCCGCCGACGAGCCACTGACCCGGGCGGTGGTCGCGTCCGGCGCCGTGGCGGTCGCCTACGAGACGGTGCAGCTCCCCAGCGGCGAGTTACCGCTGCTCACGCCGATGTCCGAGGTGGCGGGGCGGATGGCGGTACAGGCCGGCGCAAAGTACCTGGAGAAGGTCCACGGCGGGCGAGGGATTCTGCTGGGCGGCGTCCCGGGCGTGCCGCCGGCGGAGGTCGTGATCCTGGGCGGGGGTGTCGTCGGCCTCAATGCAGCGAAAATCGCCGCCGGCCTCGGCGCGCACGTCACCATCCTGGACATCTCGCTCCCGCGCCTGCGGTATCTCAGCGACGTGCTGCCCGCCAACGTCGATACCGTCTACTCCAACCGCCACAACATCCTCGAGGCCGTCACCGGCGCCGAGCTGGTGATCGGCGCCGTGCTGCTTCCCGGCGCCCGCGCGCCGCATCTCGTCAAGCGTGCCGACCTGAAGTTGATGAAGCAGGGCGCCGTGATCGTGGACGTGGCGGTGGATCAGGGTGGGTGCGTCGAAACGATCAAGCCGACCACGCACGAGAACCCGACCTATTTCGTCGAGGGGATTCTGCACTACGGCGTGGCGAACATGCCGGGTGGCGTGCCGCGCACCTCGACACTCGCGCTCACCAATGCCACGCTCCCCTACGCGCTCCGGCTCGCCCGCGACGGTTGGAAGGCCGCGTGCAGGAACGATCCGGTGCTCCGAAAAGGCCTCAACGTGGTCGAGGGCAAGGTGGTGTATCCCGGCGTGGCCGAAGCGTTCAAGTTGCCGCTGGTGGACGTTGCCGGCGTCGTCTGACGCCGCGGTGGCGGTCCGCATCACGCGGCTTGCCCATGGCGAAGGACTCCCGCTGCCGAGCCGCGCCACCGCGGGTTCCGCCGGCTACGATCTCGCCAGCGCCGAGGCGGGCATGCTGGCGCCCGGCGAGCGCCGCCTGTTCCGCACCGGCCTCGCCATCGCGGTGCCCGATGGCTACGAGTGTCAGCTCCGGCCACGCTCGGGCCTGGCGCTCAGACACGGGGTGACGCTGCCCAACACGCCCGCGACGATCGACAGCGACTACCGGGGCGAGCTGATGGTCGCGCTGGTGAATCTCGCCGCCGAGCCGTTCGCAGTGACGCGAGGGATGCGGATTGCGCAGATGGTCATCGCGCGAGTGGAGCGGGTGACGTTCGAGGAAGTCGCCGAGCTGCCGGTCACGGATCGCGGCGACGGCGGGTTCGGGAGCACCGGCCGCTGACCGCCGGTGCCGCTCCTCCCGTGGGTGCCACCCTTACCGCCTTTGCCGCCTTGCAGTTAGCTGCTTACCTTTCGGCCTGCTCATGAAGCTTCCTCCCTTCAGTTTCGGGTCGTTCTTTCCGGCGAACGAGATCGCAGTCGATCTCGGCACGGCCAACACCCTCGTGTACGTCAAGGGCGAGGGCATCGTGCTGAACGAGCCGTCGGTGGTTGCGGTCGAGAAGAGCACCGGCAAGCCGCTTCGCTACGGGCTCGAGGCCAAACGGATGCTGGGCCGCACGCCGGACGGCATCATGGCCATCCGGCCGCTGAAGGACGGGGTCATCGCCGACTTCGACGTTACCGAGAAGATGCTGCGGTACTTCCTGAAGACGATCATCGACAAGCACATCTTCCGGGTGAAGCCACGCGTCATCGTCTGCGTACCGTCCGGGATCACGGAGGTCGAGCGGCGGGCGGTGCGCGACTCGGCGCAGACCGCGGGCGCCAAGGAAGTGCTGATGGTGGCCGAGCCGATGGCCGCGGCGATCGGCGTGGGGCTGCCGGTCGAGACGCCGACCGGCAACATGGTCATCGACATCGGCGGCGGCACGACCGAGATCGCCGTGATCGCGCTCGCGGGTATCGTGTCCGACACGTCGATCCGGACCGGCGGCGACGAGCTCGACCAGGCGATCGTGCAGTTCATGCGCAAGAACTACAACCTGCTGGTTGGCGAAGCGACGGCGGAGACGATCAAGATCAAGATCGGCTCCGCGGCACCGGTGGGGGAAGAGCGGGAGATGGAGGTCAAGGGCCGCGACCTCGTCTCCGGCATCCCCAAGACGGTACGGGTCCACTCGAGCGAGATCCGCGAGGCGGTGCAGGAACCCATCCAGCAGATCGTGGACGCGACCCGGCGCGCGCTGGAGATCACGCCGCCGGAGCTGGCGAGCGACATCGTCGATCGTGGCATTGTGATGACCGGCGGCGGCGCGCTCATCCGCGGACTCGATATCCTCCTCGCCCAGGAGACGGGGCTTCCGGTGCACGTGGACGAAGATCCGCTCACCTGTGTCGTGCGCGGCACCGGGCGCATCCTCGACGACTTCGAGAAATACCGCAGCGTCCTGTCCGTCTAGCGATGCTCGTCCCGTCGGACCGCTCCTTCAGGCGCCGCGATACCATCCTCTTCCTCACGTGCCTCGGCCTGTCGCTCGCGGCGCTCTTCGCGCCGGCGCGGCTCACGCTCGGGCTGGCGGAGGCCCTGCGGGAGACGGTGCTGCTGCCGCTGGTGTGGATCCAGGAGCGCGCCGAGGAGGGTCGCACGAGCCGGGCCCGCCTCCGGGCGATCACCGCCGAGCGGGATTCAGCGGCATACCTGGCGCAGGGGCTGCCTGCGCTGGCCGCAGAGAACGAGCGGCTGCGCGGCCTCCTCGGGCTGAGCCAGCGGGTTCGCGCCCGGTATGTCCCGGCCGAGGTACTGCACCAGGCGCAGGCGACCGACGCGCGCATGCTGCTGCTGGGAACTGGCAGCGAGGCCGGGATCGCCCCCTTCGATCCGGTCGTGGCACCCGAGGGGCTGATCGGCGTCATCGCAAGCGCCGGCCGTAACGTCAGCACCGCGATGACCTGGGCGCATCCGGAGTTCCGGGCGAGTGCGTTCACCGACAGCGGCGGCGCCGTGGGCATCGTGGCGGCGTCGCCGGCCGCCGGGGCGAGCGAGCCGTTCCTGGAGTTCCGCGGCGTCTCCTACCGCGACTCCATTCCGGAGGGCACGTTGGTCCTCTCGTCCGGGCTCGGGGGGGTATATCCCAAGGGGATCCCGATCGGGCGCGTGATCGGGGTGGTGCGCGAGCAGGCCGGGTGGGAGCGGGTGTACCGCGTGCGCGCCGCCGCCAACCCCGGCACCGCGGCGCACGTGCTGGTCCTGACGGCGCCCCGACCGTCCGCGCTGGATGACGCCTTCGCCGGCGACACGGTTCCGATCCCGGCGACCCAGCTGCCTCCGTCGGCGGGGGACACCACACCGTGACCGCGACGCGCAGCGCTCGGCTCCATCTCACGCTGATCATGAGCCTGCTCGTGCTGCTGCACTTCTACGTGCGGCCCCGCTTCGGCGCGACGCGACTGAGTCCGGACCTGCTGCTGTTCGCCCTCGTCACCTTCGCGATGCGGAGCGGACCGGGCACGGGAGCGGTCGCCGGCTTCCTCGTCGGTCTGGTCAACGATGCGCTGTCGCCCGCGCGGTTCGGCGCGTCGACGCTGGCGCACACCCTCGTGGGGTACGCCGCCGCCTGGGGACGCGCGGTGTTCTTCGCGGACAACATCCTGGTCACGGCGGCGTTCGTGGCGGTGGGACTTTGGCTCCGCGACCTCGTGCTGCTCCTCGCCAGCGGCGCCGGCGGCGAGCTCGGCGCTGCGCTGGCGCTGTACGCCCCGCTCCAGGGCGTCATCACGGCCGTCGCGGGCGCAGCGGTGCTGTTCGCGGCCCGGCAGTTCTTCGATCTTCGGGTGGACGCATGAGCGCCTTCGACTCCTACCGGATCAATGAGCGCGCGGGCGTCGCCCGCTGGATCGTCGTGGCCACGTTCGCGGTGCTCATCGGGGCGTTCTTCCGCACGCAGATCATCCAGCACGATAGGTTCCAGCTGAAGGCGGAAACCAACCGGCTCCGGCCAATACCGCTGACGCCGCCGCGGGGCCAGATCGTCGACCACGTCGGCCGGATCATCGCCGAGAACGTCCCGGGCTACTCGGTGAAGCTCCTGGCGCCGTCGGCCGACTCGCTCCGGGCGGTGCTCGAGCGGGTGGCGCGGGTAGTGTCGCTCGACACCGCCGACATGTCGGAGATCGTGCGGCGCTTTCGGTCGGCGCGCTACCAGCCGGTGCTGGTGTTCGGCGACGCCGACTTCCCCACCGTCTCGCGGCTGGAGGAGCACCGGGCGGCACTTCCTGGCCTGGTGATTCAGTCGGAGCCCAAGCGGAAGTATCCGGCGGGTGCCGCTGTCGCGCATCTCGTGGGGTATGTCGGAGAGGTGACCGACGGCGACCTCGGCCGGAACCGGTATCCCGGAGCGACGCTCGGCTCGATCGTCGGGAAGGCGGGCCTGGAGCAGGCCTACGACGACACGCTTCGAGGCGCGGACGGCGTGCGCTACATCGAGGTCAATGCCCGGGGCCGCCTGGTGCGGGAAGAGGCCGGCTCCGCCACGCTGCCCCCGACGCCGGGGCTGCCCATCAGCACGTCGATCGACATCGATCTCCAGCAATTCGTGGACAGCATCTGGCCGGAAGGGGTGCGCGGCGCCCTCATCGCGATGACCCCGGACGGCGCCGTGCGCGCGCTCTACTCGGCGCCCACGTACGACCCGAACGCGTTCGTGGGCGGCATCGACACGCGCACCTGGCGCACGCTGACCACCGACCCCGCGCGGCCGTTGCTCAATCGGGCGATCCAGACCCGCTACCCGCCGGCTTCCCCGTTCAAGCTGGCGACCGCGGCGATGGCGCTGAAGCGCAACCTGATCGGGCTGGACACGCACATGCCGGTGCCGTGCCGCGGTGGCCTCCGCATGGGCAACCGGGTGTTCCGCTGCTGGAAGAAGGAGGGCCACGGCTCGCTCGACCTGGTGGGCGCGGTGGCCGCGAGCTGCGACGTCTACTTCTACCAGGTCGGACTACGTCTGGGGCTCGACGCGATCCTCGAGGACGGCGTGCTCATGGGGTTCCGGGACACCACCCACGTGGACCTGCCCAACGAGATCGGGCCGATCTATCCGGCGTCGACCGCGTACTTCGACCGGCTCTACGGGCCTCGCCGGTGGAGCCCGCCGGCGACGATTCTGAACTTCGCGATCGGGCAGGGCGAAAACACGCAGTCGCTGGTGAACATGGTCCAGTTCTACGCCGCGCTGGCGGGCGACGGGCGAGAGCGCGTGCCGCATGTGGTCCGGGCCCAGCAGGGCAGCACCCGGACGCTGGGGCTGACCGACGCGCAGCTCGACGGGCTTCGCCGCTCGCTGATCGCCGTGGTCGAGCGCGGCACCGCCGCCGCCTCGCGCCGGGGCGATCTGGCGGTCGCCGGGAAGACCGGAACGGCCCAGAACGCGCACGGGAAGGACCACGGGTGGTTCATCGGGTTCGCTCCCGCGGAGAAGCCTGAAATGGTCGTCGGCGCCATCATGGAGTTCGCCGAGCATGGGACGACGGTCGCGCCGTACGTGGTACGGGTGATCCGCCGTGCGCTGCTCGGCCCCGAGCCGCCGGCGCAGGTCCCGATCCGGGTGAAGATCGTCGCGCCCGCCGACACCGCGCCGAGGACCATCGAGCTCGATCCCGACTCGGCGGCCGCGCGAGCGGTGGCCGACTCGATCCGCCGGGCCGGGGACAGCACCGCGCTCGGGGACAGCACGGCGCCCGGGGATAGCACGGCGCAATGAGGCTCGCGGCGATCGACCGGCAGCTCGCGTGGGTCTCGCTCGCACTGATGATCTGCGGATTCATCGTGCTCTATTCGGCGGGGCAAACCGACGTGCCGACCGCGGGCGCCGGCGTCTGGCGGCGTCAGTTCATCTGGTTCGGTGTGGGGCTCGTGGCCGGCTGGGCCGCGTTCCAGACCTCCCCGCGGCTCCTGGAATGGCTCACTCCCGCGATCTACGGCTTCAGCCTGGTGCTGCTCGTCATTGTGCTGGCCGTGGGCACGGGTGCGGGCACGGCGGCGGGGAGCCATTCGTGGCTCGCCATCGGCGGCGTCCGCATCGGCCAGCCCTCGGAGCTTGCCAAGGTGGCGACCGTGCTGATGCTGGCCCGATACCTCTCGGGAAGGCGCGAGCCGCCCCGCTCGCTCCGGGATCTGGTCGCGCCGGGGATCATCGTCGGCGTGCCGTTCCTGCTGGTGCTCCGGCAACCGGACCTCGGCAGCGCACTCGTGTTCGTCGGAGTCTTCTTCGCCATGATGTTCTGGTCCGGGGTCCGGCCGCGGCTCCTGTTCATGATCGCGTCGCCGGGGATCAGCCTGCTGCTCGCCTTCAGCAACGTGAGCTGGGCGTTCTGGATCATCGGCTTCACCGCCCTGCTCTTTTACTGGCGTCCCTACGTGCTGGATGGCCTCACCTTCTGGCTGCTCAACGTGGCGAGCGGGACGGTGGCGATGCCGCTCTGGCACCGGTTGGCCCCGTACCAGCAGAACCGGCTCCTCACGTTTCTCAATCCCGAGGTCGATCCGAGGGCGGCGGGGTACCACGCCATTCAGTCGCGCGTCGCGATCGGGTCCGGCGGATGGCTCGGGACCGGCTACACTGAAGGGCCGCAAAAGCGGCTCGCGTTCCTGCCCGAGCAGCACACCGACTTCGTCTTTTCGGTCGTGGGGGAGGAACTGGGGTTCGTGGGCGTCGCCATCATGCTGACGCTGTTCATGGCGCTGCTCCTGATCCTCGTCCGGATCGCCCGCCGGGCCACGGACTCGTTCAGCAGTCTGGTGACATTCGGCATTCTGGGCATGCTCTTCTCCCACGTGTTCGAGAACGTCGGAATGACGGTGAACCTGATGCCGATCACCGGGATTCCGCTGCCGTTCTTCAGCTACGGCGGCTCCTTCTTCATCATCTGCTGCCTCTGCCTGGGGCTGGCGTTCCGGGTAGCGTGGGACTCGAGGCTTGCCGGCTATGCCGATGTATAGCAACGACTTAGGTTTTGGGGTCTGGCGCAGGGTGAACCCCCTGCCCAAATTACGTCACTTTCTCGTAACCTTGGCGTGGCCCCCCCAAACCTGGACCTTACACGCGCTATGGCCGTGATGGCATGGTTCAAGAAGGAGCGCAAGCCGCGCACGTCCCAACGCGAACGCCTCGAGATCCCGGCGGACGCATGGGAGAAATGTGATGGCTGCGGCCACATCGACATTCGGGAGAAGTTCGAGAAGGCGCTGAACGTCTGTCCGGAGTGCGGGCGGCACCGGCGCTTTACCGCCGAGGAGTACATCGAGCTGCTCACCGACGCCGGCACCTGGCGCGAGTTGTACGCGAATCTCCGGTCGGTGGATGCGCTCGGCTTCGAGCACTACCTCGAGCGGCTGACGGCCGCGCGCAAGAAGGCGGGAACCAGCGATGCCATCTTCACCGGCACCGCGCGACTCGAAGGCACGCCGATTCACCTTGGGGTGATGAATTTTGCGTTCATGGGCGGCTCCATGGGCTCCGTCGTCGGAGAGAAGATCGCCCGCCTCGCCCGCCGCTCTCTGGAGAAGAAAATCCCACTCATCATCGTGTCGACGTCCGGCGGCGCCCGCATGCACGAGGGCGTGCTTTCGCTGATGCAGATGGCCAAGACGTCCGCCGCGCTCGCTCAGCTCGCCAAAGTCCGCATTCCCTACATCAGCGTCCTGACCGATCCGACCACCGGCGGCGTGTCGGCCTCGTTCGCCATGCAGGGGGACGTGGTGCTGGCGGAGCCGGGTGCCGTGATCGGCTTCGCGGGTCAGCGGGTGATCAAGCAGACGATCGGCCAGGATCTCCCGGAAGGATTCCAGACCGCCGAGTTCCTGCTCGACCACGGCCAGATCGACGATGTCGTGCCGCGTGGCTCGCTCCGCGAAACCACGGCGCGACTTCTCCGTCACATGCAGGGCCAGCGCCCGCCGGTCGAGGAGCTGGAGCTGAGCTGAGCCGTCCGTCCCGTGCGGTCTTCGACGCCCCACACGGACATCCGGGTGGGGCGTCGCGGTTTCGCCACCCTGGCATTGACAGCCGCGGTGAGTCCTTCGTGAGCCCAATGTGACGCTGACGTACGACCAGGCGCTCGACTTTCTCTTCCCCCGGACGACGACCATCAAGTTCGGGTTGGGAACGACGCGCGCGCTGCTCGCCACCCTCGGCAATCCGCACGACCTGATCCCCTGCGTTCATGTGGGCGGTACGAACGGGAAGGGAAGCGTTTCGACGCTCATCGCGGAGGCGCTGTCGGCCGCCGGATGGCGGGTCGGGCTCTATACGTCACCACATCTCGTGTCGTTCCGCGAACGCATCAGGGTCGATGGCAGGCCGATCTCCGAGGCGGCGGTGGCCATGTGGACTCAACGGCTGATGCCCGTCATCGACGACCGCCAGGCCACCTTCTTCGAGGTGACCACGGCCATCGCGTTCGCCGACTTCGCGGCGCGCGGAGCGGAGATCGCCGTGGTCGAGGTCGGACTCGGCGGGCGGCTCGACAGCACGAACGTGGTGCGTCCGCTCGCGAGCGCGGTCACCCGGATCGAGATGGATCACATGAAGTATCTCGGCGACACGCTGGACGACATCGCCCGGGAGAAGGCTGGCATCGCGAAACCCGGGGCACCGTTCGTCATCGGGGAGAGTCGGCCCGAGCTGGTCGCCATTCTCCGTCAGGCCGCGGCGTGCGCCGTCCGGGGACACGACCGTGAGGCGGTGCCCGACATCCGGGTCGTGGCGTCGGGAGCCGAGTGGACCGGCGCTCTCCGGCTGGCGGGTCCGCATCAGCGACGGAACGCCGCCATCGCAGACTGCGTGCTGCGCTCGCTGCCCGATCCCTACCGCCCGCCACCCGAGGCGATCAGCCAGGGGTTCGCTGACGCGTACGTTGCCGGTCGGCTCGATCGCCGGGGACGGTGGCTCTTCGACGTTGCCCACAATCCCGACGGGGTTCGCGCGCTCGTGCGCGCTCTCCGCGAGCTCGACCCGCCGCGCCCCCTGCACGCGCTGGTCTCCATCCTGGGCGACAAGGAGTGGTCCGACATGCTCGTGCTGCTCGACGAGGTGGTCGATCGCGGGGTTCTGACGCGGGCCCCGACCGCCGCCGGCCGCGGCTGGAACCTGGAGTGGCTGGGCCACTGGCTTCGCGACCCGGCACGGCCGCCCGCCCGGGCAACCTGGACGCTGGTGCCCGACTTCGAGGAGGCCTTGCGGACGGTGCAGCGCGATGCCGGGACCGTGCTGGTCACCGGCTCGTTCCACACCGTCGGCGACGTCATGCAAACGCTCGGCATCGAGGTGTGCGCCCAGGGATGAACGGGTCTATTTTGCGCCCATGAAGAGCGCCGCCCTCCCGGGCTTCCGCGACTTTTACCCCGACGATCTCGCGCTTCGCAGTCACATCTTCGCCACCTGGCGGGCGGTCGCGGCCCGCTATGGCTTCGAAGAGTACGACGGTCCGCCGCTCGAGCCGCTCGACCTGTACACCGCGAAGAGCGGTGCGGAGATCGTGGGCCAGCTCTACGCCTTCGAGGACAAGGGCGGACGCCAGGTCTCGCTCCGGCCGGAGATGACGCCGACGCTCGCCCGGATGGTGGCGGCGCGGGCCAACGGGCTGAAGAAGCCGATCCGGTGGTTCTCGATTCCGCAGCTGTTCCGCTACGAGCGGCAGCAGCGGGGCCGGCTCCGGGAGCACTTCCAGCTCAACTGCGACCTGATCGGTGAGCCGGGCCCGCTCGGTGATGCCGAGATCATCGCGCTGGCGCTGGACGTGATGCGCGCGTTCGGGTTGGGCCCGGGGGACGTACGGGTGCGGCTGTCGGACCGGCGGGCGCTCAGCGCGCTGCTGCTCGCGGCCGGGGTGCCCGAGACCGGGCTGCCCGACGCCTACCAGGCGGTGGACAAGGTGGAGCGGATGCGCCGCGACGAGCTCGCCAACCAGCTGCGGGAAGTCGGCTTCGCCCAGCAGCAGGTCGACGCCGTCTTCCGGATCGCGACGCTCCGGGGACTCCCGGCGGTGGCCGAGGAGGCGGGGGCGGTGGGCGCACCGCCGCAAGCCCTCGAGCCGTTGACCCAGGTGGTCGGCGCCCTCGAGGCCATGGGACTGGGCGGATTCGTCGACGTGGACTGCTCCATCGTGCGCGGCCTGGCCTACTACACCGGGACGGTGTTCGAGCTCTTCGACGCCGGCCGATCGCTCCGCGCCATCGCGGGCGGCGGACGCTACGACCATCTGCTTCAGGCGCTCGGCGGCGTGGACCTTCCTGCTCTCGGGTTCGGCATGGGGGACGTGGTGCTCGCTGAGCTGCTCAAGCACCGGGGACTCGCGGGACCCGGGTCAGGGAGCGTTGACGTGTTCGTCGCGAGCGTGACCGAGGACGACGTGTCCCACGTATTGCGGCTGGCGCACGAGCTGAGAGACGCGGGGATGCGGGTGGAGTACGCCCTGGCGCACCAGGCACTCGGGAAGCAGCTCAAGCTGGCCGACGCTCGCAGAGCACGGTTCGCCGTCGTGATCGGGCCGGACGACCGGGCGCGGGGTGAGGTAGTGGTAAGAGATCTCGAGGTGAAGTCCCAGGCGTCGGTATCGCGCCTCGCGGCGGCTGAGCGTCTCACGGCCGCGCTCCGCCAAGATGAACCACGAAGGCGGGAAGAACACAAAGGCACCGCAGCATCACCTGAGGCCGGCCGGGGACACCGGCGGAGCCCGACTGCATAGAGGGACCTTCGTGTCCTTCCTTTCTTTGTGGTTCATATCGAAGAGGGATTAGAATGGCGGAAGAGAAGGCCCTGACCACGCGCGCAGCGGACTTCAGCGCCTGGTACAACGAGCTGATCTTCAAGGCGGAGCTCGCCGACTACAGTCCGGTGCGCGGGTGCATGGTCATCCGGCCGAACGGCTACGCCATCTGGGAGCAGATGCAGCGGGCGCTCGACGGCATGTTCAAGGAGACCGGCCACCAGAATGCCTATTTTCCGCTCTTCATTCCCCAGAGCTTTCTCTCCCGGGAGGCGGAGCACGTGGAGGGCTTCGCGCCGGAGACGGCCGTGGTGACGCACGGCGGCGGCAAGGAACTGGAGGAGCCGCTGGTGATCCGCCCCACGTCGGAGACGATCATCTACGCGATGTACGCGAAGTGGATCCAGAGCTACCGGGACCTGCCGCTGCTGATCAACCAGTGGGCCAACGTGGTGCGGTGGGAGATGCGGACCCGGCTCTTCCTCCGGACGACCGAGTTCCTCTGGCAGGAGGGCCACACCGCGCACGCCACGGAGGCCGAGGCTGAGGAAGAGGCCCGGCGCATGCTTGGCGTGTATCGCACATTCATGGAACAGTGGATGGCGATGCCGGTCGTGACCGGCCGCAAGACGGACAGCGAGCGGTTCGCCGGGGCGCTGCGCACCTACAGTTGCGAAGCGATGATGCAAGACAATAAGGCGCTCCAGGCCGGCACGAGCCATAACCTCGGCCAGAATTTCGCTCGCGCGTTCGAGGTGACGTTCCAGACGGCGAACGGCGACGTGGACCACGTGTGGAACACCTCGTGGGGCGTGTCCACGCGGCTGGTGGGCGCGCTCATCATGACGCATGGCGACGACAACGGGCTCGTCTGTCCGCCGCGGCTGGCGCAGTACCAGGTCGTGATCGTGCCCATCTACAGGAACGACGCCGAACGGGCGACCGTGCTCGACGCCGCCGACGAGACGCGGCGCGTGCTCCACACCGCCGGCGTGCGGGTGCACGTTGACGCGCGGGACGGGATGAAGCCGGGAGCGAAGTACTACGAGTGGGAGGGACGAGGCGTGCCGCTCCGGCTCGAGATTGGCCCCCGTGATGTCACCGCCGGCTCGGTGATGCTCGCCCGCCGCACCGGGGGCAAGAAGGAACCGCTGCCGACCGCCGGGCTCGCCGACCGGATCGCGGCGGAGATGGAACGGATGCAGAACGAGCTGCTGCAGACCGCGCGCGCCCGGCGGGAGGCGCACAGCATCCGCGCCGTCACGAAGGCGCGGTTCCTCGACTTCGTGGCGCAGGACGGCGGGTTCGCCTACGGCGGATTCTGCGGCAGGGGCGAGTGCGAGGCGGAGATCAAAGAGCAGACCAAGGCCACCATTCGCGTGTTGCCCGACGAGGAGTTCCGCTCGGCGGAGACGCCGACAACCTGCATGTGGTGCGGCCGGCCGAGCACCAGCGAGGCGGTGTGGGCGAAGGCTTACTGACGAAGAGCGGAAGAGCAGAGGAGCGGAAGAGCAGCGTGGATGCTCTCCTGGCCGACGCGGGGCTCTCGCGCCGGGGCGCATCGCTGTTCCTCGGCGACGTGCGCCTGAACGAGATCGCGGACCAGGCGGGCACCCCCACCTACGTCTACAACCTTCAGGTGATCCGGGCTCGGTATCACGCGCTGGACGCGGCACTGGCCCCGGTGCCGCACCGCATCTGCTTCGCACTGAAGGCCAACGGCAATCTCGCGGTTCTCCGCACGCTCGCGGCGCTTGGCGCAGGGGCGGACATCGTGTCCGGCGGCGAGCTCCAGCGTGCGATCACGGCGGGCTTCCCGGCCGAGCGGATCGTGTTCAGCGGCGTGGGCAAGTCCAACGCCGAGCTGGACGCCGCAGTCGCAGCGGACGTGGGCCATATCCACGTGGAATCGACCGCCGAGCTCGCGGCGCTGGCCGCCATCGCGGAGCGGCATCAGAGGCCGCTGCGGCTGGGCATTCGGGTCAATCCGGACGTCACGGCCGACACGCATCCCTACATCGCCACCGGGCGCGGGGGAATCAAGTTCGGCGTGCCGTTCGATCAGGTGCTGCCGCTCGCGGGTGGGATCGCATCGCATCCGCTGCTCACGCTCGACACCCTTGCGATGCACATCGGCAGCCAGATTCTCGACGCCCGGCCGTACCGCGAGGGTGTGGCCCGCTTGCTCGAGCTGGTGGCCGCCTGCCGCGGCGCGGGCATCACCACCCTCGGCACGCTCGACATCGGCGGGGGCCTGGGCATCCGGTACCGCGATGAAGCACCCCTCGAGCCGGAGGCCCTGCTCGCGGCGGTGCTGCCCGCGGTGGAGCCAAGCGGCCTCGCGCTCGCGCTCGAGCCGGGTCGCCATTTGACCGGTCCCGCGGGGATTCTTCTCACGGAGGTACTTTCCCGCAAGCACTCCGGCGGGAAGGATCTGGCGATCGTGGACGCCGGCATGAACGATCTCGTGCGTCCCAGCCATTACAGCGCGTACCACGAGATCCTGGAGCTGGAGGCGAGCGGCCGGCGCCCGGCGCCAGTGGACGTCGTGGGTCCGGTCTGCGAGACGGGCGACTTCCTCGCGCTGGACCGGACGCTGCCGGCGCTCGAACGGGGCGATCGGCTGGCTGTGCTCGGCGCCGGCGCCTATGGCTTCGTGATGAGCTCCAACTACAACAGTCGTCCGCGCGCCGCCGAGGTGGTCGTGGACGGCCCCGACTGGAGGATCGCGCGGGCGCGCGAGACCTTCGACGACCTTCTTCGCGCAGAGGACCGGTGACCGCCCGGCATCACGACGGCATCCTGATCATCGACTTCGGATCGCAGTTCACCCAGCTCATCGCCCGCCGCGTCCGCGAAGCCCACGTCTACTGCGAGAT
>JBOHSN010000065.1:0-23947 GCA_050733215.1 Gemmatimonadales bacterium
TAGTTGAGCAGCCGCTGGTAGTGGGTCACGACCACGAACGCGCGATCGGGGCCTCGGAGCTGGTTGACGCCGGCTGCCACGGTGCGCAGCGCGTCGATGTCGAGGCCGGAGTCGGTCTCGTCGAGGATCGCGAGCTTGGGCTCGAGCACGGCGAGCTGGAGGATCTCGTTCCGCTTCTTCTCGCCGCCGGAAAAGCCCGCGTTCACCGCGCGGCTCATGATGTCCGGGCCCCAATCGACGAGCTTGAGCTTCTCCTCGAGGATCTCGAGGAAGTCGATCGGATCGACCTCCTCCTCACCCCGCGCCTTCCGCAGCTCGTTGTATGCGGCCCGCAGGAAGTAGGCGTTGGTCACGCCGGGGATCTCGACCGGGTACTGGAAGGCGAGGAAGATGCCCGCCCTGGCACGCTCCTCCGGCTCCATGTCGAGCAGATCCTGGCCCTCGAAGCGCGCCTCGCCGCCCGTCACCTCGTAGGCGGGGTGTCCGGCGAGCACCTGCGCGAGGGTGCTCTTGCCCGAGCCGTTTGGGCCCATGATGGCGTGCACTTCGCCCGGCCGCACGGTGAGCGTGATGCCGGTGAGGATCTCCTTGTCGCCCGCCGATGCCCGCAGGTCTTTGATCTCCAGCATGTACTCTCCCTAAATGGCTATCAGCTATAAATGGCTATCAGCTATCCGCTATCCGCTATCGGCATCCGCTATCCGCGGTCGGCGCCGTCGCTCGGCGGCCGCGGGAGTCCTGGCATGACCGCGGACAGAGCCGATAGCGGATAGCGGATAGCGGATAGCCAATAGCTCCTAGCCTACGCTGCCTTCGAGGCTCACGCCGAGCAGCTTCTGCGCTTCCACCGCGAACTCCATGGGCAGCTCCTGGAAGACTTCCTTGCAGAAGCCGTTCACGATCATCGAGATCGCGTTCTCGGTGTTGAGGCCCCGCTGCTTGCAGTAGAAGATCTGGTCCTCACCGATCTTCGAGGTAGACGCCTCGTGCTCCACCGATGCGGTCGGATTCTGCACGTCGATATAGGGGAACGTGTTCGCCCCGCAGCCGTTCCCGATCAGCATCGAGTCGCATTGGGTGTAGTTCCGCGCGCCGGCCGCCTTCGGCAGCATCTTGATCAGCCCGCGGTAGCTGTTGTTCCCCCGCCCCGCGCTGATCCCCTTCGACACCACGGTGCTGCGGGTGTTCTTCCCCATGTGGATCATCTTGGTCCCGGTGTCGGCCTGCTGCCGGCCGTTGACCACCGCCACCGAGTAAAACTCGCCCACCGAGTCGTCGCCCTGGAGGATGACGCTCGGATACTTCCAGGTGATCGCCGAGCCGGTCTCGACCTGGGTCCACGAGATCTTGGCGCGGGCGCCGGCCTTTCCACGCTTGGTGACGAAGTTGTAGATCCCGCCGCGGCCCTCTTCGTCTCCCGCGTACCAGTTCTGCACCGTCGAGTACTTGATCGTGGCGCTGTCCAGCGCCACCAGCTCGACCACGGCGGCGTGGAGCTGGTTGGTGTCGCGCTTGGGCGCGGTGCACCCCTCGAGGTAGCTGACGTATGCCCCCTCGTCCGCCACGATCAGCGTCCGCTCGAACTGGCCAGTGTTCTCCGCGTTGATACGGAAGTAGGTGGAGAGCTCCATCGGGCAGCGCACGCCCTTCGGCACGTACACGAACGACCCGTCGCTGAACACGGCGGCGTTGAGCGCGGCGAAGAAGTTGTCGCTCGGTGGCACCACCGTGCCCAGGTATCGCTCGACCAGCTCGGGGTGCTCCTGCACCGCCTCGCCGAACGAGCAGAAGATGATCCCCTTTTCCGCCAGCTTGGCCTTGTACGTCGTCCCGACCGAGACGCTGTCGAAGATGGCGTCCACCGCCACGCCGGCCAGGATCTTCTGCTCGGTGAGCGGAATCCCCAGCTTCTGGTAGGTCTCCAGGAGCTTTGGGTCGACCTCGTCCAGGCTCCCCAGCGGCTTCTTGGTCTTGGGCGCCGCGTAATAGCTGAGGCTCTGGTAATCGATGGGCGGGTAGGTGACGTTCGCCCAGTGGGGCTCCGTCATCTTCTGCCACCCGCGGAACGCCTTGAGGCGCCACTCCAGCATGAACGCCGGCTCGTGCTTCTTGGCCGAGATCATCCGAATCACGTCTTCGTTCAGCCCGATCGGGGCGATGTCGGCGTCGATGTCCGTGACGAAGCCGTAGCGGTACTCGCGATTGACCAGCGATTCGACCTGCGAGCTCATGCGTTCTCCTTGACGTCCTTGGGCCCTTCGAGCCTGACGAGGTACTCGCAGGTGCCGCACCCGGCGAGCATGTGCGCTCGACGCTCCACGGGGCCCGGCAACACCGCGTCCAGGAAGCGGGCCTCCGCCTGACACAGCTCGGGGAACCGTTCCGCAACTGCTTTCACGGCACAGTTATGCTCGGTCAGTGTCGCGAAGCTGCCGTCATGCTGCTCGCGCCACTCGGCCATGTATCCTTCCTCTGACAGCGCGGCAGTCACCGCCTCGAGCCGACGCCGCGGAGGGGCCCCTGCCAAGGCGTCGCCGAGCCGCCGGGCGAGGTCGTCGAAGTGCGATTGGAGCACCCGCACCGCCGCCTCCCGCCCGTTCTGCGCGACCACGTGGTCGAGGAACTCGAGCAGGGTGGCCTCGTACCGCCTGGGGAAGAGCGCCTCGCCAGCCGCGGTGAGGCGATAGACGAACACCGGTGCGCCGACCCCGTGGTGGCGCCGCTGATACTCGACCAGGCCTTCGGCCTCGAGTTCCTTCAGGTGATGGCGAACGCCATTCAGCGAGTACCCGAGTTCGCGCCCGAGGTCACGCGCCGCGATATCCGGCGTGCGTTTGAGCAGCACCAGAATGTCGCCGCGAGGACCGCGAAGGCCGACAGGTCGAGCCGAGCCGCCAGGGCGGGCGGGCGAGGTCTCCATACCAGGCAATCCTAAGGAAAAAAGTTGGGATTGTCAATTCGTACGGTAAATTTGGTACGAATGGGCGCGGTCTGGGGTATAGTGGCGTAGTCGTATAGGCTACTACTGTTCGTCCTCTGGCCGCTGCCGCCTCTATTCCGCATATTCTGCCGTCTGGCTTGCACCGACGGCTCTTTCGAGGCCCGAATGACCATTCATCGCATCCGCCTTCTCGGCGACCCCATTCTTCGCACTCGCTGCCAGCCGATCGCCAGGCCGACGTCGACGGCGGTGCGGGTGATCATCGACGACCTTCGCGAGACCCTCCGAGATTGGCAGTCCCGATTCGGGAGCGGGCGAGCCATCGCCGCCCCGCAGATCGGGGCGCCCGTGCGGATCGTCTACGTCGAGATGGACAAGCCCTGGCCGCTGATCAATCCCGAGATCGTGGACATCGGCACCGAGGATTTCGCGGTCTGGGACGACTGCTTCTCCTTCCCCAACCTGCTGGTCAGAGTGTCGCGCGCGTACCGGATCCGGGTGCGATATCAGGACGTGAAAGGTGAGTGGCAGGAGATCGAGCTGGAGGGCGACCGGGCTGAGCTCCTCCAACACGAGATCGACCATCTCGACGGGGTGCTCGCAGTGGATCGGCCGCACGGCCTCGACCCATTCTGTCTGCGCGAGGAGTGGAACCGCATCCACACGCCGGCCGGCCGCTACGGGCAGCCGGAGCCGCGGGACGAGACCTACGCGGCACCGATGCTGGATGCGTCTGACGCAGGTTGATCGGGCCTTGAATGATCCGCCTGGCTGAATGGCCACTCTGACCCGAGCCGCAGTCCCACCGATGCCCGCGTCCGATCACCGGCCGAGGGCCTATGCCGGGCCGTCGCGCGACGAGGTGCTGGCCCTCCGGCGGCGCTACGCCCATCCGTCGTTGTCCACGCTCTACCGCGAACCGCTGATGCTGGTCGAAGGCCACATGCAGTGGCTGTTCGATGAAACCGGCCGCCGTTATCTGGACCTCTTTGCCGGCATCGCGACGGTCGCGTGCGGGCACTCCCATCCCGAAGTCGCACGACGGGTCCAGGAGCAGGTCGCGACGCTCCAGCACACCTCCACGCTCTACCTTCACCCGAACGTCGCGGTTTTCGCGCGGGAGCTCGCCGCCCGCCTCCCGGCGGGCCTGGACGTCACCTATCTCGTGAACAGCGGAAGCGAGGCCAACGATCTCGCGGTGACCATGGCACGGCTGTTCACCGGGCGAGCCGACGTGATCGCGCTCCGGAACGGCTACCACGGCGGCAGCCCGAGCGCGATGGCTTTGAACGGGCTGTACACCTGGAAGCTTCCCACCCAGCAGAGCGCGGGGGTGCACCACGCCGCGTGCCCCGATCCATACCGGAGCCCGTTCCCCGGGTCGCCCGCGGAGGTCGCGAGCCGCAGCGTAGACGACCTCCGAGGCGTGATCCGCACCGCCACACCGGGACAGATCGCGGCCTTCATCGCCGAGCCGATTCAGGGCGTCGGCGGGGTGACCCACGGCGCGCCGGGGTACCTGCGGGACGCGTACGCCGTTGCCCGGGAGCATGGAGGCCTATGCATCAGCGATGAAGTGCAGACCGGCTTCGGCCGGACGGGCGATCACTTCTGGGGCTTCGAGCGGTCCGCCGTAGTGCCGGATATCGTCACCACCGCCAAAGGAATCGGCAACGGCGCGCCGCTCGCGGCCGTTACCACGCGCCGGGAAATCGCCGAGACGCTCACCCAGCGGCTCCACTTCAACACGTTCGGGGGCAACCCGGTATCGGCGGTCGCGGGCCTCGCGGTGCTCGAGGTGATCGAGCGCGAAGGGCTCCAGGCCAACGCGCGCGTGGTCGGCGGGCGGCTTCGCGCGGGGCTGGACGATCTGCAGGCGCGGCACGCCATCATCGGCGACGTGCGGGGCTACGGGCTCATGCTGGGCGTGGAGTTGGTCCGCCACCGCGGCACCCGGGAGCCCGCGGCGGGCGCCACGCTCGAGGTGCTCGAGCGGCTGCGTGAGTGCGGCGTGCTGGTCGGCAAGGGGGGCCTCGACGGCAACGTCCTCCGGATCAAGCCGCCGCTCTGCATCACGTCGGAAGACGCGGACTTCGCGCTGGAAGCGCTGGACTACGCGCTGGCGCATGCGGGCGCTGCCTGACCTGGCCGCCACCCGGCCGCGCTACCGCGAGTACGCGCCCTCACCCGATCTGGCGCAGCAGGTCCGCTGCTTCTGGCGTATCACCGGCAAGCTCGCGCTGATCGAGACGGCGCTGCGGGCTCGGCGGGCGGGACTCTACCGGAGAGCCGCGCCACGCTGGCTCCGCGCGGCGGTGCGGCTGCTGGAGGGCGGCGACAGCGGGCCGGGGCTTCAACGGGTCCGCGACGAGGTCGGCGCGAGCGAACGGACACACGAGCGGCAGTTCCGCGAGATGGTGGGGATCTCGCCGAAGACGTTCCACCGGGTAGCGCGGTTCCGCCGCGCGCTCGAGCGGATGCAGCGGCGGTCGCGTGCGCCGTACGCGGCCGTGGCGGCCGACGCGGGGTACGCCGATCAGGCCCATCTCATCCGGGAGTTCAAGTCACTCGCCGGTATCACACCCGCAGCCTATGCCCGGGAATGGGATGCTGTCGGTTTCGTTCAATACCGGCCGCCAACCCACGCTTAGAATCAGGGGCAGACAGCCACGCCGCGCGGCGCGGCCTGGACCGGACCCGGAGGGAGTAGCGCGGATGACGCAGCAGCCCAAGCGCGTGAGTGCGGAACACAATCGCCGGATCGACTACGTCGAATTCGGTGCCACGGACCTGTCGGCGGTGAAGCGGTTCTACGCGGACGTCTTCGGCTGGCAGTTCACCGATTACGGGCCGGACTACACCAGCTTCGTGGACGGGCGGCTGAGCGGCGGGTTCCACCGGGCGGAGTCGGTGAGTGCCGGCGGGCCACTGGTGGTGATCTTCGCGACCGAGCTCGAGGCGATGGCGGCCAAGGTCGGACGTGCCGGGGGTCGCATCGTGCGGCCGATCTTCGATTTTCCCGGGGGCCGGCGGTTCCACTTCGTGGATCCCGCCGGCAACCAGCTCGCGGTCTGGAGCGACCGCGCCGGCTGATCAGAACCAGCGGCCCACGCGGACGAGCAGTGCGCCGCGGTCGTCGCTGTTATAGCCGTACTCGACTCTCACCGGCCCGATCGGGGTCTCCATCGACAGGCCCGCCCGCGCGCCCCCGATCCAGCCGTTCCCCGCCAGCAGCTCGCCGTCGTCCGCGGAACGGCCGGCGGCCAGCTCGACCCGAAGGCCGATGCGCGGGGTGACCGAGCGCGTGACGAGCAATGATGCCATCGCCTCGCGCTGCCCCCGACGCTCAGTGATGTGGAGGCCGGGGAATCCCTCGAGCCCGCCGAGCGGGAAGGCCGCCTGCACCGGCAGGTCCTCGCCCCACCCGAGGCGGAGCCGCGGCGTGAGACGCAGGCCGAGAGCGCGGAGCGTCGTGGATGCCGTGAGCTGAAAGCGGTCGTACTCGCCGGTCAGCCTCGCTTCGGCTTCGACCGCATCGTCGGCCACGCGGCCGAGTCGCTCCACGCGGAAAACGCCGCCGGCGGCCGACCGTCCGGTGCCGTCCGGCTCCTCCCAGAGATGTGCCACGCCGGCCGCCTGCACCCACCAGTCACCCCCCAGCCAACGCTCCAGTCCAGCGAGTCCGATCGCCTCCTGCGTGCCGATCTTCGGCAGTTCCATCCCGTCGACGTCGAACCGGCGGATCGATTCGTCCGCGGCCCGGATCCGGACGAGTGGCGCGAGGCGATGCGGGCGGAGCGCCGAGCCCCACCGAAGCGCTGCCGTGAGCTCGCTCCGGAGCTCGCCAGCAAAGAGCACGCCGCTCGCCTCGATGTTCTGACGGAAAAGGCGCCGCTCGAGCGCGCCGACCCAGAGGCGCCCGCCGAGCTCGTTATCGTACGCTGCGCCCAGGGCCAGCGTGCGGCGCGGCGGTCGGCGCGGTTCGATGCGCAACCGGACCGAATCGCCGGCGACGACCGGGTTCAACCAGAGCGACTCGAGCAGTCCCCAGCGCGCGAGCCGGCGGATGCGCAGCTGCAGCTCACGCTCATCGAGCGGCGCGTTCTCCCGGAGGTCGAGGAGTCGGACCAGCGCTGCGCCATCCGCGGCGCTGAGACGCTCCACCGCCACTCCGGTGAGGCGGCGCGGAACCCGGGCGCCCGCGCCGCGCCGCGCAGGACCCGCGCACCCGGGCGCCGCAAGCGAATCCTGCGCCGCGGCGACGCCCCGAGCGATCAGACTGTCGATCCTGAGGGAATCGAACTCGAGCGGAGGAAAATCGACGACGTCCGGACGGATGACGATGTCGTTCCGCCCGAGCGAGTCCGCGGGCTGGAGGAACAGGAAATCGATGATGCGGTCGAGCTGCGCGATGGGCGACTCGTAGTCGACTTCCTTCTTGTGGCCGCCGCCCACATCTGAGACGATCACTCGCTGGATGGTCGGGTCGAGCCGGGCGGGCCCGACCGGCACATTGTCGGCGATGCCGCCGTCCACGAACAGGCTGTCGTCCAGCTGGACCGGGCGGAACACCACGGGAATCGCGAAGCTCGCCCGCACGGCCTGCGCGAGATCGCCGCCGGCCAGCACTCGGGCCTGGCCGGTGGCGAGGTTCGTCACGACGGCGCGAAACGGAATCGGCAGCGAATCGAAATTGCCGGCCGCGAGCAGGTTGCCGGGCAGCAGACCGGCCGTGACGAGCGCATTGATCTCCAGCTCGTCCACCACCGCCGCCCTGAGCCGGAGACCTCGCCGCCCCGGTTCCCATTGGATCAGCGGGCGGAGCGGACCCATGGTCCGCGCGAGAAGCCGCGGCTCGGCCCGCACGAGGCCGGCGAGTGAGTAGCGCCGCGCGAGGCTGTCAAGATCCCGGCCGGAGTAGCCACTGGCGTACATGGCCCCGATGATGGCGCCCATGCTGGTGCCCACCACCAGGTCGGGCCGGTAGCCAAGACTGTCCAGCACCTTCAGCACGCCGATGTGCGCCAGGCCCTTGGCGCCCCCGCCGGAAAGCACGAGGGCCGTGCGGGGCGCGGGACACGTCTGGCCTTCGGCCGGCCGCCCGAGCACCAGCAGCAATGCCAGCACTCGCAGTCGCACTCGCAGCCGCACACTCAGGTACTTGCGCACCCCAACACCCCTTCGTATAAGTACCCGTCGCCCGGTGCGGGATGGTCCTGCCCGGGCGCTTCGCCCCGCGACCGCGCAGAGGAGCAGCCGCATGACGTACGTGATCACCGAAACCTGCATCGGCGTCAAAGACCGGGCCTGTGTCGATGTCTGCCCGGTAGACTGCATCTATGAGGGCGAAGACCAGCTGTACATCCACCCGGACGAGTGCATCGACTGTGGCGCCTGCGAGCCGGAGTGCCCGGTGACGGCGATCTTCCCGGAGGAGGATGTCCCGGAAAACATGCAGGCATACGTCGCGAAGAACAAAGAGGCGTTCAACAGCGACACCCCGCCCGGACGGCCGAAGCGCTGACCAGGGATTGGCGGATGAGCGGATGAGCAGTCTGCTCCGTGATAGCGGCCCTCCGGTGTCCAAACGCATCGGGGGGCCGCTCGTCCGAGGGGCCAGCTGCCCATCCGCGCCACCGAAGGAGGGGCGACCCGCGGAGCCGGCGACGTACATCGGCCCCGGGGTCGTTGTTGGGAGGAAACCTGAGGTCAGCGACCATCCGACCCGAAGCCGAACGACCGCTATCTGCTAAACGCGTGGGCGGGCAGAACAGTTTCAGGGCAGCGAATCCAGGAACGAGCGGAGGGCATCGCTCGTCGCCTCCGGGGCCTCGAGCGTCGGGAGGTGACCCGCGCCGGGAATCACCACGAACCGGGCGCCGGGAATCCGGTCGGCCATGGCGCGCGCCCGATCGGGCGGAGTGATCCGATCCTCGGCTCCGACCATGACGAGCGTCGGAAGTCCGTCCAGCGTGGACAGCAAGGGAGTGCTGTCGGGTCGATCGCGTATGGCGGCGAGGGCGCCGATAATGCCCGCCACGGGGGTACCGGCCATCATTCGGCGCACGCGCTCGGTCAGCGCCGGATCGCGCTCGCGGGTGGCGCCGGCGAGCATGTTGGGCAGCATCGCATCCGCCACCGCATTGGCGCCCAGCTCGCGCGCCTGCTGCGCGGCGGCTTCTCGGGCCCGGCGGCCGTCCGGCGAGTCGGCTTCCGCCCGCGTGTCGATCAGCACCAGCCCGCTCACGCGCTCCCGCCAGTGGCGCAGCAGCTCGAACGCGACGTAGCCTCCCATCGACAAACCGCCCACCACCGCGCGCTCGACACCCAGCGCATCGAGCAGGGCGACCAGATCGTTCGCGTAGGTCGCCATCGCGTAGCCGAGATCGGGAGCGTCCGACTGGCCCATGCCGCGTAGATCGGGAGCGATCCGGCGCCAGCCATCGAGCGCATCGAGCTGCGGCGCCCAGATGGTCCGGTCGAGCGGGTATCCGTGCACGAAGAGAATGGCCGGCCCGTCGCCTCGCACGTCCACCGCCAGGTTGACTCCATTGACCGTGACCCGCCGGCCCGCGCCGTGGCTTGGTCGCGGGTTGACGAAGGTGGTGAACTCGGTGGGCACTGGGGCCGGGCGGCCGTTGGAATCGATGCACACGAAGACGAACTCGGCGGTGGCGATCAGGGCGTCGTCGCGGACCCGCCGCGCCGCCTGGCGGAGCGTGAAACTGGTGCGGCCGTGGTGCACCAGCGCCAGATCGAAACGGAGCACGTCGCCCGGGAAGGCAGCCGCGAGGTAGTCAACTGCCGCCTTCCGCACCGCGGGCCACGCTCCGTGACGGCTGAACACGTCCATGCCGGGCCCGCGCGCGAGCATCTCCCACCGGGCGCGCTCGAATAGGGTGAGGAACGACGCCTGATTCAGATGACCGAACGCGTCGCACTCGTCGGGGTAGACGGTCAGGTCGATGTCGGCGGGGGGCATGGATAGATGATAGATGGACCGATGGCTAGATGGGCAGATGGACAGGGCAGG
Source organism: Gemmatimonadales bacterium (assembly GCA_050733215.1). Lineage (GTDB taxonomy): Bacteria > Gemmatimonadota > Gemmatimonadetes > Gemmatimonadales > GWC2-71-9 > DASQPE01. The sequence continues at coordinate 9,975 of JBOHSN010000065.1, forward strand.
CCTATCTTCCGTCACTGCCCCGCGGTTGGTCGTGTTTCGGTCCACCGCTCATCTGTCCCTCTGGCCATCCTATGCCGACCACCGATTACATCCGTCACGCCGCGCGGCTCGCCCGGAAGATCCACATGGACGCCGCCATGGGTGGGACGCCGCAGCCCGACCCGGAGTTCTACAAGACGCTCGCGAAGGCGCTCGAGGAAATCGCCGCGGGGCTGGAGCAGGCCGCCAAGCGTGAGTGACGCCAATGTCGAGTTGATCCAGTCGCCGACCGCGCTCGCCGGCCTCGTCGGCGAGCTCGCCGCGGAGCCGTTGCTCGCGATCGACACGGAAGCCGCGAGCTTCCACCGCTATCGCGACATGGTGTACCTGCTTCAGATCTCGTCGCGCGGACGGACGGCGGTGGTGGATCCGCTCGCGGTGCCCGATCTGGCGGCGCTCGGCAGCGTGCTGGCCGACCCGGCCGTCGAGATCGTGTTCCACGACGCGGACTACGACCTGCGGCTGCTCGAGCAGCAGTACGGCTTCCGCGCCACTCGCCTCTTCGATACGCGGGTGGCGGCGCAACTTCTCAACGAGCCCGCGATCGGTCTCGCCGCGTTGCTCGAGAAGTACTTTGGCGTGCGGCTCGACAAGCGCTTCCAGCGGGCGGACTGGTCGGCGCGGCCGTTGTCGCGCGAGATGATCGCGTACGCGGCGTCGGATACCCGGCATTTGCCGGCACTGCGTGACGTGATGCGCGAGCAGCTGGTCGCGCGGGGCCGGCTGGCATGGGCGGAGGAGGAGTTCGCCCTGCTGGCGCAGGTCCGGTGGCGCACCGACGACGGCGAGCCTGGGTTTCTGCGGATCAAGGGCGCCAAGGCACTCCGGAGCCGGTCACTGGCGGTGCTGCGTGAGGTGTTTCGCTGGCGCGAGGGGCTCGCGGCGCGCGCCGACCGGGCGCCGTTCCGCATCCTGAACAACGAACCGATGCTGGAGATTGCGCGATCGCAGCCGCGGGACGTCGCGGCGCTGCGCTCGATCCGCGGGGTGGGGGTGGACCTTGCCGAACGGCGGGGTCGCGAGCTGCTGGCGGCGGTGGAGCGGGGCCTCGAGCTGCCGGAGTCCGAATTGCCGCGGGTGGCGCGCGGTCAGCGGCGGGCGCCCGACGCCGCCTACGAAGCGAGACTCGAGCGGCTCAAGACCCGGCGCAACGAGCTCGCGACGGCGTACGACCTGGCGCCCGGCGTGCTCTGCCCCAACGGAACCCTCGAGGCCATCGCGCGGGCCGACCCACGCACCCCCGAAGCGCTGCGGGCGATTCCGGAGCTCCGACGATGGCAGGTGGACGAGATCGGGCCGGCGCTGCTGGCCGCCGTGGCCGGCGGCCAGCAGGGAGCGAGTGGCGAGTCGTCAGCGACCTAGGAAGGCACGTACCCGCGGATCCATCTTTTCCGGTGTCCAGTACGGCTCCCAGACCAGCTCGACCTCCACATCGGTCACGCCTTCCACCTCCCCGGCCACGTCGCGGACACCCTGGATGATCTCGCCTCCCGCCGGGCATCCGGGCGAGGTGAGCGTCATGCGGACGTGCACCTGCCCGGCCTCGTTCACCTCGACGTCGTACACCAGGCCGAGGTCGATGATGTTGAGGCCGAGCTCAGGGTCCTTCACTGCCCGGAGTGCCTTCCGGATCGTTTCAGGGGTTTGCATCGCGGTCTCCACCGTTCACCATTAGCGGATGATAATGGGACCCGCGCCCTAGCACACCGCGACGAGCTCCTGCACGCACACCGGCGGGACTAGCCGGGCCGCCGCATCCGAGACGTCGGCGCGGACCAGCTTGAGCTTCTCGACGGACTGGCTGGTTTGCGGATCGAAGCTCCGGTTGGTAAGGAACACGAGAAAGAGGTCGCGCGCGGGATCGACCCAAAGCTCGGTGCCCGTCCAGCCGGTGTGGCCGTAGGTGGACGCGCTCACGAGGGAGCCGAACACGCTCGGCGCGTCCGGCGTGGCCAGCGGATCCCGGGTGTCCCAGCCGAGGAGCCGCGTACCGCTCCGCGAGCCGGGCGTGAGAAACTGTCGGATCATCTCCGGCGCCACCCAGGTCCCGCCCGGTGCCGCCCCGCTCCGGAGCCAAGTCTGAGCGTACCGGGCCAGATCGCCGCCGGTGGAGAACACGCCGGCATGGCCGGCCACCCCGCCGAGGCGAACGGCGTTCTCGTCGTTCACCCGGCCGCGGACGGCCCGCCCGCGGTGCATGCCGCTGGGCGCGATCCACGGCAACAGCCTCGCCGGAGGCCGGAACATCGTGCGCCGCATTTCGAGGGGGCGGAAGACCTCCCGCTCGGCCACCTCGGCCAGCGACCGGCCCGCCACCTTCTCCACGATGAAGCCCAGCAGCATCGCGTTCAAGTCGCTGTAGACCGCGGAGTCTCCGGGCATGCGCTGGAGCGGCTCCGCGTAGAGCCGGTCCAGGGCACGGCTCCGGCTGCGCGCCAGCCGGTAGAGCGGGAGATAGGGCGGCAGGCCGCTGGTATGGTCGAGCAGCATCCGCACGGTCACCCGTTCCTTGCGGGCGCCCTTGAAGCGCGGCAGATAGCGGGAGACTGGAGCGTCGAGTGTGAGGCGGCCGGCGGCGGCGAGTCGCATGGCCGAGCTCGCGGTGGCCACGACCTTCGTAATCGATGCGATGTCCCAGACGGTCGAGTCGGGCTGCGGAGCCGATCCGCGCGCGCTCCACGTGGGGCGCCCGTAGCCCTGAGCGTAGAGAATGGTGTCGCGCCGGCCGATGACGACGACGGCGCCGGGATAGAGGCCCGCGTCGATGCCCTGCTGCACGGCGGCGTCTACCGCGGTGAACTGCTGCGCCTGCGCCGGGACGGCGCCGGCCAGCAGGAAGAGCAGCAGGATCGCCGAGATCAGGGGGTGCCCAGGTCCTTCACCGACCCGGGGGGCAGCCGATAGAGAATCGTGGCGGTCCGGATGTCTCGCTCCGAGAGCCGGGTGGTGCGGGTGGAGGGGAACATCACGTCTGCCGTATCGGCCGAATGGGGCAGGCCGATCGCGTGACCCGCCTCGTGGAGCGCCACCGCGAGCAGTGCGTTATCGCCCAGCGAGACGCCAGTGCTGGTCCGCAGCGCGAGCGACAGCGTCGCGTGGCGCACCCGGCCGAGCGGGTCCCAGGTGAGGTCGGTCTGGCCGGCGCGGTCGAACTCGAACCGGTCGATCCACCGCACGACGATGTCCGCGTGGGCGGTATCGGCGACCTCGACGAACTCGACGCCGACGTTCGCGTCGGACCAGCGCCCCAGCGCCTGGCGCATGAGCCCTGCGAGCTGCGACGAGTAGTCGGCCGGCCCCCCCTCGACGATGGCCACCCCCAGCGCCCGGCCATTCCGGTCCGGCCAGCGGCGGACGACCGAATCCGTCGTGGCGACGAGCGAGTCGAGATAGGTCTCGCCGGCGGCCTGCGCGAGCTGCTGGCGAACTGCGAGGCGCGCCAGCCGGTCCAAGGTGGGCGTGCGAGAGCTCCCGGCCTCGGGCGCCGGGAGCGCCGGGCGTGGGGGCACCGGCCGGAGCGGGCGCGCCGCGGCCGCGCCCAGATCCGCGACGGAATCGGACGGCGGCGCCGCGCTGAGGCTGGTGGACTCCATCCGGGACATCCGGTCCACGATCACCAGCCCGACCAGCAGACAGGTTACGAGAGGAAGAATCAGTCGGTTCATGCCGGTCCCGTAAATATGCTCGGGCGCGCCGAGCCGGCGCCAGCGCGCGCTGGCGCCGGGTGCGGAAGCCGTCTAACATTTTGGCCGCCGCGCGCCGGGACCGCCGGCCCGACCTTCGGAGGCGACGACTGAGCCTGCTGGAATTCTCCGCCCGGGCCTTGGTGCGCTGGCGCTGGGTGGTCGTAGTGGTGTGGGCGATCATCGGCGGCATCGCCGCCGTCCAGGCCCGACAAACCGAGCGCTTGCTCGACGTTCGCGGTGGCAGCACCCGGGTCACCGAGGCGTCCCGCGCCGATCACCTGCTCAACCGGCGTTTCGAGAGTCCGGTGAGCGAGTTCTTCGCCGTGACGCTGGCCGGCCCGGCGGCATTCGACACTCCCCCTGCAAGACTCGTTCTCGACAGCCTCGCGGCCCGCCTGGCAGCGCAGCCGTACGTCCGGGGGGTGATCTCCTACGCCTCCACCGGCGACACCGGGTTCGTCAGCCGGGACCGCCGTACGACCTTCTTCGTCGTGGCGCTCCGGACCGAACAAGGGGACACCGCCGCCGGGCTGGTCGAACCGGTCCGGGCACACATTCGCTCCATGCTCGCCGCACTGCCGGACGGCGGACGGTACCAGGCACACGTCACCGGCCGCGCGCCGCTCGACCTGGACGTCCGCACGGTGACCGCGCGGGACACCCGGGAGGGCGAGCGCATGCTGCTGCCCGTCACCCTGCTCGTCCTGGTCCTGGCTTTCGGGGCTCTGGTGGCTGCCGCGCTGCCACTCGTGATCGGATTCCTCGCCATCGCCATCTCGCTCACCATCGTGGGGCTGTTGACCCGGGTGACGCCGATGTCGGTGTTCGTGCTCAACATGACGACCATGATCGGGCTCGGTGTCGGCATCGACTACTCGCTCCTCGTCGTCACCCGATTCCGGGAGGAGCTGAGCCGGGGGCGGCGACGACGGGAAGCGGCGGTGAACACGATCATGACCGCGGGCGCGGCCGTCGTCACCTCGGGACTCACCGTCGTCGTCGGGTTCGGAGCGCTGCTCTTCACCCCGCTGATCGAGACCCGGAGCGTCGGCATCGGAGGGCTGGTGGTCGTGGCCATCGCGGTGCTCCTCTCCACCACCCTCCTCCCTGCCCTCCTCGCCCTGCTCGGCCGCACCATCGATCGGCCGCGTTCGCTGGCACGCTGGCTGGCGTGGTACCACCGTCCCCAGGTGTGGGAGCGGTGGGCACGGAGTCTCACCCGCCATCCCTGGCGCGCGATCGCGCTTGGCGGCCTCGCCATCGCGCTGCTCACGGCGCCGGTGTTCTGGATCCGGATCGGCCTCCCGTCACGCAATTGGTGGCCCAAGAACAGCGAGGCGGGTCGCGGGCTCGAGACGCTCCAGCAGCTGGGGCTCGTCGGCGTGATCCAGCCGATCCGGCTCCTCGTCCAAGTGCCCGAGGGACGCCGCGTCACCGAGACCGCGACGCTTCGCGGGCTCAAGACGCTCTCGGACTCCCTGCGCGCGGACCCCCGCGTCCGCGAGGTCAGGAGTCTGGTGGACGTGCGCCCGGGCACGCCCCTCCTCGGGTACTCGGTGCTCTACAGCGACCTCCAGGAAGCGCGGAGCGAGCTGGGCGAGTTCCTCGACGCGTACCTCAGCAGCGACCGGCGCGCGACCCTCATGGACGTGATCATCGCCGACACGACGTCGCTCACCTCGGCGATGGACGTGGTCCGGCGCGCGCGCGCGCTGCGCGATCAAGGGCTCCGCTCGACCCGGGGTCTCGAGATCCTGGTCGGCGGCTACGCGGCCTCGAGCCTCGACTTCCAGACCGACCTGCTGGAGCGGTTTCCCCTGATGGTGGGACTCATCCTCGCGGCGACCGGCGTGATGCTGGCGATCGCGTTCCGGTCGATCCTGGTGCCCCTCAAAGCGATCGTGATGAACACGCTCTCGGTGAGCGCCACGTTCGGCCTCATCGTGCTCGTGTTCCAGTACGGGATCGGCGCGGAGATCTTCGGGCTGGATGGACCGGTCTCCGCCATTTTCGTGGCGGTCCCCGTACTGGTGTTCGCGGTGGTCTTCGGCCTCAGCATGGACTACGAGGTGTTCCTGCTGAGCCGGATGAAGGAAGCGTTCGACCGCACCGGCCGGAACGACGAGGCGGTGCTGGAGGGGCTGAGCGCCACCGCCTCGGTGATCACTTCCGCGGCGCTGATCATGATCCTCGTGTTCGGCGTGTTCGCGTTTGCGCGCGTCCTGGTAATGCAGTTCCTCGGCTTCGGGCTGGCCGTCGCGGTGCTGCTCGACGCGACGATCATCCGGATGGTGCTGGTCCCAGCCTTCATGCACCTCATGGGCGAGTGGAACTGGTGGCCGGGAAAACGGGGAGGAGGGGGCGGAAGAGGGCGGAAGAGGGCGGGAGAGGCAGGCGCTCAGCCGTAGTCCATGCCTCCCGCCCTCTCCCGCCCTCTCCCGCCCTATCGCTTCGCGTCGAGCCAGTTCGGGCCCACCCCCACATCAACGACGAGCGGCACCCGCAGCTCCACCACCATCTCCATTTCGCGCCGCACCAGCTCGCGTATCACGTCGACTTCACCCGCCGGGACCTCGAACACCAGCTCGTCGTGCACCTGCAGGAGCATGCGGCTGGCGAGACCGCGCTCGCGAAGCGCGCGGTGGATCCGCACCATGGCGAGCTTGATCAGGTCCGCGGCGGACCCCTGGAGCGGCGAGTTCTGCGCGTTGCGCTCGCCGTACGCGCGCATATTGAAGTTGCGGTCGCGGATCTCGGGGATATACCGCCGGCGCTTGAACAGCGTCTCGACGTAGCCCTGCTCCCGCGCCAGCTCCACCTGACGGTCCAGGAACGCCCGTACTCCCGCGAACCGCTCGAAGTACCGGGTGATGAATTGCTTTGCCTCGTCCTGTGCGATGCCGAGCTGCCGGGAGAGCGCGAACGCGCCCTGGCCGTAGATGGTCGCGAAGTTGATCGTCTTGGCGCGGGCCCGCATCTCGGCCGTGACCCGATCCACCGGCAGGTTGAAGATCAACGCCGCCGTCTGGCGATGGATGTCGCCGCCCTGGCGGAAGGCCTCGATGAACGCCGGGTCTCCCGAGAGGTGCGCCATCAGACGCAACTCAATCTGCGAGTAGTCCGCGACGAGGAAGACGCATCCCGGCGCCGGAACGAAGCCGCGGCGGATCGCCTCGCCGCGAGGGGTCCGCACCGGAATGTTCTGGAGGTTGGGATCGGACGAGGAGAGCCGTCCCGTCGCCGCACCGGTCTGGTTGAAGCTGGTGTGAATGCGTCCCGTCGTGGCGTTCACCACCGCGGGTAGGGCATCAACGTAGGTCCCCTTCAGCTTCTGCAGCTCGCGGTACTCGAGGATCAGGCGCGGGAGCGCGTGCCCCATGGCCGCGAGCTGCTCCAGCACGTCGGCGTCGGTCGATGGGCCGGTCTTGGTCTTCTTGAGCACCGGCAGCTGCTGCTGCTCGAACAGGACCGCGGCGAGCTGCCGTGGCGAGTTGAGGTTCAGCTCGACGCCCGCCACCCGCGCGATCTCGACTTCGAGCCGGGCGAGCTCGGCGCCAAGCTCGGTCGAGAGCCGGGCGAAGACCACGGGATCGATCGCGATCCCGTCCCACTCCATGTCCACGAGCACCGGCACCAGCGGCATTTCCACGTCGCGAAGCAGCGGCTCGAGCCGCATCTCGGCCAGGCCGGGCGCGAAGAAGTCATGCAGCGCCAGCACCGTCGCCGCGTCGCAGCCGGCGTAGGCGGCGGCGCGCTGCACCGGCACCTCGGCAAACGGAACCTCGGCCCTGCCCTTCCCGGCCACGTCGGCGTAGGTCTGCATCGGCCGGCCGAGATGCTCGAGGCACAGGGTGTCAATGGCGTGGGAGCGGCGGCCCGGATCGAGCACGAAGCTCGCGAGCATCGAATCGAACGCGGCGCCGCCAAGCTCGATGCCCGCGCCGCGCAGCATCTGCCAATCGTACTTCAGATTGTGCGCGGCCTTCCGCACCGCGGGGTCGCGCAGCAGGGCGGCGATCGGTGCGCTCTGGAAGGAGTCGAGCGGGGGCAGATTCCGTACCGGCTCGGGCGCGGCCAGCTCGCCGACCGCGGGCCGGTGCCCGAAGGGCAGATACCAGACGTCTGTGGGGCTCGCAGCGAGAGCGAGACCGATGAGTGCGGCGCCGCGCGGGGCGCTGGCGCGCGTCTCGGTGTCGAGCGCCACGAGCGGCGCCGCACGGAGCCGGGCCGCGACAGCTGGCAGCTCGTCGGGATCGTCCACGACCGTGACCGTCGGCGCCTCGTCGGATAAGGCGATCCACTCCCGGGCTGAGGCGGGCAGGCCGGCGGGCGGGCCGGCGGGTGGGGGGGGCTGGTCGAGGTCGAGCTCCACCTCTGTCGCGCGCACGACGGCCGCCGCAAGGACGGGCGGATCCTCGACCCGCCCGCCCGCCGGCCCGCTCGCCCCTCCGACCCCTCCGACCCCTCCGACCCCTCCGACCCGCCGGACGAGGGAGTAGAACTCGAGCTCGCTCAGGATCTCGGCGAGTCGGGTTCGATCGGGCGGCTGCACGGCAAAGCGGTCCAGCTCCAGCTCCACCGGCACCTCGCGGAGGATGGTCACCAGCTCACGGGAGAGGCGCGCATTCTCCGCCTGCTCCAGCAGCGCCTCCCGCGCGCGCTTGGCGGGGACGTCGCCGGCCCGAGCGAGGAGGGTGTCGAGGTCCCCGAACTCCGCCAGCAGCTTCTGCGCGCCCTTCTCGCCGATGCCCTTCACGCCGGGCACGTTGTCCGAGGCGTCACCCACCAGCGCGAGAAAGTCCACCACCCGCTCGGGTGAGACCCCAAGCCGCTCGGACGCGTTCCGCTCGTCCACCCAGTGCTCGTCCACCGCCGCGGGGCCGCCGCGACCCGGATTGAGCAGGGCAATGCCGGGACGGACGAGCTGGTAGAAGTCCTTGTCGCCCGACACGATGACCGCCTGCAGGCCGGACCCGGCCGCACGGGTGGCGAGGGTGCCGATGACATCGTCCGCCTCGTACCCAGGGACCGCGATCACCGGGACCCGGAACGCCTCGAGCAGCTGGCGGCTCCGCTCGACCGCCCGGTCGAAATCGGCCTGGAGCTCGTCATCCAGCTTCTCGCGGGTGGATTTGTACTCTGGATAGCGCTCCTCGCGGAAGGAGCTGCCGGCGTCGTTCACCCAGACGATGTAATCGGGGCGGTACTTCTCCTCGAGCCGCAGCAGGAAGTTGGCGACGCCCCAGGCCGCCGATGTGTTCTCGCCCCGCGAGGTCCGAAGCGGGCGGGAGATCATGGCGAAGAAGGCGCGATAGAGCAGCGCGTATCCGTCTACGAGGAAGAGTCGGGGCGGATTGTGGTGAGACATCCCTGCAAGATAGGCGAGAGGAGCCGGTTACCTCTCGCCGCGGCGGAGCCTTCCCTGGAGCCGCTCGTATTCGGCGCGGGACTGTGGGGTGAGGCGGTAGCGGCCGAATCCCGATTCATCGATGAAGAAAAGCGCCAGCCGGAAATTGGTGTAGGTCCAGCGGATGATGCGGGCCTGCGGGCCCGGGTTCGCCTCGGTGATCTCGTCCGGCGGCCCGAGGGTGATGAACACTTCGCCCCGCTCGGTCCGCCATCCCGGCACGCCCTCGTCCTTGATCTGCGCGTTGGCGGTGGCGACGCGGGTGAAATACTCGTCGAGCTGCTCGTTCTGCGGCGTCTTTGGATTGGGATCGGTGTTGCGCCAGAACTCGCGCCAGAGCCGATTCCGATCCGGTGGAGCCGCGCGGCGCAGCGAATCGAGCCACGGATTCGGCCCGTAGTAGCGCAGCAGCGAGATCATCTGGTCGTAGCTGGTGACCAGCCACGCCGGGGTGAACGAGACCAGCACTGTCGCCTGACGCGCTTCCTCGCCGGTCCCCACCACCACCCGCATCTCGCCCAGCACGAGGCTGTCCGGCGCGAGCCGGATGACCTGGCTCTCGACCGGCCGGCCCCCCCGAAAGCGCAACGAGTCGCGGTAGATCACGCTGTCCTGATCGTTCCGCACCTCGAACGGCAGGGTGCGCGGACGGGGGAACGCGTAGCCTTCGATGTACGCGAGCACCGTGTCTCCGCCGAAGCCGGCGGTGCCCCGCGGGTTGAGGACCAGCCCGAGCGGATCCTCGGGACGCCCCCTGCCCTGCGCCTGATACGTGAGAATCGGATCGCTCGTGGTGCCCGGACCGAAGGCGGGCACCTCGTACTCCCGCTCCGCTCTGCCCTCCAGCCCCGACGCGACATCGCGCACGGCGACGGTCACCTGCACCTTGCCGGGCACCAGGCGGAAGTTCTGCTGGAAGAGGACGCTCTCGTCGGTGCGCGAAGTCTCCTGGAGCGTGGCGACGCGGACGACTTCCTCGCGTCCCACGTCGATCGCCGCCGCGCCGGCCGGCCTGACGCTCACGTCCACCCGGTAACGCGCGACGTACGCCGCCGGCTCCCGCTCGAAGGTAAGCGAGCGATTCTCGAGCGAGAGCGCCAGCACGGCGAGCGTGGTATCGCCCGGCCCGTCGGCGAAGACCATCGTGCCGACGAACGGGAGCGGATCCCCCGAGGCGAGCCGGCCGACCCGGCGAAAGACGGCGGCGGTGACGCCCGGCACCTGGGCGTCGTCGGCGCCGGGCGTGGGCGATTCGGGCGCCCCGCCCCGCCCGGCGCTGCCACCGCATCCGAACGCGGCCGCCGCCGCGGCGATCGCCACCAGCGCGAGCCGGCGCATCCCAGCCTCCTCCCATAGGTCGCGCCGCCCATCGGGGTGACGGACGACGCGCGCATCAGGGGCCGAGTCTAGCGGCGGCACGGGACGAGCGTCAAGCAGCGTCGGCACAGCCAACTCCTTTCGTCGCTTGCTCCCCGCATGGAGCGGGAGTAGCTTGGCGGGCATCATGGCTCCGGGCAATCTCGTCGGCCGCACCGTGGCGGGCTACCGTCTCGTCCAGCATGTCGGCGACGGCGGCACCGCGAGCGTCTACCGCGCCGAGCATCCGGAACAGGGCCTCGTCGCCTTCAAGGTGCTCATTCCGCGGCTCAGCACCGATCCGATCGCGGTGAAACGCTTCCTCCGCGAGGCCGAGTTCGGAGAGCGGCTCAACCATCCGAACATCGTCCGCACCTACTCCTACGGCGCGGCGGAAGGCTTGCAGTACCTCGCGCTCGAATGGGCCGAGGGCGAACCGCTCGCGAGTTTTCTGACCCGCTCGGGAAATCTCGCCCCGCCGGTGGTGGCGACCATCGTCGAGCAGATCGGCGCGGCGCTCACGGTGGCGCATCGCGCCGGGATCATCCACCGGGATCTGAAGCCGGCCAACATCATGTACGATCCCGCCACCCAACGCGCCAAGCTGCTGGATTTCGGGATCGCGCGCGACGCGGACGTGAGCCCGGAGGAGCGGCTCACCCGGGCCGGTTTTTTCGTCGGCACGCTCCAGTACGTGGCACCCGAAACCCTGTCGGGCGAGCTGGTCGGCGAACAGGCGGATGTCTACAGCCTGGCGACAATCACCTACAACCTGCTGACCGAGGCGCTGCCGTTTACCGGCAAAAACCCTAGGGAGTTGTTTCAGCAACTACTATCGCAAGACCCGGTGCCGCTCAACCAGGCTCGGCGCGGGCTGCGGTTCTCCCCGGCGATCGAGGCTGCAGTGATGCAGGGCCTCGAGCGCGATCTCACACGGCGCAGTAAGTCGGTGGACGAATTCGCTCGGGGTTTCTGCACCGCAGTGCGCGACGAGAAGTCCAAGGGCGGCTTCCTCAGCAATCTCCTCAAGAACCTCCGGTGACTCGGCTGGAGGAGCTGTTGCTCGCCCGCTCGGTCCGGCGCGGCGACTTCGTGCTCGCTAGCGGCGAGCGCTCGTCCTACTACATAGACTGCCGCCTCACGACGATGTCGGCCGAAGGGCTCACGCTCGTCGGCCGCGCTGGGTTGGCCGCCATTCGCACGGCGGGCTGGGACGCGACCGTGCTCGGTGGACTCACCCTCGGTGCCGATCCGCTGGCTTACGCCATCGCCGCGGCAAGCTTCGCGGCCGGACCGGCCCTCGACGCCTTCACCGTGCGGAAGGAGGCCAAGGGGCACGGCACGCGCCGGTTGATCGAAGGCAATTTCAAGTCCGGCGACCGGGCGGTGGTGGTCGAGGACGTGATCACGTCGGGCGGATCTGCGCTCGAGGCGATTGACGCCGTGGAGCGCGAGGGCGGGCAGGTACTGGGTGTGCTGGCGCTGGTGGACCGGGAGCAGGGCGGGAGAGAGCGGATTGAATCCCGGGGCTATTCCGTAGTTGCAATTACTACTGCGTCAAGCCTCGGCCTTCGCAACTAGTCTCGCTCCCGCGCCGCCCTCGCGCTCCCAGGCCGGTGCGGCGAGCGGATGGAACTCGCGCCAGACGCTCGCGTAGGGTCGGACCATCCGTTCGACAAAATGCGACATCGCGGTGGGGAAGGCGAACCGCCGCCGGAACTCCGATGCCGTGATGCCCAGCATCGCGCGCAGGTGGCGGCCGAAGCTCTGAGGCGATGAATACTCGAGCCGATAGGCCACGTCGGCGACCGAGAGGCCGGCCGTCTCGAACAGGAGCGCGGCGTGCAGCAGGCGGACGGCCGCCAGATAGTTCTTGGGGCTCGGCAGCCCGGCGCGTCCGAAGCGCGACATGAGTGTGCTGGGACGGATCGCGAGCCGATCGGCCAGCAGGCGCACGGTCGGGGTTTCCGGCGCCAGTCGCACGAGCGCCTCGAGGAAGAGTCTCGCGTCCAGGGGCAGTTCGCCGAGCCCGCCGAGCAGCGGCGCCTGGATACGTGCCACCGCTCGGGAAGCGGGCTGGCCCACCACCCGGCGGAGCCGGTGCCAGCCGGCGGGCGAGGTGACGTCGACGACCTGGCGCACGCCGGAGGCGCCGAGCCGGAGCAGTGTCTCGGAGGCGCCGTCGTCGTGGCGGGAGACGAGCGCAACGGTGGGGATGCCGGGGAAATCCCGCACCAGGTGGCCCAGCGCTTCGACGTGATCGGGTTCGCACCGGTGAACCGAAACAAGGATCGCGTCCACCGGCCGCTCGCGGACGACGCGGACGGCATCGGCAATGGAGTCGCGGTGGACGACGGCGAAGCAGCCGCTCCCGGCCGCGTCCACACTCAGGCGCTCGCCGGGCAGGAGCACGGCGGCGACGGTGGGCGACAGATGCGTGACAGAGGTTGCCATCGAATGCTCGGGTTAATCGGACGCGCCCAAGCTAGGTCGATGCACTCAACCCGCGCTCAACGGCGCGGGTATGCGGGACGCGCGCAACCCTCCGTCGCGAAAGCGCATCCAACCTGCACGGCGGCCCGAGTGACCACGTGACCGATCCGGCGATCGACCTGTTTGCCGCGGTGCAGGCCGCGCTCGAGCCGCACTACCGGCTGGAGCGGGAGCTCGGCCGCGGCGGCATGGGCGTGGTCTACCAGGCTACCGACCGCACCCTCGACCGGCGCGTGGCCATCAAGGTGGCGCATCCCGAGCTCGCCGAGAAAGCCGCCATCGCGCAGCGCTTCCTGGCCGAAGCGCGGATGCTCGCCCGCATTCAGCACCCCAACATCGTGGCCATTCACCAGGCTGGCCGCGCCCAGAATCTCCACTACTACGTGATGGACGAGGTGCCAGGGGAGTCTCTCCGCCAGCTCCTCAGTCGCGAGGGACCGCTGCCGATCGAGCACGCGCGCGCCATCGCCGCCGACCTTGCGGCCGCGCTCGACGCCGCCGGCCGGGCGGGATTCGTGCATCGCGATGTGAAGCCGGAGAACGTGCTGCTCGAGGCCGCCACCGGGCGGGCGTTGCTGGCCGATTTCGGCATCGCGAGGGCATCGGACGGGCACGCGACGGATTCGACGACAGGGCAGGGGGTCGCGGTCGGCACGCCGGCCTACATGAGCCCCGAGCAAGCCGCCGGCGAGCCGGTGGATGCGCGGAGCGACCTCTACGGACTCGGCGTGGTCGCGTACGAGATGCTGGCGGGCCATCCGCCGTTCGTCGGTCCGAACCGCGTGGTCGTGTCCCGCCATCTCTCCGAGCGTCCCGCACCGCTCGAGCGTGCTCGCCCGGAGGTTCCGAAACGGCTCGCCGCCGCGGTGATGCGAGCGCTGGAAAAGGCGCCTGGCGACCGATGGCAGACCGGCGACGAGATGCGCCGGGCCATCGCGGGGGAGCGGGTGGGCGGGCGGCGGCGGCGGCGGCGGGCGAGCAGGCTGTTGGCC
>JBOHSN010000066.1:0-23748 GCA_050733215.1 Gemmatimonadales bacterium
ACGAATCCGCCGCGTCCAGCGTCACCGGCTTGCCGTCGACGGTGAGCTCCTCGTGGACCTGGTACGCAACGATGGCGACGTCGTCTCGCAGGAGGCGCACCTGCGCGCCGTCCTTCAGCACGAAGCGGTTCAGGGTGTAGGACGTCGCCTTCATCATTGCCGCGAGCGTCGTTCGATCGATCAGCCCGATGCCCTGGGCGCCGGTAAGGATGCAAGGCTCGTCGGTGAGGCGCATCGCGGCATCCACGTCCTGGTCCTTGATCGCTTGCCAATAGCGCTTCTCCAAATCCAGCAGTTCAGCTTCGATAGTCTTGGTTGCCATATTCACCTCCCGGGTGCTGCTCGCAAGCTGACCGCGATCCTCGCAGGCGTCAACGTCGGGCAAAGCCCGACATTTGAGCGAGTAAAAGACGGCAAAGTCCGGCAGGGAACCAACGAACTCCAGCAGTTGTCGGGCTTTCCTATTTCCGACAGTGTGTGAGTTACTGGGTGAGTTATTTCGAGGTCCTGCGGCCGCAGATCACGCGCGCGAGGTCGCCTTGGCCCGCCCGGTTTGCATCCCCCCAATTTCGTGAATGCCCACACTGGCTTCTCAGATTGCATCAGCTTGATACCCAGGACTTACTGTCTCGCCCTCCTATTTGTGCGGGCCGGCCACCCCCCTCATCATCAACGTCGTCTTCATCTTCATCGTCGTCTTCATCGTCATCATCGTCATCTTCAGGCTCCTGTCGGCCGAGCCTCGCCTCGTGACCCAACGATGTGCACTTCAGGCCGGCTCAACAACAGGCAGCCCGGAGCATCTGCGCCGGCCGCGATCGACTCTAGGGGTAACCCTAACGAAGGCGCTGCCAAAGTTAGCCAAAGGAACTATCCCTAACTACGCAGAGTCGCTAAGTTAGTGATAGTGAATAAGGCTAACTAGGACGTGCTCCTAAGTTAGTGATGGTATTTAAGTCTAACTAAGAGGCCCCGGAAATTAGGGTAGTGACTTAATCCTAACCCTATGTAGACAGCTGCTTTAGGATGCTCATCAACCCAACCACGGGCTAACGAGGAGGGACGGGTGCCTGGAAACTGGGTTTCGCTAACGTGGCAACACGATCCCACCATCTACGCTCCTCCAAAGTACCGTCGGGCATGCCAATACGAAGCATTCATCCCCGATGCTCTTACAGCTCTGTCCATCAGCTTGGATCCTCATGTCGCCGGCGTCGTCTCGGAGGCCGAGGCTAAGGTCCGGGCGCTTAACGATATGGCCCGGCCTGCGCTCATCCCCCTCGCTCGACTCCTGCTTCGCACTGAGTCCATCGCCTCTTCCAAGGTGGAAGGGATGCAACTGAGCGTGCGGGAGTTGGCGCGAGCAGAGGCCCGACTCGAGGGTGGCGCGAAAGCAGGCTCCACTGCAGTAGAGGTGCTGGCGAACATCGATGCGATGGAGCTTGCGGTCCATGAGGCGGCGGACGTGGATCGGTTCACCGTGAACGAAATAATCGCGATTCACCGTCGGCTAATGGAGAACGCCCCCAACGCAATCGCCGGGAGCATCCGAACCCGCCAAAACTGGATCGGTGGTAACGACCACAATCCGTGTGGCGCCGCCTTCGTCCCTCCGCCGCCGGAACACGTCGATGCACTTTTGGCCGACCTGTGCGACGCCATCAATGACGACGTACTCCCCCCCGTAATGCAAGCGGCACTTGTCCACGCGCAGTTCGAAACGATCCATCCATTCGACGACGGAAACGGTCGCACCGGTCGCGGGTTGATTTACGTGGTACTGCGGCGCCGCGGTATCGCGCCGGCGTACGTACCACCAATCAGCGTGGTGCTGGCCAGAGCACGGGATCGCTACATCGAAGGACTCACAAAGTTCCGAGAGGATGCGGTTGGCGAGTGGATTGAGAATTTCGCTGGGGCGGCGGCCAGCGCCGCCCACCTAGCGACGGCGTACCTGCAGGCCGTCCAGGAGCTGACCGCGACCTGGCGAGAGCGGCTCGGCGCATCGTCCGCGGCGCCCCGAGCTGACGCAGCCGCTTGGGCTTTAATCGAGATCCTGCCCGCCCATCCAATCATTACTGCTCCTGTTGCCGCCGCGGCGACCGGGCGATCGAAGCCGTCAATCTACGAAGCCCTCGTACAGCTGGAGACAGCCGGCGTGCTCATCCCACTCTCCGGGTCGCGGAGGAATCGCTCGTGGGAGGCCGAGGGTCTGCTGGACCTAATTGCGGGACTCGAAGCCGGTCAGCTTCCAGCCAGCAGCAGCACGCCCGCCAGCTCTTAAAACAGGGGGACTGACGTCGGCGACATGCACAAAGGCGACACCGAGGCACATGTGATGTCGCCAAACGTGTGACCGATTTCGGGAGGCTCGAAGCCGTTGGCCTTTTGTTTGGGGTTGTCCTCCGCGGGCCTGCAGCGCACTCCGGATCGAGCCGAGCAGGGACAACTCAAAGACCGGTCAGGCAGCGGCGGACCGCTTGATTGGGCACGTGTCTGCGCTCCGCGCGGGCCCTGGCATCACATAACATTGCCTTTGCCGACCGTGCGGGACTCACGATCATCGCAACGTCTTACCCCGAAGGAGAACCTGACCCAACGAAGGACGAGCCTCATCTCGGTCATGGAAGCCTCACCTTTCGCGGCTGGGCCGCTCGGATCGAGCCCCGTGGCTCACGCCTCGAGGGTCGCGAAGACGGTTCTGGACGAATCGCTCGCGGCCAACGGCCTCGAGCTCGCTCAGAGACACGACAAGCGCCCCCTGCCAGCTGACGACTCGCTCCTCGCGGAAACATCGCCATTGCTATCCCAGCACGCCCACGCCGAGCTCGTGAGCGTTCCCGCACGATGGCTTCACAATGCCTTCAGGAACGCAGACCTAGCTTGCTACAGTGGTCCTCGTCCCCCACCTCGCGGCCCCTTGGACGCGCGAGTGTGGGGGTAATACCCAGGGGGGAACTATGAAACCTCGCCTTGCAGGGATGGCGGCCGGGAGTCTGGCTGCCCTGATGTCAGCGGCGGTTCCGGCCGCAACAGCCCAGGTCGTTTCCGCCGTCTCTGTCGGTCGCCCTCGGCCGAGACTAAATGGGTGGTTGATATGGTGCACTCACAGGTCGACTTCGGAGTCCGGCATCTGGTCGGACAAGTGCGCGGTACCTTTGACAGATGGTATGCCGTCCTCCTGACGAAAGAGGGCGACTGGAAGTTCGGCAGCGTGAACGTCTCGGTCCAGACGGCGAGCCTGAACACCGGAAACGCGTATCGCGATGCCGACCTCCGCTCGGACCGCTTCTTCGCGGTCGCCCGCTATCCCAAGATGACCTTCGAGGGGACCGGGTTTGCGGTGGCCGACAGCACCGTAGACCTGAACGGAATCCTCACCATCAAGGGGCGCTCGAAGCCCGTGACACTCTCAGGACGATATCGCGGGATCGCGAAGGACAGCGAGGGGCATGAGAGGATCGCCTTCCAGGTCACCGGCGCGGTGGATCGACGTGACTTCGGCATCAGCTGGAATGAGACGGTCGGCGGCACGGAGCTGATCGGAAATAACGTGGAGATCACCATCGGCATTGAGGCGGTGCGGGTCAACTGACTCGCTCATTCGCCCCAGGACGTCTCGCAAGCACGCCTGAGTGCCGCCAGGTATCCGCTCACGTTGTCCGGCGCTGCGGAGCTCGTCGTAAACCAGGCAATCGCAACGTTCACCAAGATCTCTCCTGGTGCGACTTCCGTGTTCGAGCCCAGGAGGGGCAATCAAGCCCGGCAACGACTTACGTCGTGCCGGGCTTCTCGTACTTGCGACAGTGTGTGGGCCGGTTGCCCCCGCTTGACGCGACGCCGGAGATGGGCGAATGGACGGGCGACGACTGGCAGATCGGCGTCCTCGGTACCGTGCCTGGCACGGGCGAGCGGTTCCAGCTCATCTTGCACCGGACCGCTTGTCCGACCTCGTATGGGGGGCACCAGCTTTGACCGAGGAGCGCGCAACGTCTCCGTGAATCTGCCCTTTCGTCGGGCGGCATACTATCTCGCCGTGTGGACCGCCCTGGCGGTCGTGTTCGCCGGGCAGTCGCTCTTGTATGCACTGCAGGCGGACAGACCATTAGCGGCTGGCGCCGCGCTGTTCAGCAGCCTGCTCTACTGGTACCTGTGGGCCGTGCTTGGCGCGGTCGTGTTGCGACTGGCGCGCCGCTTCCCCATCGGCCGGCCTCGAGCCTGGCCGCACGTCGCAATCCACGCCGTCGCCGGGGTCCTCGTGGCAGGCTGCCACGTGGTGCTGCGCGCCGCCGCCGAGCGCGCATTCTACGGGCACAGCGCCGACGGGGTGCAGACTTTTTTCGTCGAGCAGTTCCACCTCGACCTGCTCGTCTATTGCTGCATCGTCGGTGCGCGCCACGCCATCACTTTCCACCGGCAAGCCGTCGCCCGAGCAGCGGAGGTGGGATCGCTGGCATCCAAGGCGGCGAACCTCGAAGCCATGGTCGCGACCGCTCGGCTCAACGCACTCCGCGCGCAGCTCGAGCCACATTTCCTGTTCAACACGCTGCAGGCCGTGTCGACCCTGATGCAGCACGACGTAGCGCTCGCCGACCGGACCCTCGGGCAGCTCAGCACACTTCTGCGCCGCATCGTCGATGCCGCGGACGTTCAGGAGGTGCCGCTCGGTGATGAGCTCCAGCTCGCGGGCGAGTACCTCGCGATCCAGTCAACGCGATTTCAGACGCACCTTG
Organism: Gemmatimonadales bacterium; assembly: GCA_050733215.1. Classification (GTDB taxonomy): domain Bacteria; phylum Gemmatimonadota; class Gemmatimonadetes; order Gemmatimonadales; family GWC2-71-9; genus DASQPE01. Next base: position 4,734 of record JBOHSN010000066.1, read on the forward strand.
CCGTCGAGACGGAGGTGGAGCCCGGGATCGAGAACGCGCTGGTCCCGATCCTCGTCATGCAACCGTTGCTTGAGAACGCGTGCTTGCATGGGATCAGCCGCCGCCCTTCGGGAGGGCGAGTCATTCTCCGGGCTGAGCGAGCGCATGACCGCGCTGGAGATGCGCGGGCGCCCGGTCCGTATAGCGTTCTGCGATTGAGCGTGACCAACGATGGTCCGGAGTCGCCGACATGCCCTGCCTCGCTGGACACGACGTCTCCGATCCGCGAGGGCATCGGCCTCTCCAACACGCGAAAGCGGCTCGAGGCGCTCTACGGCGACCACCAGACGATCGCGATGAAGCTGCGCCCGGGCGGCGGGGTGCAGACGATCGTCGAGATTCCGCTCCACTGGCGCGCGGCGACGCCGCCCGAAATGCTCCGTTCCGTTGACGCCGCCCGTGAATGAACCGCGGCCGATCCGCGTCTTGCTCGTCGACGACGAGCCACTCGCGCGCACCCGGATTCGCCAGCTACTGGGTGCGGCGGGGGGGCAGTTCGCTATCGTTGGGGAGGCGGGTGATGGCCAGAGTGCCGTGGCGTCGGCGCTGCATCATAAGCCTGAGGTCATCTTCCTCGATATCCAAATGCCGGACATCAACGGATTCGAGGTGCTGGACGCATTGGAGTCCGTGGAGGACACGCTGCCTCGCGCAATTGTGTTCGTCACAGCCTACGATCGGTACGCGGTCCGCGCATTCGACGTGAACGCCGCCGATTATCTGCTCAAGCCGATCGACGAAGCGCGGTTCCACGCCACAGTCGAGAGGTTGCGGAAGGGGCTGCGGCCTCAGGAGCCGGTGCCCTCGTCGCCGGAGCTCCACCTGCCGAGGCTATCGGCGCTCACGGCGCAACTCCCTCCGGAGCGCCGGTACCTGACACGCATCGTCATCCCGGATCGCAACCGGGTGCTCCTCATCCCGGTTGCGGACGTAGAGTGCGTCATCGCCGCGGATAATTACGTTCGGGTCTGTACGGCGAACCGGGTGTACCTCCTGCGATCTCGCCTGAGCGAGCTCGCTGACCGTCTCGACCCCGCTGCTTTCGCGCGGGTACACCGCTCCCATCTCGTCGCGCTCCGTCACATTCGCGAGCTGCGCGCGCGTCCCCATGGCGAGCACGACATCCGAATGGGGTCGGGACGCGAGGTGCGCGCAAGTCGAGCCCACCGCGACGCCGTCCGGTCCTTGCTGTCCTATCTCGCGATCTTGCCGACGCGGTAAGCGCAGCTCGCCCCGGGGTGCCAGCCATTCGCCACATTGTCATTGCGCCGGTCTGGTGCCGGGCGCGCTCCTGGTACAGCGTGCTGTATGCGCCCACCAGCCTGCAGTCTTGGTTTCCTGCCTTCGCTGTTCCTTCTCGCCAGCGCCGCCCCCGGCGTAAGCCAGTCCCGCGCCGAGGCTGGCCTCGAAGCGGCACATCTGCCGAAGCTCGTCGATTCCGTGATGCACGCGGTGATGGCGGAGCAGCGAACCCCCGGCGCCGCGGTCCTGATCATGGACCACGGGCGGGTGATCCTCAACCGAGGCTACGGCGTAGCGGATGTCGCCACGCGCCGCGCCGTCGACCCGTGCTCCACGCTCTGGCCGTTCGCCTCGATCACCAAGATGGTCACCGCCACGGCGCTGATGCAGCTCGTCGAACGCGGCCGGATCGGCCTGAACACCGATGTCAACCGGTACCTCAAGGGGGCACGGGTGCCGACCCATGCTGGACCCGCGGTTACCGCCCGGCATCTGCTCACCCACACGGACGCCTTGGACGAGCTGCCCGGCCGGCAGGCGGCGTCGCGCGCCGCCGTGCAGCCGCTCGCGCAGTTTCTCCGGACGCGGCTCGTACGGATCGGGGCGCCAGGGCAGGTGACCCGATACGGGAGCTATGGCATCGCGCTCGCTGGCGTCCTCATCGAGGATGTGAGCGGTGTTCCGTATGCGGATTACTTGGAGCGGGAGATCTTCGCCCCTCTGGGCATGCGGCACACCACGATCGACGTGCCATCCGACGATCACGGTAGGTTGGCCACGCCTTATGAGCGCACCAAGGACGGTGTCCGCCTCGCCCGGCGCGAGTGGTACCATACAACGCCCACCTCGTCCCTCGTGAGCACGGTCGAGGACATGGGGCGGTTCATGGCACTGCATCTGGGAGCAGCGCAGTCGGGAGGCACGGACGCGGTGCTGACACGCGCCACGATCAGAGACATGGCGGCGCAACACGCCTCGATCCACCCCGCCATCCCGGGCTGGGGATACGGGTGGCAGCAGAACGACGCCAACGGGCGACGCATCATCGAGCATGGGGGGGACATCGGCGGTTTCGCATCGCTCATGACCCTGCTGCCCGACGAGCAGATCGGTATCATCGTCGTCCATCACCTCGAAGGCAGCGGACTGCGCTTCGCGCTCAAGAAGGCGGTGCTGGATCGCCTGTACCCGGATCGGCGCCTACCGGTGCGGCCGGGTCCGCCGACGCGTGATCTCCGCACGTACGCCGGGACGTACCTCGCGAACAACTACTGCCGCAGCTGCCGGGGCGGCGCGGAGAACGCCCAACGGTTTACCGTCACGGCCCATGCTGACGGCTCGCTCGGCCTTTGGGATGATCGGTGGCGTGAAATCGGCCCCCTCCTCTTTGCGAGCGAGGACGGGCGACAGAGGATCGGCTTCATGCAGGACAGTACCGGGACCGTGGTCGCGGCCTCAGCCGGCGCATGGCGCGTGGTGGAGCGCGCGCCCGGGAGCGCGGTCAGTCCACCATCGGCGGCTGATTCAGCGGGAATCCGCGCCGCGGCGCTCGACTATATCGACGGGTGGTACACCGGCGATGGACCACGGATGGAGCGCGCCGTTCATCCGGAGCTCGCCAAACGAATCGTCATGACGGACACCCTGGGGCAGAGCCGACTGTCCCACGTCGGCGCGATCTCGCTTATCCAAAGCACGCGCCGGGGTGGGGGGTCGATGATCCCGCCAGCGGAGCGGCGCAGCGAGGTTACGATTCTCGACATCTACGGCGGCGCGGCGAGCGTGCGCGTCCGAGCGTCGTCATGGGTGGATTACATGCACCTCGCGAAGTACAACGGGCAGTGGGTCATCGTGAATGTCTTGTGGGAACGTGATCCTCGAATCTAGGCCACTTCCCATTGACCGTTGCAGCACCCCCCTGGATCGGCGCTCGCCCGGACCTCGCGTCTATGCGACCGGAGCGGTACCCGGTGCAGGTCGGCGCTCGTGCAGCGTTCGCCGGCACGCAGCGCCCGCGGTTGCCATCCGGCGACCTCGAGAATGTGCTGCAGCATCTCATGCCGAAGGTACGTCGTGTCGTCGCGGACTAGGACGATCCGGTTGCCGGCGGTGAAAAATGCGCGTACGTCGAGCCCGCTGGACCGTGAAGGGGCTCTTCCATAACTCCCCACCCGATGGCGTCGAAGTTTCCGCTCAGTCCGGCGCAGCGTTCCACCTCCGCGTAGATCGCGCGCCACTCCACCGCCGTTGCGGTGAGGCGCTCCGCTCGGCGGGTCAGATCAACCGAGATCGTATCCATTCATTCTGTGGTCGGGCGACCTCACAGCATGTATGGCACATCCGACCCACTGGTCGGGTAGGCTACATATACGTCGAACGAGTGGCGGCGAAATCGACAAGGTCCGCACACGAGCCCTGGTCCAACCCGACCAGTTCATCGCCAAGGTCTTGGCAGCGATCACGTCGCGCCGTTTCGCGGTCCCAAGTAGCGCAGGCGCGCGGCATCCGCGTGGAAAAAGACGCGGTGGACGCGGGCATCTGCGATGCCGAGCAACAGCGCCGCGAATGGCGCGTCCTCATCGTAGAAGACGAGCGTGTGGCCGCCCGCGTTCACCGCGTCGCCGGTCCCAGGTCCATCGATGGAGGAGAACGAAGCGACCAGGACGAGGCCACGCCCGCCGACGAGGCACCGCGCCGGGCGAACCGCGCTTGCTGGAGCGCAGCCTCAAGGCACGGATCGCCTCGAGCGATCCTTGAGGATTTCCTCCGGCGTGTTGCTCACCACGACGGCCGGGCCAGCGGTGACGCCCGCATGGCCTCACCCGTGCGCCACCCCCGGCGCCGGCGCCGGAGCTTGCAGCGGCACGGCGGTCGGCGCCCGCCGGGCGGCGAGCGACCGCACAACCACGTAGAACACCGGCGTCAGGAAGAGGCCGAAGGCCGTCACCCCCAGCATGCCCGCGAACACCGCCACCCCGAGGGCCCGCCGGATCTCGGCCCCGGCACCGGTGGAGATCACCAGCGGCACCACGCCCATGATGAAGGCCAGGGAGGTCATCAGAATCGGCCGCAGGCGCAGCCGGCACGCTTCCAGCGCCGCGCCGAGGATGCTGCGGCCCTGGAGCTCGAGCTCGCGGGCGAACTCCACGATGAGGATCGCATTCTTGCAGGCCAGCGCCGCCAGCACCACGAGGCCGACCTGAGTGAAGATGTTGTTGTCGCCCTTGGTCAGCCACACGCCGCCCATGGCCCCCAACACCGACAGGGGGACGATCAGGATCACCACCAGCGGCAGCGACCAGCTCTCGTACTGCGCCGCCAGCACCAGAAAGGCGAGCAGGACCGAGAGGGGGAAGACCAGGAGCAGGGTGGCCCCTTCCCGCACCTGCTGGAAGGTGAGCTCGGTCCACTCGAAGCCCATCCCGCGCGGCAGGGTCTCCAGCGCCAATCGTTCCATCAGCGCGACCCCCTGACCGGAGCTGACCCCGGGTGCCAGGCTGCCATTGATGTCGGCCGTGGGGAACGAGTTGTAGTGCATGACCCGGTCGGGGCCGAACGTCTCCCGGGTTCGCACTATTGCGCCGAGCGGCACCATGTCGCCCGACGCGTTCCGGACCTTCAGGTTGCCGATGTCCTCGAGCTGACTGCGGAAGGGGGCGTCGGCCTGCGCCACCACCTGGTAGGTCCGCCCGAACCGGTTGAAGTCGTTGACGTAGGCCGAGCCGAGGTAGACGCCGAGGGTGGCGAAGAGATCGGGGAACGCCACGTCCTGACGGCGGGCCCGTTCCCGATCGATGTCGACCCAGACCTGGGGCACGTTCATCCGGAAGCTGGAGAAGACCCCCCGTAGCTGGGGCTGCTGGTTTGCCTGGGCTATCAGTGCTTCGGAGGCCTGAAACAGCTGACGTGCGCCCAGTGCGCCGCGATCCTGCACCTGCATCTTGAAACCGCCGGTGGACCCGAGCCCCTGAATGGGCGGCGGCGGGAACACGGCGACGAACGCCTCCTGAATCGAGGCGAAGCGGCCGTTCAGTGCCTGGGCCACGGCCTGACCGCGGAGCTCCGGTTCCTCTCGTTCCTCGAATGGCTTGAGCGGAAAGAAGACGATGCCCTGATTGGGGGCGTTCACGAACCCGTTCACCGAGAGCCCGGTGAACCGGACCGCGTGCGACACCGCGGGATGCTCCAGGGCGATGGTCGTCATCTTCTGGAGCACCGAGTCGGTGCGGTCGAGCGACGAGGCGTCGGGGAGCTGGGCGATTCCCACCAGGTACTGCTTGTCCTGCGGGGGGATGAAGCCCTCGGGGACGATCCGGAAGACCACCACTGTGAGCGCCAGCAGCCCGGCGTACGCCGCGAGGGGCCAGCCTGGCCGCACGGCGAGGCGCTCCACGCCGCCGCCGTAGCGCTCCGAGCCGGCCCTGAAGACCCGGTTGAACGGCCGGAATATCCAGCCCAGCCCGCGGTCCAGCAGCCGGGTCAGGAGGTCGCGCGGAGCTCCATGAGGCCGCAGCAGGATCGCCGCCAGCGCCGGTGACAGCGTCAGGGAGTTGACCGCGGAGATCACGGTTGAGAAGGCGATGGTGAGTGCGAACTGGCGGTAGAACTGCCCGGTGAACCCGGGCACCAGTGCCACCGGTACGAACACGGCGCAGAGCACCAGTGCGATGGCGATGATCGGCCCGGTCACCTCCTCCATGGCCCGGTACGCCGCCTCTTTGGGCTGGAGTCCCAGCTCGATGTTCCGCTCCACGTTCTCGACCACCACGATCGCGTCGTCCACCACGATGCCGATGGCGAGCACCAGGCCGAATAGCGTGAGCGTGTTGATCGAGAAGCCGAACCCGAGCAGGATCGCGAAGGTGCCGACGATCGACACCGGGACCGCGATCAGCGGAATGACCGAGGCCCGCCAGGTCTGGAGGAACAGCACGACGACGACCACCACGAGCAGCACCGCCTCGAACAGGGTCGTGACCACCTCCCGGATGGACTCGCTGACGAACACGGTGGGATCGTAGACGATCTCGTATTTGATCCCCTCGGGGAAGTTCTGGGACAGCTCCTGCATGGTGGACCGGACCCGCGCGGCGAGCTCCAGGGCGTTCCCGCCCGGGAGCAGGAAGACCGCGATCGGGATCGCCGGCGCGTGGTCCAGCCCGGACCGGAGGGCATACTCCTGGGCGGCCAGCTCGATCCGGGCGATGTCGCGCAGCCGGGTGAGCTGGCCTTCGCGGCCGGTCCGAACGACCACCGCGCCAAACTCCTCCTCGTCGAGCAGACGGCCCTGGGTGTTGATGGTCAGCTGGAAAGGCACCTGCTCCGTGACGGGTGGGCCTCCCAGGATGCCGGCGGAGACCTGCACGTTCTGCTGCTGCACCGCCTGCACCACCTCCGCCGCGGTCAGGTTGCGCGCGGCGACCTTGGCGGGATCGAGCCAGATCCGCATGGCATAGTCGCCGCCGCCGAGGATGCGGACGTTGCCCATGTCCGGGAGCCGCGCCAGCACGTCCCGGATCTGGATCACGGCGTAGTTCCGGAGATACAACACGTCGTAGCGGCGGTTGGGCGAGGTCAGGTGGACGACCATGGTCAGGTCGGGGGAGCTTTTGATCGTGGTGACGCCCAGCCGACGCACCTCCTCGGGCAGCCGGGGCAGCGCCTGGTTCACCCGGTTCTGCACCTGCACCTGGGCCAGATCCACGTCGGTGCCGATGGCGAAGGTCACCGTCAGCTGCATCACGCCGTCGGTGGTCGCCTGGGAGGACATGTAGAGCATGTCCTCGACACCATTGATCTGCTCCTCGAGCGGCGACGCGACCGTCGCGGCGATGGTCTCCGGACTGGCTCCGGGGAAGTTAGCCCGGACCTGGACCGTCGGCGGCACGACCTCGGGGTACTCGCTGATCGGGAGGATCTGCATCGCCAGGAGCCCGGCGATGGTGATGACGATCGACAGCACCGTCGCGAAGATGGGCCGATCGATGAAGAACCGGGAAATGTTCACGGGGCGCTCCCGGAATCGGGCGCCAACGCGGCGGTGACGCTGTCAGCGCGGGCCGCGGTGGCCTTGACCCGCACCCCGGGCCGGATCCGGGCGAACCCGTTCACCACCACTTGCTCGCCTGCTTTGAGTCCGTCCTGGATGATGCGGCGCTGGCCGTCCACCTGCCGGCCCAGGGTGACGCTCCGGTAGGCCACGGTGCTGTCCGCGTTGAGCACGAACGCGAACTTGCGGTCCTGGTCGGTGCTGACCGCGACCTCGGGGATCACCGTCACCCGCCGCACCCCACTGCCGATCAGGCGCACCCGGGCGAACATCCCCGGGGTGAAGAGCCGGTCGCGATTGGGCACGACGGCCCTGGCCCGAATGGTCCCAGTGGCCTGATCCAGGCGGTTATCCACGAAGTCCATCCGCCCGGTGTGGGGAAAGCCGTCCTCGTCGGCGAGCCCGATCTGCACCGGATTAGCTGCCGTGCGGCTGCTGGGGCGCTCGCCGCTCCGGGCCAGGTGGGAGTAGCGGAGGTAGGCCGATTCGTCGCCCTCGAAGTAGACGTAGATCGGATCGAGGGAAACGATGGTGGTCAGGAGGGTCGACCCCGCCGGGCTGCCCATGACCAGATTGCCCTCGGTCACCTCGGCCCGGCTGGTGCGGCCAGCGACCGGGGAGCGGACCTTGGTGTAGCCCAGATCCAGCTCCGCTGCCCGCACCGCCGCTTCCGCCGCCGCCACCGCCGCGCGCGCCTCCGAGACCAGGGTGAGTCGGGAATCCAATTCTTCCTGGGAGATCGCCTGCGCCGCGGCCAGGCGCTCGCCCCGTTCCGCGTCGCGCTCGGTCAGCGACTGCCGCGCCCGGGCGCGGGTGAGGTCGGCCTGGCGCTGGTCCAACACCGCCTGATAGGGCTGGGGGTCGATCTCGAAGAGCACGTCGCCCTTCTTGACCTCCTTGCCCTCGGTGAACGCCACCCGGTTCAGGTAGCCCGAGACCCGGGGACGGACTTCCACCGCGTCGATCGCCTCGAACTCACCCTGATACTCGTCCCACTCGGCTATTGCTTCGGCTCGGACCTCGGCGACGGTCACTTCCGGCGGCGGCGGCGGCGCCGGCGCCTCGGCCCCACACCCGGCCAACCCCAGCCAGGCCCAGCTCGAGAGGACGCGGTAGCGGACGCGGTAACGCATGAGTGCACCTCGGAGGGCTGCCTCGATGGCGAGGCAGGTGTTTTCGATGGACGCTTCGCTCTGCGGGCGGCAACAGTGGTGGGCGACCAGTGCAGGGTTTCTTCGGCCCGCCACGGGGCCTATGGCGAAGGTGGGGTCGCGGTCGGGAGCGGTCAAGGCGGCGGCCTCCCGGCGGGTGGGATCGAGCCGGCGAAGCAACTCCAAATTGCGCGAGGATGATCGATGGTTCGACCGAGGCGGCGGGCGGACCGGCACGGAACAATCCTGATACGAACATTCCGGGTTAGAATGAGAAACATGTCTCAGGCCCCCCACTCGCCAGCGGCCCCCGCGACGCATCCCACCGACGTTCACGGCAAGGCGCTGGCCATAAGCCTGGACGGCACGCGCTACGGCACGTTCGCCGAAATTGGGGCTGGACAGGAAGTGGCGCGGTGGTTCCTTCGCGTGGGCGCCGCGTCGGGGGACGGTCGCCCAGACGATCTCGGCCTACGACAAGACTTTCAGCGACGACACCTACGGCTCGGGCACACGATACGTCTCGCGGGAACGCCTCCTCGCGATGCTCGATTACGAATATGACCTGCTCGAAAAGCGCCTGGGCTCGACTCGCGGAGCACAAACTGGATTCTTCGTGTTCGCCGACACCATCGCCGCCCGGAACTTCCAGGGCGACAACGAACAGCACGGGTGGCTCGGGATACGATTTCAGGACCAGCCCGCCCGGAAGACATCCGACATTCTGATTCACCTCAATCTGCTGGACCCCTCGGCGCAGCTCCAGCAGGAAGCGATCGGGCTGTTGGGGGTCAATCTGATCTACGCGGCGTGCTATCAACGGGCCTCGAGCTGGGGCGGTTTTCTTGCCGGGCTCTTCGACGAGCTGTCGATCGCGCGGATTGAAGTGGACGTGATCGAGCTGAGCGGGCCGTCGTTCGCGAACACGGACGCGCGGCTCGTGTGCCTGCAGGCGTTGCGGCGCGGCATGACGCACGCCATCGTGTTCGATTCCAGCGGGAAGGTGACTAAACCCTCGAACGTGCTGCGGAAGCGACCGCTGATCGTGGAGCGCGGCCGGTTTGAGACGGTCGAGCCGTATCAGCCAGAGATGCTGCGAGCATCGGAGGCCGAGCTGAAGAAAGAGGGGATCCTGCTGGGACGCGAACCGGCGGCGGTGCTTGAAATGACGATCAAGGACGCGTGGGGGGAGGCGGCTCCCACTGACGAATCACTGCTGCTGCGGCGCGTAGAGCAGATTTGCCAATTGGGCAGCGTGGTCGTGTCCGACTTTCCCTTGCCCTATCTCCTGATCGACTACCTGCGCCGACAAACGACCGAGCCGATCCGGATGGCGGTCGGGGTCGCGACGCTCGCACAGGTCCTGCACGACCGGTTCTACGGCGCGCTGGCGGGGGGGTTGCTCGAAGGCGTGGGGAAGCCTCTGGCAGCCAATGTGAAGGTGTATGCGTATCCCGTGCCGGCCGATCAATTTCGGCAAGCCATGGCGGGCACGGGAGATAGCGCCATCACCGGTGAATCCGCAGCAACGCTGGTTACCGCCGACGATATCGTACCCGCCCCGCCCGCTGATCACTTCTATCGCTACCTCAGGGCGGCGGATTGGATCAGACCGCTGAGTCCGTGACACTCACCCAGCCCGGCGAGTAGAACCTCCGACCGGTGCATCGGCTTGTCCAATAAAGTCCAGCGGTATACAATTCATACATGAACGATACTGCGAAGGCCGTGCCGGTGGGGCTACTCTCGCTGCTGCACACCGCCTACGCGGCTGAAGCCGAGGTGGAGTCGAAGCTCGCTGCCGTCGGCCTCTCGATGGCCAAGCTGCTGGCCCTGAAGGCGTTGGCTGACGCGGGCGAAGGGCTGCCCCTGGGCCAGCTGGCCGGGCGGCTCTCCTGCGTGAAGTCCAACGTCACCCAGCTCGTCGATCGCCTCGAGGCGGACGGCCTCGTGGCACGCAAGCCGGACCCCGACGATCGGCGCTCCCGCCTGGCGGTGCTGACGGCGGCCGGGCGCAAGGCCTGCAAGGAGGGGGCACGGGTGCAGCAGGAGGCCGAGCGACGCATTCTGGCCACGCTGACCCGGCAGGAGGCACGTCAACTGGCGGTGTTGTTGGGAAAGCTGGAACCGTCGCGGGGGTAGGCTGGTTCTTGTGGGGTAGAAGTTCATATATGTACAGTCGAGTGATATACCAGAAACCGTGAGGTGGTTCGTGGAGATCGGGCTTTTGCTTTTGCGATTGGCGGTGGGATTGACCCTGGCCGCGCACGGGGCACAGAAGTTGTTCGGCTGGTTCGGCGGGCCGGGGCTGGACGCAACCGGCCAGGGCTTGGCGATGTTCGGGTTCCACCCGGGGCGCCGCCACGCCCTGATGGCCGGGCTGGCGGAGGTCGGCGGTGGTGCTTTCCTGGCACTGGGGTTCCTCACGCCGGGTGCGGCGGCATTGGTGCTCGCCGTGATGCTGGTTGCCGCGGTGAGCGTGCACGTCAAGAACGGGTTTTTCGTCCCGAGCGGCTACGAGTACAATCTCGTCCTCGGCGCGGCCGCGGTGGCCATCGCCTTCACGGGCCCGGGCGCGCTGTCGCTCGATGCGCTGCTCGGATATTCGCTGAGCGGAGCATGGTGGGGCGTGGCCGCGTTGTTGGTCGGTCTCGTCGGTGGCGCGATCCAACTCGCAGGCCGGCGTCCGGCGGAGGCGCCGGCGGCGGTAGAACCGCCGCGGACGGCGACCGCCCAGTGACGAAGTTCATCATGCAGCCGCAACGTCGCATCGCCCGCGTGGTCACCGTTCCGCCGCTCGCGCCCGGATTCGTTGGCCCCGGCCACCTCGTGGCGCAGGTCGTGGCGCCCGGGGACTTTGACCTCAACGATCCGTTCATCATGCTCGCCGATGACCATCTCGACATCGGCGACCGGTCGGTCGGCGGCCCGCACCCTCACGCAGGGTTCGAAACCGTGACGCTCGTCCTCGACGGCGCGATCTACGATCGCGACGAGGGCGGGACGATCAACGCGGGCGAGGTGCAGTGGATGACGGCCGGCCGCGGGATCATCCACGGTGAAAACGTGGCGACGAAGGGGAAGGTCCGCCTGCTGCAATTATGGCTGACCTTACCAAAGAGCCGGCGATGGACGGCACCGGGGTTTCAGGACATTCACGCCGACGCGGTCCCGGTCCGCCGCGGGCCTGGCGTGGAGGCCCGCATCTACAGCGGTGCGTCCGGGGGTCTCCACTCGGCCACGCGCAATCATGTCCCGGTGACGATCGCGGAGATCGCAATGGACGCGGGCACGGCGTTCGAGCAGGACCTGCCGACCTCGTACAACGGATTCGTGTACGTGATCCACGGCGCGGTCGCCATCGGCGAAGAGCTTGCGCCCCTGAAGGCGGGTCAGGTCGGCTGGCTCGATCGCCCCGAGGGTGAGGGCACCAGCCTGCTCCGAATGGCAGCCGGCGAGGAGGGCGCGCGCGTCGTGCTGTATGCCGGCCAGCCTCAGGGGGACCCGATCGTCTCGTACGGGCCGTTCATCGGAGACTCGAGGGACGACATCGTCAGGCTCAACACCGAGTACCGGGGCGGGCGATTCCAGCGGTTGAGCGATCTCGCACGGGCGGCCCGCATCGCCTAGGCCGGGTTGAGGGGAGCGCGCTAGAACCGATCGAGGACATAGGCGCTCACCAGGGGAATGTCGGCCGCGGGCACCCGAATCGGCGTCGCCGCTGGCGGTTTCAACCCGAGGTAGGCCAGGCAACTGGCCGCAGTGGCGGCGATGCTGACGGGTGCGGGGTGACGGATGGCTCGGTCAGGCCCGGGTAAGCAGGACCGCTCCCGCCATCCCTCCGGCGGCACACATGCTGATCAACCCGCGGCGCGCATCACGCCGCGCCATCTCGTGAGCCAGGGTCGTGAGGATCCGCCCGCCTGTCGCTGCCCAGGGGTGACCCACGGCCACCGACCTGCCGTTCACGTTGACCCGGTCCCAGTCCATCGGACCGAGGCGCTTCACGAGATCGCACGGCTGCTCGATGCCGAATCGCAGTCCTCGGCTATCAGGCACATTGCCGAATGGCTGGCTGCAGACGAGAAGCTCGGCTCGGGACTCGCTGCCGCGGCGGTCGCCGGTAACTGGGAGGCAATCGAGACGACCGCGGTGCGGCACGGGCTCGACCCCTACATCTCAGTCGTCCTGCTTGATTATGCGGTCCGCCCCTGGCTTCGGCTTGCCGCTCAGGTGGTGAGCCCACTGATCGCGGCGTCGGCGTGGTCTGGGGGCCGCTGCCCCGCCTGTGGCGCTCCCCCGCTGCTGGCCGAGCTTCGGGGTGCGGAGCGCGAACGCGTGCTCCGCTGCGGCCGATGTGCCTCGGCCTGGAGCTTCCCGCGCCTCGCTTGCCCATCATGTGGCGAGCGGCGGCACCAGCGGCTGAGCTACCTCCATGGTGAAGGTCAGGCGGAGTTTCGGCGCGCCGACCTCTGCGAGACCTGCCGGAGCTACCTGAAGGCGATTGCGGTGCTCGACCCGCTGACGCCGGCGGCACTGCTCGAGGCCGATCTCGAGTCTGGGGCGCTCGATTTCGCGGCGGTCGAGCGCGGGTATCACCGGACCCACGCTCAGCCGGCGTAACCGGAGTCAGTGGGAGCGTGGCGGACCTCGAGCCGCCGTCCCGTACCACGGGCGAGCACGATGAGCGTGCGGAGATATGGATGCACCTCAATCGCCGCGAAGCGACCGAGAGCACTCACCGCTTGTCGGCGATTTTCGCCCGCAGCGCGGCAGCGTCCGCCTTGTAGGCCGAGTCCAGCACGTCTCGCAGCGGCAGTGTGTCCACCTTCTCGAGCTCGGCGCGCGCATCGGCGAACCGCTTCCGATCGATGTACACCTCGGCCAAGTCGAGGTGGTGGTAGATGCGACTCGGATCGAGCTGCACCGCCCGCTCGAGATTTTCGATCGCGGCCTGCCAGGACGCCTGCTTGAAGACACCGGCGCCGAGGAAGCTTCGCGCGAAGAACCGGCTGAAGCCGGACAGCCGCATGATCTCCGCGTTCCACCGCCCGAGCAGGTGGAACGCGCCGTCGTGCCCTGGATCGAGCTCGATCGCCGTAAGCGCCTCGGTCCGGATCTCGGCGGCGCGCTGGATCCGCTCCTTCTTGCTCTTCGAGAGCGAGCCGCGACCGATCGCGAGCGCCAGCACGAAATGTCCGTTAGCCGCGGCCGGCTCGGCGGCCACCGCACGGCGGGCATGCTGCTCGGCGAGCGCGTACAGGGAGTCGCGCGCCGAGCTCTTGACCGAGTCCGGTATCTGCTTACCGATGTCCACCAGCGCGAGGGCGAGCCGCCAATTGCCCTCGTAGGCGAGCGAGTCGTGCGCCAGTGCCGTCGAGTCGTCCGCCAGCGCTGTGCGGAACTGCTCCGCGGCCGCCGCGGGGTCGCGGGCATCGTACGCGGCGATCCCGAGCGCGAGGTGCCCCGACGCCGACTGGGCGGCCAGCGGGGAAGCTACGGCGAGAAACGCTACGACGACTGCGCGCATAAAGTGTCCGGACGATGGTCTCGACCACATGGGAATGTTGCGCCGTCGGGCGCGTGCGCAGCATCCCGGTAGGGCGAGGGCGCGCGTAGGATGTTGCAGGCGATCCGTGTCAGGCCCCGGCCGACACCCGTCGCGGGTGGGTGCTCAGGCGCCGAGGTGACATAGCGCCGCGAGCGTGAAGGAACCGTTGTGGTGTGCGGACGGTTTGGTGCCTATGGACGCGCGACGACTCCTCGAACGATGATCACACGATAGGAGCAGACTGCGATGACGACGGTCAAAGCCGCTGTCGCAGGCGGGCGCACGGGTGACCGCCACGTGCTACAACGGCACGGTGCACGACTTCGTCGTGCTCAACGCATTGGCCGCTACGCCCGCGACGCGGGCCGCCGTCCAGCAGGCGAGCGCCGCCCTGAGGGCGGTCCTCTACAAGTAACCCCCAAGCCGGGAGACAACACATGACCCGCACCGTCACACCACGCCGGCCCTCCGCAAATGCTGCCCCTGACTCGTCGGAGCGCGGGGTTCGCCCGGGACGGCTTTATGCGACGAAGAACGATCTGGCCGAGTCCGGGCGGCTCGAGGCCGTCGGCCTGCTCAACCAGCGGCTCGCCGACTGCATCGACCTCCAGACGCAATGCAAGCAGGCCCACTGGAACGTGAAGGGGCCGGCGTTCATCGCGTTGCACCAGCTGTTCGACGACCTCAATGAGGAGGTCGAGGAGTACGTGGACCTGCTGGCCGAGCGGGTGGTGCAGCTCGGCGGCGTGGCCGAGGGCACCGCCGCGGTGGTGGCGCAGCGCTCGACGCTGATCGACTATCCGCTCACGCTGGCTACGGGCGCGGAGCACGTCGCGGCACTCTCGGACGCGCTGGCCGGGTTCGGCCGGACCGTCCGGATCGGCATCGAGGAGATGAACGAGCTGGAGGACGCCGACAGCGCCGACATCCTGACCGAGATCTCCCGCGGCGTGGACAAGTGGCTCTGGTTCGTGGAGGCGCATCAGCAGGCCGGGGCGTGAGAGCCTACTCCGCTGCGGCTCCGCATTTGCGACGGAGGGTCCAGCATGAGCGCACCGGCTGACGCGCACGACGTGTCGCGTCAGGCACCCATTCACGACCGTGAGGAACGTCGGGTCGAGGCGGTGCGATGAGCAGCCTGGTGCTCCTCGCGGCGGGCGACTCCGCGCGCATGGGGACGCCGAAGCAGCTGCTCGTCTTCCGTGGCCGGAGCTTGCTACGTCGGGCGGCCGAGGAGGCGCTGGCGTCGGGATGTTGGGCACTGTGTGAGTTACTGTGCGAGTTATCTTTGGATCGTACGCGCGCACCTCCACTGCTACACCGCGCAGCGAGGCCCGGCAGCTCAGGGCGGCAGCGGCTCAGCGACGCAAGCGGAGAAGGCGGCGTCCCAGAGATGCGTGGTAGATCGAGAGCGGCCGCGCCTCTGCTCACGCCTCCATCTACATGTGATGCTCCGTGGAAAGCGGCGGAGCGTCATCTCCTCCGCGCACCTCGACGAAATGGCCCGACATCGCCTCGTCCGCCGACAGCTCGATCCCGATTCGTTCGGCTCGGCTGCGATAGGCATCTCGTTCATTCGCCGAGAGTGCCTCCCACGAGCGGCGGCTCACGACTATGGCCGAGGCGTCCGCTAGTGCTCCGGCTTCGAGCTCATCAAGTGCCTGCGCAAGCGTATCACGA
This sequence comes from Gemmatimonadales bacterium, assembly GCA_050733215.1. Classification (GTDB taxonomy): domain Bacteria; phylum Gemmatimonadota; class Gemmatimonadetes; order Gemmatimonadales; family GWC2-71-9; genus DASQPE01. The sequence goes on from JBOHSN010000066.1 coordinate 20,446, forward strand.
CGGGCGATCATATGGCGCTGCACCTCCGGTTCGATTCGGCGACCGCTCGGTATCGCCAGCGCGAGATGGCCGCTAGCGAGTGCGCAGCCTGGCCGCCCTTCCCTAGTCTGGGGCTTTCCGCAGTCTGGGGCTCTCCGCAGTCTGGGGCTCTCCGCAGTCTGGGGCTCTCCGCACTACGGCGCCACCGCCTGCGATGCGTTACACCTGGATGCAACCCAGTTAGCTGAGAGCGGCCTGACGCAGCGGGTACCTCGGGTTGCCGTTCGGACAGTCCCAGTGCTCGAGCCCTGGGGGGAACTTCGTGAAGACTCGAGTATCCCCGCAAACTCGGACGCCTCGCGAGTCGAGAGCGGTACCTGAACGAACATCACCCTCCGTTTCCCTCGACAGCTGTCACGAGAGCTGGTCGGTTAGGCCGATGCGCTCGAGCTCTAAGACCTGAAGCGGTCATGGATCGAAGTCCTAATGACCCCGTGGCGGCTCAAGCACTGCCGCGCTCTCTCGAAGTGCGGTCGTGGTAGCCGAATAATGCGGTCGTGATGGCCGAATAATAAAGAGAAGGAGCGCAGCAACCCCGGGGGTCTGGTCGGGAGGGGAGCTCCCGCGATGACGGCGATGCCCCGGGCACCGCCGATGCACGCGCTGCCGAGCCGGTAGCGGACTAGCAGACCACGTCGCCGAGGGGGACGGACGAGGCCCTGCGCCATCATCTCCGTTCCCTGGTCGCGTCTCGCGGCGCGTCAAGCCACGACCGGACGTGAGGCGGCACGGTTACGCCAGAGCCGATGCGAGCAAGCGAACCAGCCGTGGCAGACGTTGTGGCGTTGCGAGGGCAATGAGGTGGAGTAGCAGCCGCTCACTCGGCGGCACCCCTCGCGGCAGCGACGCACCAAACCGCGCCATCACCCGGCGAAACGCCGTTGTGGTATACTTGAGAATCAGGTCCGTAGTCGCTTCACCCCGTCCCTTCGATTTGTCGAGGCCCCCCGCCATGACTCGCCCTGTCACTTCCTCGGACCTCCGAGGCCAGATCACGGCCGCCAATCAGCGCTTCGTGGCCGCTTTCGCGGGGGGCGATGCCGCTGCCGTCGCCGCCGCCTATACCACCGATGCCTGGCTGCTCCCACCCGGAGGCGACTTCGTCAGCGACCAGCCTGCGATCGAGGCCTTCTGGCGCAGGGCCATCGGGCTGGGAATTCGGGCGGCTCGCCTCGAGACGATCGAGCTCGAGCGCCAGGGTGAGGTCGCCATTGAGGTCGGTCGCTACACCCTGGAGGGGGACGGCGGCCGGATCCTCGATTGCGGCAAGTACCTCGTCATCTGGCGGCCGGAAGGCGGCCGGTGGAAGCTGCACCGCGATACTTGGAACAGCAGCGTGCCGCCCACCCAAGGCTGAGCGGGCGACCCGCGCCGGAGGCCCAGCTTCATGACATACGTGATCGCCGAACCCTGTATTGGCGTCAAAGACCGGTCGTGTGTGGACGTGTGCCCGGTGGACTGCATCTACGAGGGGGAGGACCAGCTCTACATCCACCCCGACGAGTGCATCGACTGCGGGGCCTGCGTGCCCGAGTGCCCAGTGACGGCGATCTTCACCGAGGAGGAGGTCCCGCCCGACTGGGCGTCGTACACCGCGAAGAACCGCGACGTGTTCAAGAGCGACAATCCGCCGGCTGGGCCGAAGAGGTAGCGAAGCGCGGGGCACCGCCAAAGGCAGTCCCGTCAGGCCCGGCATACCGACCAGCGCGGATCATTTCAACAGCGCCAAGCGTTCTCCAACCATCAACTGGAGGAAGAGATGGCCAAGGTCGTATGCGTGCTCTATGATGATCCCGTCACGGGATACCCGAAGTCATATGCCCGGGACGACATCCCCAAGCTGCAACGTTATCCCGGTGGCCAAACATTGCCGACGCCCGAAAAGGTGGACTTTAGGCCGGGGGACCTCTTGGGGAGCGTTTCCGGAGAACTCGGTCTTCGGACGTTTCTCGAAGGGCGAGGCCACACGCTGGTCGTCACTGCCGACAAGGACGGGGCGAACTCGGTCTTTGAGCGTGAGCTGCCGGATGCCGAGATCGTGATCTCGCAGCCGTTCTGGCCGGCCTACCTCACCAAGGAACGCATCGCCAAAGCGCCGAGGCTCAAGCTCGCGATCACGGCGGGGATCGGGTCCGATCACGTTGATCTCCAGGCCGCCATCGAGCGGGGGATTACAGTCGCCGAGGTCACGTATTGCAACAGCATCAGCGTATCCGAACACGTCGTGATGATGATCCTGGCACTGGTGCGCAACTATATCCCGTCGTATCAGTGGGTGGTCGACGGCGGCTGGAACATCGCGGACTGCGTGTCCCGCTCTTACGATGTGGAAGGGATGGCGGTCGGTACGGTGGGCGCCGGACGCATCGGGACGGCGGTGCTGCGCCGGCTCCAACCCTTCGACGTCCAGTTGCACTACACCGATCGGCATCGGCTGCCGGCCAGCGTCGAGCAAGAGCTGAGCCTGACCTTCCACCCAAGCGCCGAGTCGCTGGTGCGGGTCTGTGATGTGGTCACGATCAATACCCCGCTGCATCCGGAGACCGAGCATCTGTTCGACGACGCGCTCATCGCCAAGATGAAGCGAGGCGCCTATCTGGTGAATACTGCGCGAGGCAAGATTTGCGACCGCGATGCGGTCGTGCGGGCGCTCGAGAGCGGGCAGCTCGCCGGGTACGCGGGCGACGTCTGGTTTCCGCAGCCGGCCCCGAAGGATCACCCGTGGCGGACCATGCCGCACCACGGGATGACGCCGCATGTGTCCGGCACGAGCTTGTCGGCCCAAGCGCGCTACGCGGCCGGGGTGCGCGAGATTCTGGAATGCTGGTTCGAGGACCGTCCCATTCGTGAGGAATACTTGATTGTCGCCGCCGGCCACCTCGCCGGGGCGGGGGCCCATTCCTACAGCGCCGGCGACGTCACCGGCGGCTCGGAGGAAGCGGCGCGGTTCAAGAGATAGAGGGGGAAGCCGCCGAGCACTCTGCCTTTGTCGGCGTACCGGGCGAATGCAGCCGGACTTACAGCGCCCCCACTGGTGAACCAGACGGACTCTTCTTGACGTCGTTCGGACCACCGTGTAACGTGGATTCGCTAGCCTTGAGAAAGGCACACCCGGCGAAAGCCGGGGCCGCAAAGCCACGGGTCCTCGCCTCCCCCGCGCCACTGATCGACGTTAGAGGGACTACCAAGATCGCCGAGCTGCTCTGGCTAGCTCGGCGATTGCATTAGTGCGTTCACGCATTCCAAGGGGTGAGGTAAGGTATG